>NC_007614.1:0-318424 GCF_000196355.1 Nitrosospira multiformis ATCC 25196
AACGGTCTAGAATATTCCGCTCACCTCGCTCGCAACTTCCGTTCCTTCCCCAACGAGTCATTAATATCATGCTTGCACCGGATACCTTTTGGCTTGCCTGTCTCGAATATTTTGAAAATGAACTGAGCGCGCAGCAATTCAATACCTGGATCAAACCCCTGCGCCTGCAACTGTCGGACGACTCGCCCGAGCCCGCCCTCAGGCTGATCGCACCCAACCGTTTTGTCCTCCAGTGGGTAAAGGACAACTTTTTAAGCGACATCACGCAGATGGCGGAAAACCACTTCGCGCGTCCGGTTCAGCTGCAGTTGGAGCTAGCCGGACAAATTCCGGCCAGCGCGTCCCCCTCGACTGGGAGGAATAACGGCACGGCTTCCCATTCGATTACTGCGGTGTTCGATGCGCCGACAGAATCAGCGCAAAAGGCCCCGAAGGATACGAAAGATACAAAGGATGCGAAGGAAAAACAGGAAAAAAATCCAACCCGACTGAATCCCTCTTTCACCTTCAACACTTTCGTCACAGGAAAGGCAAACCAGCTGGCACGGGCCGGGGCTATTCAGGTTGCGGAACGTCCCGGCGTTGCTTATAACCCCTTCTTCATCTACGGGGGGGTAGGATTGGGAAAAACCCACCTGATTCAAGCGATCGGCAATTTCGTTGTGGAGCAAAATCCGGCTGCCAAGGTTCGCTACATTCACTCGGAGCAATACGTTTCAGACGTAGTAAGGGCTTACCAACATAAGGCATTCGATGAATTCAAGCGCTACTATCATTCGCTGGACCTGCTGCTGATCGACGATATCCAGTTTTTTGGGGGAAAAAACCGTACGCAGGAAGAGTTTTTCTATGCCTTCAACGCCCTGATCGAAGCGCATAAGCAAGTCATCATCACCTGCGACTCTTACCCGAAGGAAATCGCGGGCATGGAAGAACGGTTGATTTCGCGTTTCGGGTGGGGCTTGACAGTAGCGGTGGAACCTCCTGAACTGGAAATGCGTGTCGCGATTCTCCTGAAGAAAGCGTTGATGGAAGATATCATTCTGGATGAAAGCGTCGCCTTTTTCATCGCAAAACACATTCGCTCCAACGTACGCGAACTGGAGGGCGCTTTGAAAAGAGTGGTTGCTTACTCACGCTTCACCGGTCATGCCCTGACGCTGGATTTGGCACGGGAAGCATTGAAAGATCTACTGGCGGTACAGAACCGGCAAATCTCCATTGAAAACATTCAAAAAACAGTGGCGGATTACTACAAGATCAAGGTCGCCGAAATGTACTCCAAAAAGCGGTCGCGGGTTGTTGCCCGCCCCCGCCAAATGGCCATGGCCATCTCCAAGGAACTCACTCCTCTGAGCCTGCCCGATATCGGGGAAGCTTTCGGGGGTCGGGATCATACCACCGTACTGCATGGATATCGGAAGATTGCCGAATTGCGCGCTTCCGATCCTGCCGTCAATCGTGACTTCAATACCTTACTGCACATTCTCCGCGGCTAATCACAAGCTGAACAAAAAACTGAAGTTAACATCAGGATGAATTGGGGATAACTCATCGCTTTTATTTAGACTTTAATTCTGCTCACAAACTATCCACAGTCCATACCTTATTGATACAGAAATACAAAATAGCCTAATATGCTGATATCAGGCGAATTTCCCTACTTTTACCGGATTTCGCCATTTCTTATTAACTATTACTAGCTTTACAATTAGAAAATGAAACTGATAGAAGCCGACAGGGATACACTGCTCAAGCCTTTGCAAACGGTTACCGGTATTGTCGAGCGACGTCATACCTTACCCATCCTCTCCAACGTACTCATCGAGCGCAAGCAGGAAAACATTTCGTTTATCGCGACCGATCTTGAAATCCAGATTACTACCTCCACCACGGATGGGGGCAAGGTGAGGGAGGAATACTCGGTAACGGTTGCTGCAAAAAAGCTTCAGGATATATTGCGCGCACTCCCCGAGAAAATGCGGGTGACGTTGGAAACGAACGATAGTCGTCTTCAGGCCAAGGCGGGAAAAAGTCGCTTCAATCTGCAAACACTTCCTGCTGAAGATTTTCCAAAATTCCCCGAAAGTAATGAAACGCAGGGAACAGTCAAGGTCCAGCAGAAGGAACTGAAGCATCTCTTGGCGATGGTACAGTATGCCATGGCTCACCAGGACATTCGCTACTACCTGAATGGGCTGCTGTTATTGCTGGAAAACAATCAACTGAAAGTGGTTGCCACCGATGGCCATCGGTTGGCATTCGCCCTGATGATGCTCGAGACATCATTGGAAAGAAAGGAAGTCATTCTTCCTCGCAAAGTGGTGCTCGAATTATCCCGGCTATTGAATGAAACCGAGGACCCGGTAACCATAGAGGTTCTTCAGAACCAGGTGCGTTTTACCTTCTCCAATGTCGTTCTGGTATCCAAAGTGGTCGATGGAAAATTTCCGGACTATAACCGCGTCATTCCCACCGGCTATCAGAAGCAATTCGACATAAACCGTCTGTTACTACTTCAGACACTGCAACGCGCTGCAATCCTGTCCAATGAAAAATTTCGCGGAGTCCGTCTCATCCTTACCGCCGACAATCTTCGAATCGTCTGCAATAACAGCGAACAGGAAGAAGCGCAGGAAGAACTGGAACTTCAATACAATGGAGACGGTCTCGACATCGGCTTCAACATTACTTATCTGCTTGATGTGCTGAACAATGCGGACAGTGAAACAGTAACGTGTGCATTTGGCGATGCCAACAGCAGTGCGTTGATTACCATTCCAGGTAACGACAGTTTCAAATATGTGGTCATGCCCATGCGCATATGAGGTAAATGTCAGGTCATTCACAGGCTTTGCAGCTTCACAGGGGCAAAAGCGTCCCTCGGTCGGTTATGGTATAATCCTTTGATTACTGCACGGCATTTTCCTGTATTGCAGACTCAGCTACGATCTTTGTTGAGTTTCCTTGAGCCTTCCCTGAGTGGCTTCCTGAGCCCTGATCCCACAGGTGAGTGAAAACCGGCTCTCCGTAGCGTTTGCTCTAGATGTTTCCCGATAGCAGTCAGCAGGATTTGCAATAAAGTCATTGCGAATCCGTCAGTGTGGAAGGGAGTGGATATTTCGTTTCAAATAACTGAAACAACTGAAGATAGCAATGAACGAAAAAGAGCGTTCCCGGCAGCAAAAAAGCAAAAGCTCCGCCGACTATGGCTCGGACAGCATCAAGATCCTGAAAGGGCTCGATGCGGTGCGCAAGCGTCCCGGTATGTACATTGGCGATACCAGCGACGGCACCGGCCTGCACCATATGGTATTCGAGGTATTGGATAATGCGATTGACGAGGCGCTGGCCGGTTACTGTGATGAGATTTCGGTCATTATCCACCCCGACAACTCGGTTACGGTCCAGGACAATGGTCGCGGCATTCCGACAGGCATAAAGCAGGATGACGAGCTCAAGCGTTCCGCTGCTGAAATCGTCATGACCGAACTCCACGCCGGAGGTAAGTTCGATTCAGATTCATACAAGGTATCAGGCGGCTTGCACGGCGTTGGCGTCTCGGTCGTGAATGCTCTGTCGGAATGGTTACGCCTTTCCATCCGTCGGGATGGAAAGATCCATCAGATCGAGTTCCGCATGGGCGTGCCGGTGGGGCCGCTGGCTACGACCGGAAAGACTGAACGACGTGGCACCGAAGTACATTTTCTGGCGAGCAAGGAAATATTCGGAGATATCGAATACCACTACGACATATTTGCCAAGCGGCTGCGGGAACTTTCCTTTCTCAACAATGGTGTCAAAATCCATCTCATAGACCAACGCAACGCCAAGGAAGAAACATTTGCCTTTGTGGGTGGGGTCAAGAGTTTTGTCGAGTATGTCAATCGCACCAAGTCGGTGCTTCATCCCAATATCTTCTATGCAGCGGGAGAAAAAGACCGCATTGCGGTGGAAGTCTCCATGCAATGGAATGACAGCTATACCGAGCAGGTGCTGTGCTTTACAAACAATATTCCGCAAAAGGATGGCGGTACTCATCTCACGGGTTTGCGCGCTGCCATGACGCGCACCCTGAACAATTACATCGAAAAAAGCGATCTCGCAAAAAAAGCCAAAATCGAAACCTCGGGCGACGACATGCGCGAGGGTCTGTCATGTGTTTTGTCAGTCAAGCTGTTCGAACCCAAGTTTTCATCCCAAACCAAGGAAAAGCTCGTCTCGTCGGAAGTGCGGCCGGTAGTGGAAGAAATCGTATCGCTCAAATTGGCGGAATTCCTCATGGAGCATCCGGTCGATGCGAAAATCATCTGCGGCAAGATCATCGAAGCGGCCAGAGCGCGCGAGGCAGCGCGCAAGGCGCGGGAATTGACGCGGCGCAAAGGTGTGCTGGATGGCATGGGTTTACCCGGAAAGCTGGCGGATTGCCAGGAGAAGGATCCGGCTCTGTCCGAGCTTTATCTGGTGGAGGGCGATTCCGCCGGCGGCTCGGCCAAGCAGGGACGCGACCGCAAGTTCCAGGCCATCATGCCGCTGAAAGGAAAAATCCTCAATGTGGAAAAAGCCCGTTTTGACAAGCTGATTTCCTCGCAGGAAATTGCATCCCTCATCACGGCGCTTGGTACCGGTATCGGCAAGGACGAGTATAACCCTGACAAATTGCGCTATCACCGCATCATCATCATGACTGATGCCGACGTGGATGGCTCGCATATCCGCACCTTGCTGCTTACTTTCTTTTACCGACAGATGCCGGAACTGATCGAGCGCGGCCATATCTTCATCGCCCAGCCGCCGTTGTACAAGATCAAGCACGGCAAGCAGGAACGCTACGTCAAGGACGATCACGAGCTCAAGCAATATCTGCTGGGCCTGGCGTTGACGGAGGCGGAACTGCATACGGGAGAGGGAAAATCGCCGCTGACTGGAGAAACGCTGGAAAATATCGCAAATGAATATCTCCTGGCGGAAGCCGTGATCGAGCGCATGAGTTCGCTGATCGATAGCGAAGTCATGCATGCGTTGTTACGCCATTCCGACATCGATCTAAGTAATGAGGAGCTCGCAACCGAAAGTGCGGTTCGTCTGGCGGCACAGGTCAATGCACCAAATATCACCATCGTACCCAAGTATGACGTCGCCACGGAAGAGTACCGGCTGAAAATCTCTCGCATGCATCACGGCAACGTTCGCTACAGCTACATCGACCAGGATTTTCTGCAAAGCGGTGACTATGCGCAAATCAGGCAAACCGCCGAGGTGCTCGACGGCCTGATCGGGCCGGCAGCTTATGTGCAACGCGGCGAGAAGAAACAGGCAGTAAGCGACTTCAAGCAAGCACTCGACTGGCTGCTGGAGGAAGTCAAAAAAGGCATCGGCACTCAACGTTACAAAGGTCTGGGCGAAATGAATCCGGCTCAACTCTGGGAAACGACCATGGACCCGAAGGTTCGCCTTCTGCTGCGTGCCCAGATCGAGGACAGTATCGCCGCGGATGAGATTTTCACCACCCTGATGGGCGATATCGTGGAACCTCGGCGTGCGTTCATCGAGAACAACGCGCTGGGAGTGAGGAATCTTGATGTTTAACTGATGCGTCAATTGCCTCGAACCAATACGTGAAGATGGCACTGCTACTTCGCCTCATAGATGGCGTCTTGACGCAATCCGCATCTTTAGATGGTAAACTCCCAGTTTTTCAATAAAAATTATTCACAGGTTTTAACAACATGCTGTCCTCATACAATACTCTCGAAACCGTCGACCCCGATCTCTGGCAAGCCATCAAAGGCGAGATGCAGCGCCAGGAAGAATATATCGAGCTGATTGCTTCGGAGAATTATGCAAGTCCTGCAGTGATGCAAGCGCAGGGCTCGGTGCTGACTAACAAGTATGCCGAGGGTTATCCCGGCAAGCGCTACTACGGCGGCTGCGAGTATGTGGATGTCGTGGAACAGCTGGCAATCGACCGGGTAAGGGCGCTGTTCGACGCGGAGTATGTCAACGTCCAGCCGCATTCGGGCTCACAGGCCAACGCGGCAGTCTATCTGACCGCCTTGAAGCCGGGAGATACTCTGCTGGGGATGTCGCTCGCGCATGGCGGGCATCTGACACATGGCGCTTCGGTCAATCTCAGCGGCAAGATTTTCAATGCCGTTTCCTATGGCCTTCGTTCTGATACCGAAGAGCTGGACTATGACGAGGTTGCGCGCCTGGCGCACGAGCATAAGCCCAAGCTGATCGTGGCAGGGGCTTCGGCTTACTCGCTGGTGATAGACTGGAAGCGCTTCCGTAAGATTGCCGACGATATAGGGGCCTATCTGTTCGTGGATATGGCGCATTATGCGGGACTGGTTGCGGCAGGATACTATCCCAATCCCGTCGGCATCGCCGATTTCGTCACGAGCACCACCCACAAGACGCTGCGCGGTCCGCGGGGCGGGATCATCATGGCCAGGGCCGAGCATGAAAAAGCGCTCAATTCCGCTATTTTCCCGCAAACCCAGGGGGGGCCGTTGATGCATGTCATTGCCGCCAAGGCAGTAGCCTTCAAGGAAGCCGCCAGCCAGGAGTTCAAGGACTACCAGGAACAGGTAATCGACAATGCGCGCGTAATGGCGAAAGTGTTGCAGGAGCGCGGATTGCGCATCGTCTCGGGGCGCACCGACTGCCACATGTTTCTGGTGGACCTCCGCCCCAAGTATATTACCGGCAAGCAGGCCGCCGAATCGCTGGAAGTGGCGCATATCACCGTCAACAAAAATGCGATTCCCAACGACCCGCAGAAACCCTTCGTCACCAGTGGGATTCGAATCGGCTCTCCCGCCATCACCACCCGCGGCTTTGCCGAATTCGAATCCGAACAACTGGCTCATCTGATAGCTGATGTACTGGAAGCGCCGACCGATTCCTCGGTGCTCACGGAGGTTGCACGCCAGGCAAAAGCGCTATGTGCAAAATTTCCGGTTTACCAAGGGTAATCGCGCAATGGAGCGGCGCATTCTGACGTCGCTTCCTCGTCTCGGCATAGTCGATCTGGTCGATCTTAAGCTGGATCAATTTGCTTCGGCTCCAGGGTTGAAGCCGGCCGAACGGTTCCAGGTTGACGCATGAAGTGTCCTTTCTGCCATACGCCCGATACGAGCGTGATCGACTCCAGGGTGAGCGAGGAAGGCGACAGGATACGCCGCCGCCGGCGCTGCCCCCACTGTGACAAACGCTTCACCACTTATGAAACCGTGGAATTGCGGTTGCCGCAGGTCGTAAAACAGGATGGCAATCGCGCCGAGTTCGATCGCGAAAAATTGCGTACCGGTTTCGTACGCGCATTGCACAAGCGTCCGGTTTCGGCAGAGGATGTGGAAGCGGCAATGAATCGCGTCGTCCAGAAGCTGCTAAGCTTGGGTGAACGGGAGATCGCCTCGCACAAGATTGGCGAGATGGTGATGGGAGAACTCTATAAACTGGACAAGGTCGCGTACATTCGCTTTGCTTCTGTCTATCGAAGTTTTCAGGGGGCGGCCGATTTCGACGATGCAATCCGGGAACTGCAAGGATCAGATAGCAGGAAAGAACCGGACAAACCCTGATTCACACGTTTTACCTTCTGTATTGTGTTTTTCCGGCAGATCCCACAAGCGCCGCGTCTGCGCTTGAGTTCCACGCTGAATTTGCAGTTTCGCCTCTGAACAATGGAGTTTCCAATGTTCTCGCCAACCGATTACCGCTTCATGGCCCAGGCGCTGCGGCTTGCAGAAAAAGGGCTTTATAGTACAAGCCCGAACCCCCGCGTGGGTTGTGTGCTGGTACGCGATGGACAGGTGGTGGGTACGGGCTGGCACGAACGCGCTGGCGAAGCGCATGCGGAAATAAATGCACTGGCTGCCGCCGGACCGGCAGCCCGGGGCGCCCTTGCCTATCTCACGCTGGAGCCGTGCAGTCACTATGGCCGCACTCCACCCTGCGCCGATGCCCTGGTTCAGGCAGGTGTCGCGAAAGTCATTACAGCCATGCAGGACCCGAATCCCCTCGTGGCCGGTCGCGGCTGCGCCCTTCTGGAAGAGGCGGGGATAGAAGTGAAAACCGGCTTGATGGAAGCGGAAGCGAAAGCTTTGAATATCGGATTTGTCTCGCGCATGACCCGCGGTCGTCCCTGGGTCAGGGTCAAGATCGCGGCAAGTCTCGATGGCAAGACGGCGCTCAACAACGGGTCCAGTCAATGGATCACGAGCGCGGCGGCACGCCGGGACGGGCACCGCTGGCGCGCCCGTTCCTGCGCGGTAATGACCGGCATTGGTACGGTGTTGGCCGATGACCCGCAGCTCACGGTGCGCCATATCCATACCTCCAGGCAACCTATGCCGGTAGTGGTGGACAGGGGACTGGATATACCGCTGGATGCAGGATTGCTGCGAGGCGCAGGCGAACTGGTTTTTACCGCTGCTGCCAGTGAAGGCAAAATTGTCGCGTTACGGGACGTGGGGGCGCACGTCATCCTGTTGCCGGATAGCGCTGGCAACGTGGATCTGGCTGCTATGATGCGACGGCTTGCGGATCTCGAAATAAACGAAGTGCTGGTGGAGGCGGGATCCGGCTTGAATGGAGGGCTTATCCAGGCGGATTTGGTGGATGAGTTCGTCATTTATCTTGCCCCCTGTCTGATCGGGAATGCGGCGCGGGACATGCTCAAATTACCGGAACTCTCGAATCTGGAAGACAAGCGAGCCCTCAAGATCCACAATGTACGCGCCGTGGGGCAGGATATTCGCATTATTGCCCGTGGCCCTGACGGGATGGCTACATAATTTGAATGGATTCTTTTATTTCTTGCTGAATCTTCATGTAAGTTAGCATACACTTTCTCGGGATGTGGCAGAATGAAAGGAGCGGCTCATGTTTTCGCGGGATACTTGGTGAGCTTCCGCTGCAATGTCCGCCGGTGCATGTTAAGGACGCGCGCCGTTACAGAAACGTTCCCCTTGTTCTCGTTGAGTACGCGCTGAATATACTCCCACTCAAGCCGCCCCACGGACAGGGGGTGAGCGCTGATCTGCACGTCTGCATCCCCGGTCGTGCGCTCGAACGCCGCCATGATTTCATGAACGTCGACCGGCTTCGCGAGATAGTGGGTGGCGCCGAGTTTGATGGCTTCGACCGCGGTAGCGATGCTGGCGTAGCCTGTCAGCATGACGATACGCGTGCCGGGATCGAGTGCTTTCAGCTTTTCGACCAGGGATAATCCGGAAGGACCGGGCAGTCTGAGATCGACAACGGCATACTCCGGGGCGCAGGCCTCCGCAAGCTCCAGTGCCTGATCCACGTTATGCGCGCAGGTGACGGTGAATCCGCGTTTGGTCATTGCATTGGCAAGAACCGTACAAAAGGTCTGGTCATCATCCACAATCAGCAAGGCGGGACGATCATCCACTTCTGTCATGGGTAACGTTGTTGTCATATCGATGGCTGTATCAGAGGAAGTATGACTTGGGTACAGGCGCCGCCTTCACGATTGGTCAGGCGTACCTTGCCGCCAAAGCGTTCGATGTTTGCATTTGCCAGAAACAGGCCGATGCCGAAACCCTGTCCTTTTGTTTTGGTGGTGAAAAAGGGCTGGCCGGCGCGCTGGGCCGCCTCTCCTCTCAGTCCTTCTCCATAATCGAGTATCTGCAGATGCAGCTCCTGATGACTCCAGGTAACTTCTATCTCGATGTGTTTCAAGGATGCGTCCGCCGCATTATTCAACAGATTCAAAATGGACTGGCTCAGCAATTGCGTGTTCAGAATCTGGGGAGCCGGCTGCACTCCGCTGCCGCGATAGGTAAACTGGGCAGAGGGCCGCATCAATTGCCATTTATCCACAACCTGGCGCAAAAAAAGATCGACCGTCTGGCCACTGACATCTTCGGCGCGTGCCTGCCCCGCATCCGCCAGCAATTGCGTCAGGGTGCGCTTGCAGTGCGCGATCTGATCCCGCAGAATTCTGATATTGCCTTGAAATTCGGTATCGTCGATATATTCGTCCTGCAATTCCCCCGTGACTATCGCCATGGTTGCCAGCGGGGTGCCCAGTTCATGCGCGGCGCCGGCGGCCAGCGTTCCGAGCGCAATGATCTGCTCATTACGCAATGCCTGCTCACGCGCCAACGCCAGGTCCTTGTCGCGTTCGCGGATCGATATGCCCATCTTGACAACGAACCACGCGATCAATACCGTGCTCAGGACGAAAGCCAGCCACATCCCGGACACATGCATGATGAATTCGCTGCCATGTTCTTCGTGGTTATGGGGCAGGGGCACATAATAAAACAGCAACAGCGTATAGCAACTTATGGTGATGGCAGCCATCACCCAGGTATAAGCCCATGGCAGCGCAGCCGCGGCAATAGTCAGAGGCAGAAGGTATAGCGAGATAAATGGATTGGTCGAGCCGCCGCTGAGATAAAGCAGCGTGCTTAAAGCAAGGACGTCCACCAGGAGTTGTGCAAAGAACTCCATGCTGGAAACCGGCCATTTCCGATGGAGACGTATCCAGGTCGCCAGGTTCACCACCCCCAGCAAGACCGCAACCGCGACCATTTCCGCCCAGGGCAATTCCAGTTCGAGCCCCCAGTAAGCCAGTGCAAAGGTCAGGCACTGGGCCGCGATGACGATATTCCGGAGCAGGAATAAACGTTGCAGATTCTTGCGGAGGGGTGGCTGGCCGGGATTTACAAGCATTTTCGTCGCGGATTCTCTCGTGCACGGGGGAGCCTTGAGAACTTCCCTGGGCTTCTCCAAGGCTTCGCTATATTATCCCCGAACATTAGCGTATATTGCCATGCAGGACCATGCGGCAAATTGCCGCATGGTCCTACAAAGCAAAGGGAAAAAGGAACAATATCGCTATGCATATTTGAAAGCAGGAAAGACCCGATGTTCACAGGAATTGTCGAGGCTGTCGGCGAGATCAAGACGGCCAATCCACAGAAAAATGGCTTAAGCTTACGCATTGCGCCCGGCAAGCTGTCTCTGGCAGAGACAAAAGTCGGCGATAGCATCGCGGTGAATGGCGTATGCCTCACCGTTACTGGGCTGGCAGACAATCTGTTATCTGTAGATGTCTCGGGCGAAACATTGCAGTGCACGCAAGGACTGGATAAACCGGGCGGAAAGGTTAATCTCGAAAAATCGCTGCGCCTGTCGGACGGGCTGGATGGGCACCTCGTCAGCGGTCATGTCGACGGAGTTGGAGAGGTGACAAAGTTTCAGCCCCTGGGTGAAAGCAGCCTGCTTGCGATCCGGTTGCCGGATTCGCTGCTGAAATATATTGCTAAAAAAGGTTCAATCACGGTGAATGGCGTGAGTTTGACGGTCAACCGGGTAGAGCGTGACGAATTGGAGATCAACCTCATTCCTCATACGCTAGCTGAAACGACACTGAAAGAATTGAAAGCGGGTGCCAGGGTAAATGTGGAAGTGGATATGCTCGCACGCTACGTGGAGCGCCTCCTACTGGCGATGGACGACAAGCACAGGAGCGAGAGCTCGGTTCAGACATGATCATCAGTTCAATTCAGGAAATCATTGCTGACATCAAGACCGGCCGCATGGTCATTCTCGTCGATGAGGAAAACCGCGAAAACGAGGGGGACCTGGTTCTGGCGGCGGATTTCATTACACCGGCAGCCATCAACTTCATGGCAACGTACGGACGCGGCCTGATCTGCCTGACGTTGATGGAGGAACGTTGCCGCCAGCTCAACCTGCCTCTGATGGTGGCGGCTAACCGGTCTCCGCTCGGCACCAATTTCACGGTTTCCATCGAAGCCGCGACCGGGGTGACCACGGGCATTTCCGCTGCTGACCGCGCACGCACGGTACAGGTGGCCGTGAACCGGGGCGCAAAACCGGATGACATCGTCCAGCCGGGGCATATTTTCCCCCTGATGGCGCAAAACGGCGGCGTGCTCGTGCGCGCCGGCCACACGGAAGCTGGTTGCGATCTGGCGCATCTGGCGGGACTCACCCCCGCCTCCGTGATCTGCGAAATACTGAATGAAGACGGGAGCATGGCGCGCCTACCCGATCTGGTCGAGTTTGCGGCAAAGCATCAACTCAAGATAGGTGCGATAGCCGACCTCATCCATTATCGCAGCCGTACG
Source organism: Nitrosospira multiformis ATCC 25196 (assembly GCF_000196355.1). NCBI lineage: Bacteria > Pseudomonadati > Pseudomonadota > Betaproteobacteria > Nitrosomonadales > Nitrosomonadaceae > Nitrosospira > Nitrosospira multiformis. The sequence continues at coordinate 12,141 of NC_007614.1, forward strand.
GAAAGCCTGGTGGAACGGATTGTAGAACGTCCCCTCCAGACTGCGCACGGCAGATTCCAGCTCGTTGCCTACCTGGACAAAACCGTCAATACTGTCCACCTGGCGTTGGTAAAGGGGGCTATCGCTCCCGACGATGAAACCCTGGTAAGAGTGCATGAGCCTCTTTCGGTCATGGACCTTCTCGATCTGGAGGATGATACCCACTCCTGGAATCTGAACGAGGCCCTGCGCATCATCAGCGATGCGGGACGCGGCGTTATCGTACTGCTTCATTGCGGGGAAAGCGGGTCCGGGCTGATGGAAAGGGTGTTGCCGGCAAAGCTGCCGCATCGTCCGGTCGCCAAGCCCGACCTGCGCAATTATGGTATTGGCGCGCAGATCCTCAAGGATCTCAACGTGAGGAAGATGCGCTTACTGGCTGTTCCCCGAAAAATGCCGAGCATGGCGGGCTTCGGACTTGAAGTCACCGGCTATCTGGAGCCGGAAGATAAAAGCCGGCTGGCGGAAAGCCGCCAAGCGGTCCGTTGATAATTTTTTGAACCCGCAATTTGAGCCTGCAATCCGCCAATGAATAAGAGGCGGCGGGCTGATATATTCGAACGTTTCTCCAACCTTTGCACCCAGATCTTGTTACAGGAGCGAACATGGCACGATACGAAAACATTCTTGAGCTCGAACCTAATCTCAACGGGGAGGATCTCAGCATTGGCATTGTCATGAGCCGCTTTAATATCGAGGCAAGCGAGGGATTGCTGGGCGCGTGCGTGGAGGAATTGATGAAACAGGGCGTCGATGCAGGGAATGTCGTCCTGGTTTCGGTCCCCGGGGCGCTTGAAATCCCTTTGGCGTTGCAAAAGATGGCCTTGACCGACCAGTTCGATGCGCTGATCGCTCTGGGCGCAGTCATACGCGGAGAGACATACCATTTCGAAATCGTTTCCGAGCAATCCACCAACGGGGTTTCCACCGTGCAGCTGGATACGGGCATTCCCATTGCCAACGGCATACTCACGACTAATACCGACGACCAGGCGCTGGCGCGCATGAGCCAGAAGGGTGCCGAAGCGGCGCGGGTCGCGATTGAGATGGCCAACCTGCAAAGAACGCTCGATGAAATGGAGCAATGAAATACTCGAGCAATGGGTGGCAGAGTAAGGCAGGATAAAGCCGCCATCAGCGAATGTGTGACAGGTAAAAAGAAGCAGAACGCGATGCAGAATCAGGTGGGAAGCGGGAAGTGAAACGAGTGGAGAAACGGGCGGAGAAACAGGGAAGGGGTACTGCGCGAAAAAGCCGCCGGCGCCTGGCGCGTGAACTGGCATTGCAGGGGTTGTATCAGTGGTGCGTAGCGGGTGGAAGCGCCGGTACCATCGAAGCGCAGCTTCGGGACACGGAGGAGTTCCCGAAAACGGACGAGGAATATTTCTCCCGCCTGCTCCATGGCGTGTTGATGCAAGCACCTGAGCTCGAGAAGGAAATCCAGCCCTGTCTCGACCGTCCGTTCAACGAACTCAGCCCGGTGGAGATTTCGATATTATTGCTTGGTGCCTATGAGCTGGAGCGACATCCGGAAATACCGTATCGGGCCGTCATCAATGAAGCGGTGGAACTTGCCAAAGCCTACGGCGGCACGCACGGCCATAAATATGTCAACGGCGTGCTCGATAAATTGGCGGTAAAGCTGAGGGCGGCCGAGATCGGGGCGAAGATTTGACCGCGGGGGTGTCAGGGCCGCCAGCCATTTCCGCTGCTTCTGGCGTGAAGTGACGGCATGAATGGATCTTGTAGGTGGAAGTAAAGTGCTGTCGGAATTTGACATCATCCGGTCTTTTTTCACCCGCTCCGCTCCGGCTACAGTGTTGGGTATAGGGGACGATGCGGCGCTCATCCGGCCTGCACCCGGGATGGAACTGGCAATCTCGAGCGACATGCTGGTTTCCGGGCGTCATTTTTTCGAAGATGTGGATCCGTACAAGCTCGGCCACAAATCTCTGGCAGTGAATCTTTCCGATATGGCGGCAATGGGTGCCCGTCCCCGTTGGGCAACCCTTTCGCTGGCGCTGCCAGAATCAGTAGTACAAAAGGATGAGTCATGGCTGCGAGCGTTTGCTGACGGATTTTTTGCGCTTGCGCATGTCCATCGGGTTGATCTGATCGGCGGCGATACCACCAATGGTCCCCTGAATATCTGCGTGACGATCATTGGCGAAGCGCCGGAAGGAAAAGCCTTGCGCCGCAGCGGCGCCAGGGCGGGGGATGATATCTGGGTTTCGGGCTACCTCGGGGATGCGGCTCTCGCGCTTGCTTACCAAAAAAAAAAGATCATGCCGAAACCGGGCGAAGTGGAAGCCGCAGAATTGGAAGCTGCGGAGTTGGAATTCCTTATGGCCGCGCTTGAGATGCCCATTCCCCGTGTGGAACTGGGGCAGCGTCTGATCGGCCTTGCCCATAGCGCCATCGATATTTCAGACGGTCTGCTGGCCGACCTCGGACATATTCTGGAGTGTTCAAGAGTGGCGGCTGTTGTCAGAATCGATCGGATACTCCGGTCGGCAGCGATGGAGAAACATTTTCCTCACCCCCTTGCGATAGAATGCCTGCTTGCGGGGGGAGACGATTATGAGTTGTGCTTTACCGTGCCGAAGTCGGAGCGAATAAAGGTGGAACTGCTTTCGCGCGAGGAAGGTATTCCGTTAACACGTATTGGCAGCATCGAGGAGGGGGCAGGCTTGGTCGTGCTCGATTCCGCAGGCAGAACAGTCACTACGAGGGTCAAAGGTTATGACCATTTCCAAGTCTGACAACCGGAGCGATAATTCGCCTGATCGCAGGCCTCTCGAGGTGGAATCCACGCTCCCGCCTTCCGTCGACAAGGGGGATGAAGCCCGACGAGAGGCTCTTCCGCTCCTGCCTTCCCCCTGGATCGAACGCCCCATACCTGACAAGACATTCATTCGCGGCAGCGTGGCACATTTCATCGCCTTCGCCGGAGGCGTCGGATTGAGTCCCGTGGCACCCGGCACAGCCGCTACCCTGGTCGCGTTCCCCCTGTTCTGGGTACTCGAATATATTTTCGATCCCCCCGGTTTTCTCCTGTTTCTTGTTGCCGCGTTCGGTATCGGCATCTGGGCTTGCGAAGTGACAGGACGGGCATTGAGGAATACCGACCACGGCGGCATCGTCTGGGACGAGGTCACTGCTTTCCTGCTGGTGCTGTTCTTTACACCCAAGGGCCTGATGTGGCAGGCATTCGCATTTCTGCTGTTTCGTTTGTTCGATATAATCAAACCGGCGCCTATCCGTTACTACGAAAAAAAGCTGCGTGGCGGATTCGGCGTGATGTTCGACGACCTGCTGGCAGCTTTCTTCACGCTTTTGTGTCTGGCCTTCTGGAAGGCTTATGTGACCGGGTAGCCAACATGCTTTAATAGGCCGCCGCAGAAGCGGGCATTTTTCCAGCAAGTATGGATATCAGGAGGAGCAACCGACATGGATGATATGATGCTTCAGGACCTGGCGATGCGGGTTGGAACAGCGCTTGCCCAGCAGGAATTGACGCTCGTCACGGCTGAATCCTGTACGGGGGGGTGGCTGGGACAGGTCGTTACTTCAGTCGCCGGGAGTTCCGGCTGGTATGAGCGCGGCTTCATTACCTATGCTACGGCTTCGAAACAGGAAATGCTGGGCGTGAGTAACGCGACCCTCGAGCAGTATGGTTCGGTATCGGAACAGACAGCCTCCGAAATGGCCGCGGGGGCGATTGCACGCAGCCATGCCCAAGTGGCGGTATCAGTAACCGGTATTGCCGGACCGGAGGGCGGCACCGAGGAAAAGCCGGTCGGAATGGTATGCTTTGCCTGGATAATGAAAGAGGGAATGGCGCTTGCCGAAACCCGATATTTCAGCGGCAGCCGCGAGGAGATAAGGCGCCAATCCGTATCGGGAGCGCTGCAAGGCCTGATCGATCTGCTACACAGTATCCCGCCCGCCGTCGCATAACTCCCCGTTGCTCAATGATCGCTCTCGTGCCCGCCAGGACGGGACATCAGCCGGTCACTATAGGCAATTGCGATTGCGGACAACAGGAAAACTATGTGGATTCCGGTCTGGGCCAGGATCGTTTTCTCATCATATGCATTGGCGTTGATGAATGTCTTCAGCAGATGAATGGAAGAAATGCCGATAATAGCGGTGGAAAGCTTGACTTTCAGCACCGTTGCGTTGACATGTGATAACCATTCCGGCTGATCGGGGTGTCCTTCCAGATTCATGCGGGAGACAAAAGTCTCATAGCCTCCGATGATTACCATGATGAGCAGGTTGGAGATCATCACCACGTCGATCAGACCCAGTACGACCAGCATGATCGTCGTTTCCCCGATCTTCTTGGGTGGAGCGGCGCCCTCGATCGAAACCGCATCCAGGGTGTGCTCCAGCGCCTCCTTGTTACCCATCACTGCTCCGATCAGGTCAAGTAATTCCACCCAGAAGTGATAAACGTAGACGCATTGCGCAAGAATCAGCCCAAGGTACAGGGGCAATTGCAGCCAGCGTGTGGTAAATATGAAATATGCCAGCGGCTGGATCTTTCTTGATCTCCCGGAGTAGACGGGCAGTGGGGTATCGTTGGTATCGTTAGAGTCCTCGTTGATTTTCATTCAATTCTGTGGATTTTGCGGTGAGAAATAGCCGCTATTTTACACGCCGGCTGTTTCGTTGCGCACATCGTTCATGGGGTTTCGACAGTCTGTCGACATACCATGTACTATGATCTGCCGATGCCCCTTCCGAATAAGAGAAGAATACGAACATGACCGCGATTTCTTCCCTCGCGCTGTTGGTGTTTGCGTCGGCCTTGTTTTTGCCGCTCTTGCCAGGAGCCAGCGCGAAAACTCCGGAGCAGGTTTTTACGGAGGAAAGGGGGAGCATCGTGTCGATTGATATGTTGAATGCACGGGGTGAACTGGCTGTTCAGGGCAGTGGCGTGGCGCTGGGCGCAGACCAAGTGATCACTACTTGCGATGTCGCCCGCCAGGCAGAAAGCGCACGAGTGGGCTGGGCGGGAAGGATATTCAAGGCCAAGCCGGCACCATCGCAGACACATCTCAATCTTTGTCGCCTCCGTGTTGCTGGTATGCACGCTCCGTCGCTTGCTTTAGGTGGCGCAGAAAAGCTCAGGGTGGGACAGCCGGTAAATGCAATCGGTCTGCCTCATGCAAGGCTCGGCGGCAGGTTGAAAGGAAACAGAAACGAGGAAAGAAGGAACGGGCGCGACAGGATCTGCCCGATGTGCGATGGGAGCAAAGTCACCGGATTGCAGGAGGAACACCGACGTGACCCGATCCTGGCCGAAGGCGTGGTGGCGGTAATGCGCCCCTACGCAGGGTCCCGCTACATGAGAATTTCGGCACCCCTCCTGCCGGGTTTCAGCGGCGGGGGACTATTCGACGAACAAGGCCAGCTGGTCGGAATTCTCTCGCCCCAACGTGTAGAAGGTGAATCGCTTGCTTTCGTATTGCCGTCCGATTGGCTTGACAGTCTCCCGAAAATGACACAAGCCCCCCGGCCAATGGACCCAAAGTCAGCGGACCCAGGGCATGGGCTCGTCTGGCTCAATCAAACGCTGGCGCTGGAAAAGAAGGCCGACTGGCGCAGGTTGTTGAAGCTCTCGCAGCAGGAGACCGGGCGCGACCCGTCGAATGCTGCTGCCTGGTTTAACGTGGGGATTGCTTCCTGCAATCTCAAGCAATATTCCCAGGCGGTTAACGCATACCGGGAAGCCATTCGTCACCATGCGGGCTATGCCGATGCCTGGCATAAACTGGGGATGGCTTACGCGCATCTCAAAGACTACGAGAACGCAAGCCAGGCCTACGAGGATGCGGTTCGCCTGGATCCCGATAATGGCGAGGCCTGGTACGATCTGGGCAATACTTACCATCACCTCAAAAAATATGCGCACACCATTCATGCCTACCGGCACGCCCTCCGGATTGATCCGAAAAATTTCAGGGCTTGGTACAACTGGGAGTGACCTATGACGAGTTGAAACTGCACGGCGAGGCGGTTGAGGCATACCGGAAAACAGTGGTGCTTCAGCCGGAGAATGCGGATGCGTGGTACAACCTTGGGGTGGACTATGCCATTCTGGATGAGCGCGACAGGATACGCGAGATCTACAAGACGCTGCGCAAGCTGGATCCATCCAGGGCCGAACGGTATTTCAATACTTATATCCTGCCATGAACATCCCCGATGTTCATTAGAGCAGAAGAATGTTTCCAGCACGGATAAACATGTTTCCGCTGAACACGTTGTCATTTTTCCCCTGCTTTCCCGCGGGGGTCACGTATGCGATAATTGACCCATCTTCAAAGGAAAAAATTTCATGGACGAAAACAGAAGCAAGGCATTGGCGGCGGCGCTTTCCCAGATCGAAAAGCAGTTCGGCAAGGGTTCGATCATGCGGCTGGGGGCAAGCGATGTCGGCAAGGACGTGCAGGTCATCTCCACCGGTTCGCTGGGCCTGGATATTGCGCTCGGAGTGGGTGGCCTGCCGCGCGGGCGGATTGTGGAAATCTATGGGCCGGAATCCTCGGGCAAGACGACACTCACCCTGCAAGTGATCGCGGAGATGCAAAGAATGGGCGGCACGGCGGCATTCATCGATGCGGAACACGCACTGGATTCGCAATACGCGCAAAAACTTGGTGTCAATGTTCAGGACTTGCTGATCTCGCAACCGGATAACGGTGAGCAGGCGTTGGAAATAGCCGACATGCTGGTGCGCTCCGGCTCGATCGATGTGGTGGTTGTGGATTCCGTCGCAGCCCTCACCCCGCGGGCGGAAATCGAGGGTGAGATGGGCGAGCCGCAAATGGGTCTTCACGCCCGGCTGATGTCGCAAGCGTTGCGCAAGCTCACCGGCAACATCAAGCGCAGCAATACCATGGTAATCTTCATCAATCAGATACGCATGAAAATCGGCGTCATGTTCGGCAGCCCCGAAACCACGACCGGAGGCAATGCGCTGAAATTCTACGCATCCGTGCGTCTCGATATCCGCCGCACCGGTTCCATCAAGAAGGGCGAAGAGGTGATTGGCAGCGAGACCCGGGTGAAGGTGGTCAAGAACAAGGTGGCACCCCCCTTCAGGCAGGCAGAATTCGATATTCTCTACGGTGAAGGCATTTCGCGCGAGGGCGAAATCATCGAGCTGGGGGTGCAGCACAAGCTGATTGACAAATCCGGCGCCTGGTACGCCTACAAGGGAGACAAGATAGGCCAGGGCAAGGATAACGTGCGCGAGTATCTGAAAGAGCATCGCGACATTGCCATGGAGATCGAGTCGAAAATCCGGGCGGCTGTCGGAGTTTCCAACCCGGCCGAACCTGCCCCCGTGGAATGAGCGCGCCAAGCGGCGGAAACGTGGCGGCGTCGCTTTCTAGATCCCGAAGGTAGATTCCTAGGATGCCATGACGCGCGCGCCGAGTCTCAAAACCCGGGCGTTGGGTTATCTGGCCAAGCGTGAGCATTCCCGGCTGGAACTGGAAAAAAAGCTTGCGCCTCATGCCGAAACTCCGGAGGAACTTTCCTCGGTGCTGGATGGGCTCGAGCAGCGCGGATTTCTGTCGGCGGCTCGTCTGGTCGAGCAGATAATGCACATGCGCAAGGCCAGGTTCGGCAGTTTGCGAATCCTGCAGGAGTTGCGCGAAAAAGGCATCGAAGAGAATTTGATCACCGCGGTCCTGCCTGATCTCAGGGAAGCCGAGCAGCGCAGCGCGTACGAAGTATGGCGGAAAAAGTTCGGCGCAATCCCTGCGGATGCGAAAGCCTTCGGCAGGCAGACACGGTTTCTGTTGGGGCGCGGATTCAGGCCGGAAGTGGTGCGCCGCGTGTTGCAACACCCCGATAAGGAAGAAGGTTGAAAAATCACTTGTCTCGTTTGTCCCGGCGCACGGCCCAATTTCTACAAGCTGTGTTCCTCGTGGCCGCTCTCGGGATTTTGCTGGGCAGTTGTGACCGTCTTCGCGCGACACCCATCAACGAAGTCAATACCTCCCCTGCAAATTTTGACGGGAAGGAGGTCGTGTTTCATGGCGTGGTAACGGAGTTGACGCGGATCCCGCTGATCGATATGAAGTCTTTTATATTGAAAGACGAAAGCGGGGAGATCGCTATCCTCACTGATCACGATTTGCCGAAAAGCGGTCAAGAACTGAGCGTCAAGGTGAAGGTCCAAAATCTCGCAATCATAAACGGCGAACCTCTGGGAACGACGATAACGGAAATAGAGAGGCAAGAATGGGCCATCAAGGATTGGATAAACCGGACAGTAAGCCAGGCAGCAAGCAATCTGCCCCGTCTGATTAAATGAAGCGAGATGAAAAGCAGCGAAGTACGCCAAAAATTTCTTGAATTCTTTGAGACACACGGTCATACGATCGTCCCGTCCAGCCCCCTCGTGCCTGGCAATGATCCGACATTGCTGTTCACCAATGCCGGCATGGTACAGTTCAAGGATGTGTTTCTCGGCCAGGACAAACGTCCCTACGTGCGCGCGGCAAGTGCGCAGCGCTGCGTGCGCGCGGGCGGCAAGCACAACGACCTGGAGAATGTGGGTTATACCGCCCGTCATCACACATTCTTCGAAATGCTGGGCAACTTCAGCTTTGGCGACTACTTCAAGCGCAACGCCATCAGGTTCGCCTGGGAATTTCTCACCGATATCCTGAAAATTCCCCGGGAGCGATTATGGATTACGGTTTATGCCGAGGATGACGAGGCCGCCGATATCTGGCTGAACGAGGTGGGCATCGATTCTTCCCGTTTTACCCGCATCGCTACTCAGGACAACTTTTGGCAGATGGGTGACACCGGCCCCTGCGGCCCCTGTTCCGAGATTTTTTACGACCATGGTCCGGAAATCCCCGGCGGGCCGCCAGGAACACCGAATGCCGACGGCGACCGCTACGTGGAAATCTGGAATCTGGTGTTCATGCAATATAACCGCGACAGTGCGGGCACCTTGCACCCGCTGCCGCGCCCCTCGGTCGATACCGGCATGGGCCTGGAGCGTATCTCCGCCGTGATGCAACAGGTTCACAGCAACTACGAAATCGACCTGTTTCAGCAATTGATCAAGGCTGCGGCACGAGCGACCAATACAACCGATCTGTCCAGCAGTTCGCTCAATGTCATTGCCGACCATATCCGGGCCTGTTCTTTTCTCATTGCCGATGGCGTGATTCCGGGCAATGAAGGTCGCGGTTATGTCCTGCGGCGCATTATCCGGCGCGCCATTCGCCATGGTTACAAGCTCGGACAAAAACAGCCTTTCTTCCATCAGCTGGTGGAAGATCTGGCAAGCGTCATGGGACAGGCCTATCCGGAACTGATGGAGGCAAAGACGCGGGTGTCGGCGGTACTGAAGCAGGAAGAGGAGCGCTTTGCCGAAACTCTGGAAAACGGCATGCAGGTGCTGGAAGCTGCGCTGCGGCGTGGCGACCGGATGCTGGATGGCGAAACCCTGTTCCGTCTCTACGATACCTTCGGCTTTCCGTTGGACCTTACCGCCGACATTGCGCGGGAACGCGGGATTGCCATAGACGAGGCCGGGTTTGACCAGGCAATGGAGCAGCAGCGCGAGCGCGCACGCACCACCAGCAAGTTCATCATGCAGGAAGCCATTGCTTATAGTGGTCCTTCGACGACGTTCCATGGATACGAAAGCCTCCGACAGGAAGGACAGGTTCTTGCTATCTATAAGGAGGGCAGCCGGGTCGAGTTTATCGAGGCGGGCGATGAGGCGGTAATCGTGCTTGATAAAACCCCTTTCTATGCCGAGTCTGGCGGCCAGGTAGGGGACAGCGGTGAACTGCTCGCTGCCAACGGCACCTTTGCCGTTGCCGACACTCAGAAAATCCAGGCGGACGTGTTCGGTCATAAGGGATTGCTGCGCAGCGGACGGCTGGCAACAGGCGACGCCGTGCTGGCGGAAGTCGATCGCGCCGCGCGGGCGCGAACGGAGCGCAATCATTCGGTCACTCATCTTATGCACAAGGCGCTGCGCGAAGTATTGGGTCACCATGTCCAGCAAAAAGGGTCCTTGGTGGATGCGAATAAAACGCGCTTTGATTTTGCGCATAACCAGCCCGTGACGGACGCGGAAATCCGCAAGGTGGAAATGCTGGTGAATGCCGAAATTCTCGCCAATGCGGCGACCGAAGCGCGCATGATGGCAATCGAGGATGCAAAGAAATCGGGCGCCATGATGCTGTTCGGCGAGAAATATAGCGACGAAGTGCGCGTACTGGATATCGGTACTTCACGCGAATTGTGCGGCGGCACTCATGTCAAGCGCACGGGCGACATCGGTCTCTTCAAGATCGTGGCAGAATCCGGGGTGGCCGCCGGAGTGCGGCGTGTGGAAGCAGTGACCGGAGAGCGGGCGCTTACTTACATTCAGGAGCAGGAACTGCAATTGCAGCGCGTGGCCGCGGCGGTGAAAGCGCAACCGCAGGACGCTGCTGCGCGCATTACCCAGATTCTCGATAACGTGAAACATCTGGAAAGGGAGCTGGGGCGCATGAAATCGAAACTGGCCAGTTCACAAGGCGATGACTTTGCTGACCGGGTGCGAGAGATAAAAGGCGTCAAAGTACTGGCGGTGTGTCTTGAAGAGGCGGACCCGAAAACCCTGCGTGAAGCGGTGGACAAGTTCAAGAATAAATTCAAATCCTGCGTGACAGTGCTGGCTGCCGTTGAAGATGGCAAGGTCAAGCTGATCGCGGGGGTGACCAGCGATCTGACGGCAAGGCTCAAGGCGGGCGATCTCGTCAATTTTGTAGCTCAGCAGGTGGGCGGCAAAGGAGGCGGCCGCGCCGACCTGGCGCAGGCAGGCGGAACGGTGCCCGATAGTCTGCCCGCTGCCCTGGAAAGTGTCGCCAGCTGGGTCGAGCAGCACCTATAAGCAAGTCCTCTCCAATAACCTCAATAGATATCGATCAGGAATGACTAGTAAACACGCACGCCTTCTCATCCTCGGTTCCGGTCCTGCCGGTTATACCGCTGCGGTCTATGCCGCCCGGGCCAACCTCAAACCCATGCTCGTCACCGGCCTGGCACAGGGAGGCCAGCTCATGACCACAACCGAGGTGGACAATTGGCCTGCGGATGCGATGGGCGTGCAAGGCCCGGAACTGATGGAACGTTTTCAGAAGCATGCGGAACGTTTCGATACCGAGATCATTTTCGATCACATTCATACAGCGCGGCTCTCGGAAAAACCTTTTACGCTGATCGGTGATCAGGGTACTTATACGTGCGATGCCCTGATTATCGCAACCGGCGCCTCTGCGCGCTATCTGGGAATGCCTTCGGAGGAAGCGTACATGGGCAAGGGAGTTTCGGCCTGCGCCACTTGCGACGGCTTTTTCTACAAGGGACAGGACGTGGCCGTGATAGGGGGCGGCAACACAGCGGTAGAAGAGGCGCTTTATCTTTCCAATATTGCCCGCAGCGTCACTGTCGTTCACCGTCGCGATAAATTCCGTTCAGAAAAAATCATGATAGACAAGCTGATGGACAAGGTAAAAAACGGCAACATCAAGCTGGAGCTTCATTACGTGCTCGATGAAGTGCTTGGCGACGAGAGCGGTGTTACCGGAATGCGCATAAAGAACGTTCTGGATGATTCGACCAAAACGATCGATTTGCAGGGGGTGTTCATCGCGATTGGCCATAAGCCGAACACCGATATTTTTCAGGGCCAGCTAAAAATGGAAAACGGTTACATCATGACGCAGGCGGGAATCCATGGCAATGCCACGGCCACCAGCATTCCCGGCGTTTTTGCGGCGGGCGATGTACAGGATCACATCTACCGGCAGGCAGTAACCAGCGCGGGAACCGGGTGCATGGCTGCGCTGGATGCCGAAAAGTATCTGGATGTCCTGGTCTGAGGCGGGGAGCGGCAACCAGAACAGGACTTCCGCGTAATTTGCCAATGCGTAATTTGCCAATTCACGCCCCCCTTCAAGCCTTCAAGCCCGGTCGATATCCACGTTATCCACGGCCCGAGGGGAATTGGCCGAAGGGAGTTGCTCGGGGACCGAGATGAGAAGACGGGAAGGAAAGCCCGGCATCCATACCACCACACGCACAGAAACTGCTGCCGGGAGCGATAAACGCGAGGGAACCGGCGCATCCATCGGGGATAATGATGCTGCCGTGTTTCGTGCTGCCATGCGTGACGTCGCCCCCCTCGCCCCAACCGATAAGGTCATCCTTTCGGCCAGCCATCCGCCACCTGTCCCCCTTCAGTTTCAACCTGCACGCCCTGCTGTCCATGATGCCCTGTCGGACGATGGCCACCCCCTGGAGCCTGGCGATGAGTGGGCTTTTTTGCGCCCCGGGGTCTCGCGCCAGACCTTGCGCCGGCTGCGGCGAGGCTATTGGAAAATTGAGGCCCAGCTTGACCTGCACGGGCTTACGCGGGAGGAAGCACGGCTCGCGCTGGGGGTGTTCCTGGATGCGAGCGGCGAAAGTGGGAAGCGTTGCGTGCGAGTGATACACGGCAAGGGATTCGGATCGCAGAATCGGGAGCCCGTTCTGAAAACCCGGATTGGCGGCTGGCTCTTCCAACGGGAGGATGTGCTGGCTTTCTGCCAGGCGAGGCCGGCGGAGGGCGGCAGCGGCGCCGTCCTCGTGCTGCTCAGGATATTCTCGGACAGTCAGCCGGCAACCCCGTGAAATATCCGGGCGCTGCTTAACACGATCTGCTTAAAGGGTAGGTTTGTTCTCGTGCATGTAAGTCTTTTCATGCACTTCCTGACAGCGTACGCAACGTTGCGCAGTGGGATAAACCATGAGCCGGTCGAACCCTATTTCGCCGCCACAGTCGATACAATCGCCGTAATCCAGGTCCGCCAGGCGTTTTAGCGCCGCTTCCACCTCGCGCATCTCGTTCACCTGGCGATCCACGAGGTTGGCCCCCACGTCCACCAGCATATCCGCTACAGAAGCATCCCCCGGATCAGCGACACTGCCTGCCAGATCGGCATAGTGCTGATCGCCCGAACTCTCCAGTTCGTCCCGGACCTCTTCCCGCAGTTGCAGGTAGCGTTGTTGCAGAACTTCCTTCAACTGCGCCAATTGCTCTTCAGTAAATTGTGCCATGATAAATTCCTTTATGCTCGGGATTGCCGGCTGACAAACCCTCAGGAAAGAGGAAAACAGATATCCTGCTCAAGCGAATTTACAATGCAATTGCATGCAAGGCAGGGGAAACCAGCGTCCAGACTCGAACGAAGGTGCAAATCCTCCCTCAGTCTTTTCCGGGAAAACGGAAATCCCTGACCGCGGGCAGATTGAAATCCGGCGCGGGCTGCTCCGCTTTCAGTGGAGCGGATGGCTCCGCATTTGCCATATGACTCAAAAAAACCAAGGCCAGCGCCGTGAGCGCCGCAACTATTTTCCCTGTTTTCATGAGTATCTCCAATTTTTTAGAGCATGGAGCAAAGCGAAATCTGGCGAAAGCCTCTCAGTTTCCACATCATTGCAATAAGGGCAATGTTAAGTGCAATGGATTAATTATAGAAGGGTAAGCAGCACTGTGCGCACCCCTTTGCATTGTACTCACCTCTTCTTCCTGCAGGTCTTGAGCACTTGAATCCTGAATTCTTCGCCTCCCGTTCGCCCTGAAACTGTCGAAGGGGAGCGAACGGTTCAGGACAAGCCGCCACCAAGCCGTCAAAGGGGACGAACAGACTGCGGGCATGCCTGTCGAAGGTCGAATGGAGGCATAGTAGGACTTTTCAAAGGAATCGACTGTGCTCAGGACAACACAACTTCTATTCGAAAAGCAAATAAACGTATGGTGAGTAGAGCAAAGCGCAGGCTACTGATGAAACGTATGGCTCACTTGTTCGATGCCTTGAGAGCTTCTCCGAAGCTCACCCTTCAGTTCGGATTCAATTTTCTTACCGGCAACGCCCACATCCGCAACAGCACCGCTGCTATCGCTGCCAGTCCTCCCGCGAAAAAGAATGCCGTGGCTGCACTCTGAAACTGCCAGAGCGATCCGAACAGCAGCCCCGCGGGAATTGCCGCGAGCCCCACCATCAGGTGATACCAGCCAAAAGCTGTTCCCCGTTCCCGTGGCAGCGCGTAATCGCTGATGATGGCGCGCTCCGCCCCCTCGCTCATGCCGGCGCATAAACCGTAAAAAATGCTTACCGCCCATAATCCGCTACTCCCCGCTACCTGCCCCAGCATCAGGAACGAAAGCGAAAACGTGGACCAGCCTATCAGCATCAACGTCCCGCGTCCCAGACTGTCCGCCAGTTGCCCCCCCCAGATGGAGGTCGCGGCTTTGCAGAGACTCAGCGCCGCCCACAGCAGCAGTAATTCCACGGTTCCAACCCCTAACTGATGTCCCAGCAGCAGGATGAAGGTTTCCGACGCGCGGGCAAACGTAAACAGCATCAGCACCAGAAGATAGCGCCGCATGGGGAGGGATAAGAGCGACCAGCGCAAAGGGGGAAGTTCGGGAGGAACTGGACGATGACCGGCAGCATCCTCCTTATCCTCCTTCACTCCGACTCCGAGCAGCAGCACGGCGATGACGCCTGGAACCGCGGACCAGAGGATCACTTCCGTGAGGCTCAAGCCGGACCATGCCAGCACTGCCGCCGCCACCAGGCTGCCTGCAACGGCGCCGCCGTTATCCATGGCGCGATGATAGCCGAAGGCGTAGCCGTGCATTCCCGGCGGCGTCGCGTCCGCAACCAGCGCATCACGCGGCGCGCTGCGCAAACCCTTGCCTGCCCGGTCGATGCTGCGCAATACCAGAATCACGAGCCAGGAGCCCGCCAGCCCGAGCATTGGGCGGGTAATGTTCGAAAGCGTATATCCTGCGACCGCAAGCCCCTTGCGCCGTTCCCTCATGATATCCGAGTGCCGTCCCGCCCACAGCTTGAGCAGACTTGCCACCGCATCCGCAACACCCTCGATCAATCCCAGCGCTATCGGTCCCGCTGCCAGCACCGTCGCCAGCAGGATCGGAATGAGTGGAACGACGATATCCGAAGCAAAATCGTTGAAGAAACTCACCAGGCCGAGAACGATCACGGTGGGGGGCAGTTTTTTCCGGGGGACAGGTTGCTGGGGCAGCGCTATCTGATCAGGTTTTTCCATACCCGAATATTAGCGTAAAATGCGCGGTTACCGCCCTGGTAGCTCAGTGGATAGAGCGACCCCCTCCTAAGGGGTAGGTCACACGTTCGATTCGTGTTCAGGGCGCCAATAAAAACAGGAGGTTATACTTTTAAAATAACTTCCTGATTACGTCAGGGTTGCGCGCGCCGTAATACCTCTTTTCTCTGCCTTTTTATACCCCATCTTCTGCATCAGATAGCCCAGCTGTTACTCAGGTGTACTTTAGTCCAGTAGTCACCAGCGTATCGGGTGATAAGATTCTGCTGCTAATAACCCAACAAAAGACTTAAACACAATTGATCGGGTTTTTGACGTTGACAGTGATTTTATGAAAATGGCATTAATGCTATCACTATACTCTCCAGCTTCCTATATTGTCTCATTGGCTATATTTGCATCATTTATCTTCTTTTTTCCCCTGATTTTTAGGGAATTATCGGGCTCGCAATCCAAAGCGGCATTCCATTCGTTGAAGCAATGTACTAAACTGGAACACCACGGCTTCGCTTCTTGGCGAAACGATCGGGAGGAACAGCTCTGCCGTCCTGCGATGATGCTTTTCATCACGCACCTATAAAAAACTGGGCGATAACAAATGAGAACACTAAAACTAAAACTTTTAATCCTCGTCACTCCATTTTCTCTGTTTTCTGTCCCGTCACACGGGGAATCGAAAGGGGCACCGGTGGAAATCGTCACGAAGACGTATAACCGGGTTTTGGTTCAGGCAAACAAGGATGGGCCGCGGCTCGCAATCGACGATAAAGAAGCCGGAGCAAGCGCTTTGGGTAAGGAAGCGAGCCACTGCAATCAGGACAGGCAGACAAGTTTTGCCAAGGGACGTGCAAAAACCTCCGTAAACAAGCTGAATGAACTGGGGGTGGAAGTCAATCTGGAAAGTGCGGCTTTCGCGCGCGGTGGATATTTCATAACCTGCCAAGAGAGCAATCCGAGGCAATTCCCTTGTGACACGGGGGGATGCCTGGGAAATGTCACGAACAACAAGTTGGCGAGCGCGGATGTAAGCTCCAGCGCGCGCGTGGAGCTTCGTTTGCTCACCGCCGATTCTTCGGATTACCGGATAAAAATATCAAAATCGGGTTCAAGTGATCTGGTGGCTACTTTAATAGGTCCGGATGGCAAGGAAGTAAAACTGAATGAGCCGGGCGGCAAAGATCCGGTTCTACGGCGAGCAAGCAAAGGAAGCTATCAACTGAATCTTGAGCTTCCGGCAGTCGCAAGCAAGAAAGG
Organism: Nitrosospira multiformis ATCC 25196; assembly: GCF_000196355.1. Taxonomy (NCBI): domain Bacteria; kingdom Pseudomonadati; phylum Pseudomonadota; class Betaproteobacteria; order Nitrosomonadales; family Nitrosomonadaceae; genus Nitrosospira; species Nitrosospira multiformis. Next base: position 28,611 of record NC_007614.1, read on the forward strand.
CCAAGACAGAGAGGAACTCGAGAAGTCTGCTACGGTTCGCGTCCAATTAATCGCGCTTCCCACTCAGGAGTCCCCGAAAACGGAAACTCCAAAGCCCGAAGCTTCAAAACCTGAAACCCCGAAATCCGAAACCCCGAAGCCTGAAGCTTCAAAATCTGAAACCCCGAAATCCGAAGCTCCTAAGCCTGAAACTTCAAAACCCGAAACTTCAAAACCCGAAACCCCAAAGTCCGAAGCTTCAAAATCTAAAAAGTGATAAGTGCCGAGTTCCACTTGAGATTTTTCTGACTGGAGCTTGGTTGAAGGGGCCACTGCGGCATCCTGTTCCTGCCGGGTGGTCCACGGTGTTGGCTTCGAAGAGCACCGCTCAGGGTGAGGAGGTGCCCTCATGACATATCCTCCCATAGCCTAATTTCCTGCCCCCTGCTTCCGCCGGTCGGGGCGGTGCAAGGAGTAGCAATTCGATGAAGGGTGAGGAAATTCCCTCCCGAAGACTTCTCCTGAAAAGTGTCCACACGGATGACCGTATCCTTTTACCACTTTCCTCTTCCCGGAGGGGCAGATGTTGAATCATCGATGGTGGTAAACTTGCTGCTATCCGCCATTCAGCATTCCAGAACAACAAAATCCTCATTTTCTTTCATCCGATCGAACTGAAACCGCTTTTCCACTCTCTAATTAAGGACCTCACCAGGAAAGTCTGATCACGCGTCTTGAGGTTCTGATTGGCTGTCAACGGGTTTGTACATGGGGCGTTGAACGGTGGGAAGGCAAAGATAAGCGGCAAACCGCACAGACAATGTGCCGGGGAAGTAAGAGAATTGTTTTACGTCAGGTCAGGCGAAACTGGAGGGCGGGAGAATGGGAAGGGGTTTGGTCGATTTGTCCGGTTTGAGCGGTGAGCCGGAAAGTGATGATAGGGCAGAGAAGCTCCTGGCACGCTGGGAAGCGGAGATCATGAATTCCTCGGCCTCGGATATGGGACCAGTGGAACATGGGCAGCAATCGTCGATTATCCCGGGAAACCGCTGGAGTCGCGTGCGGCTTCTTGAGCGCCCGGCGCGGCGCCAATCCGCGCGAGGCCCAAGCGTTTCTTTGCATGCCACATGCAAAAAACGGAAGCGCAGGTGAATCGCTTCGGATTTGAGGACGCTCCAATATCGCCCACTTCGTGTATTTATAAGCACGACCTTATGCGTACCTGATCTGTTCGCTTGCTTATTTTCCCTTATGGGGGAGAAAGTCGGTATGAGGCCTTTTTTCCTTCCTATTTGCAGCTTTTTACATCCTCCGTAACAGTTTTTCCATCTTTCAGTACGACAGTTTGGCGGATAGTCTTGCAATTGCTGCTGTCATCAACGCCAACGACTTCGGCTCTCCCGCTCACGCCGCTGTCGGGATTGGTGAAAGTCTGGGTCTGATTGGTTTCATACGCCCGCTGGGAAGTCTGAGCCATGCGGCGCTGATCTTCCTGGCCGAGACGTCCTCCGATTTCCGCACCCAGATAATATCCGCCCACACCGCCAGCCACAGCACCCAATATACGGCCCGCGGTTCCCCCACCCAGGTAGCTGCCAAGATAGCCGCCACCAATGGAACCGGCAACGCTGCCGATCAAGCCGCCGGCACGCCTCGTTTCGGTGGACTGGCATGCTGACAGGAGCGCAACCAGGGCCAGGAGCAGCAAGCGCTTTGCCCATGCAGCTGAAATCGACGTTTGATTCATGACCTTACCTCCAAATTTTGCTTCAGGCTGGATTCGACATTGTACAAGTAACATGGGGCCGCAATGCAGTTATACTTGCCGGGATCCTTTTGCATCTCATTGTGTTATTAACGAAAAAGAAGACGCGAGGATGGCGCGCCTGTTCTGTTTTCTGTGGGGCGACTTTCTGCGACAATTATTATTTTCCTCTTATTCCCAGACTGCAATGAAATTCAGGAAAATAATAAACCTCGTTACTCTGCTGGCCATTCTTCCCGCACTCTCGGGTTGCTGGTATCTCTTGGCGGGAGGTGCCGGTGCTTACGGCGGCTACAAGATGAAAGAGAAGGGTTATACGCTGCAGAATCCCATCACAAAAGAGAAAAGCAGTCAGACATCGAAATAAGAGTGTAGAAATATTGCGCCCGTATTGCTTACGCTCGCGCACCTTTGAAGATCTCCATATTCTCCCGTGAGGTCATCTCTCTCACGGGAATGAGCCGGAGGAAGGATGTTTGTAGCGGCTGGAGATCAAGCGAACAGGTGGGCGATGGTGTAGATCGCCAGGCCTGCCAGTCCGCCTATCAGCGTGCCATTGATGCGGATGTACTGCAGGTCCTCGCCCACCTGCCGCTCGATGCGGTGCGTCACTGTCTGCGTGTCCCACTCCCGCACGGTGTCGGCAATCAGCCTGCCCACATCGCGCTGGTGAGACTGCACCGCTTCCACCAGCACCTCCCGCATCCAGTTATTGAGCCGCTCCCGCAAACCACGGTCCTCAAGTACAGTATCGGTGCCCGACTGTATGAGGCCCCGCATCCACCCCCTGATTGCCGAGTCCTCGCTGTCGATGTCCTCGCGCATCCCGTTGCGGAGGTCGCGCCAGACTCCGTCCGCGTAGTCCCGCAAGGCCGGATGCTCCAGCAGCTTGCGGGTGTGGGCGGCAACCTGCTCGCGATACTCGGGTGAAGTAGCCAGGTCGGAGGCAAGCTTGCCGATGGCAGCATCCAGTCGCAAGCGCAGGGGGTGGGCAGGGTCGCGCGCGATCTCCGCCACCACCTCGCGCAGGGCTGCCACCACGCTTTCCCCCACCTTCTCATCCATCGAAAGCCGCTGCCAGAACCAGGCTGTGTTTTCGCGCACCCGCTGACGGATACGGGATTCGTTCGCGGTCACATATTCATCAGCCTCGCGCAACAGCTTGTCCAGCAGCCGCTGGTGCCGCTTTTCCGCAGTGAGCATCCTCACCGCCTCCCCGAGCAAAGGGCCAAGATCGATGCGCCCCGCTTTTTCCAGCACCCCGGCCGAAACGAAATGCTGCACATGGCGCTCGTCCACCGAATCCAGCAATTCCGGAATCAGGTGCGTCACATAATCCGCCAGCAGGTCGGTACGCGCCTCCCCGCACAGCCACGTTGCCAGTTTCCCGGACAAATCCACAGGCGCAAGCTTGGCGGCAACCACTTCGGGAGAAGCAAAGTTGCTCTCCACGAAGCGTCCCAGCGATTCCCCGATGCGATCCTTGTTACGCGGAATGATTGCAGTGTGGGGAATGGGCAGGCCGAGGGGCTGGCGGAATAACGCCGTTATGGCAAACCAGTCCGCCAGCGCGCCCACTACCGCAGCTTCGGCAAAAGCGCGAACGTAGCCCATCGCGGGATGAACCGGAAGAAATATGTTGGTCAGAACGAGAACCGCAAGCATCACCATCAGCAGCGCCGTCGCCAGACGCCCCATCCGGTTATCGGCAAGTGATCGCTTCAGAGAGCTCGTGTGGCGACTCGAGGCTGACGATTCGATAGGCTGCATTCGTTGAAACTGAATGTTCAGGAATAAAAGCTACTCATTTCTCAAGGCTTTTTTGAGCGAGGTGAATTGAAAGTACATGCTGCAAAACCGTGTAGTCAAGATATTTTTTCGTTTTCCGGATTTCCTGATCGACGTGCCTACCCGAAAGCCATACCCGGAAATGCCGCTTGAAGAAAGAAAAGGAAGGGCAGCCGTACGAAATTTCCCCCGATTGGAGGATTGTGCCCCGTTTGTATCCCCGTAAGTCCCATGCTATTTCAGCGCTGGAATGCACGCTTCTCTAATAGTTCTCATCCGGGAATGGAATGGCTTCAAGAATATTAAATTTTTGTGGCAGCGCTTGAAAAAAAACAAAAATTATCTATAAATTTATTTTGGCCTCCCGGAAGCAAGGTGAAAAATCATGGCATCCGAAAACTTCAAGAGCAACCTGATCACGGGCTTGGCGGCAGGCGTAGGGGCGACACTGCTCGCGCCAGTGCTGCTTCCATTTCTTGCCCGCCTCGTCAGGCCCGCTACCAAGGCTGCTATCAAGGGTAGCGTCCTTCTGTATGAGAAAGGACGTGAATCATTTGCCGAATTGAGCGAAACGGTGGATGACCTCATGGCAGAGGTCAAGTCGGAGATGGAAGCGGGTGCGGTGGAAGATGTGGCGGCGGGTGCCTCGGCAGTTCAGGCCGGTAGTGCGCAAGGGAGGACTGCCTCACCACCCCCCCAGCCCAGACCGGACTCTGTCGCCGGCCAAAGTTCGGCCACCCCGGCCGCAAGTCCGCCAGGCGAAGCCGATAAGGCACCGGAAAGTCTCCTCACGCAACCCGCTATGCAGGCGAATCGGGGTAGTCAGCGCCATGAAGAAGCGCAGGATCGACCGCCAACCAAGGGGGAATGATGGCGCCACTTGCGCGGGTGGTCCACTCTCTGCCGGGCAGGAAGCGGATAAAGATCGACGAAAGGCGCGGCGATACTGCGTACTTTGAGACGCTGCAAAAAGAACTGGCGGAGTGCCCAGGGGTTGGAGCGGTAGTGACGAATTCGCGGACGGGCACAGCGCTCGTCATCCATAAGGTGGAGGATCCGGTTCTGTGGCGCTATATCGCGGAACATGGGTTACTTCAGCTCGGAAAGAATGAAACCTCAGCCCCTGCAGTTGGTCCTTCAATCGTCGATGACATCAGGAACGTCGAACGTAAACCATATCCAAAATCTGGAAAGAAACCAGATATCCGGCGATTGATATTCCTGGGAATGATGGGTATGGGCATCGTGCAGGTAATCAGGGGCAATATAGCGATCCCGGCGATAGCGGCATTCTGGTACGCGTACTTCATTCTTCCTGCGACGAACGACGATAACCAAGAACATTCCTTCCTTGAAACCAAGTTGTCCGAAGAATCCTAGATTTTGGAAATGATTGAATGATGATTTCCGAAAATCTCGCAAGACTAAAAATCTGTTGCAAAAATTCTGAGCGAGCCAAGGGGTTGCAAGAGTCCACCACGGGATTCTGTGTCGAAGCGGTAATAAACGGCAGAAGTGAAAGCATTTATATCGCATGGCAAGGAAATCGTAACTATACGAGGAGGAATCGAAATGAAGACCCCTAGATCAGGCAGGCACGGAGGGGGAAAGCCGCACCCCGAGGAAAAAAAGTGGACCGATAATAATATAGAGACTCCCGAGGAAGCAAGGTATGCCCGTGGTGAAACACCCCCGGGAGATGAGGGATATGTGGGAACGACACATCCCTATCGCTCGGATGCTGAGCGCGCGATGGGAGAGGCTGGCCGCACCGTAAAAACAGGCATTGCCAGCAGCTTGAGAGGCATCGATGAAATTGAATCTGATATCGTAAGCCTGGTGCGCAATACCGTATCCAATACGTTGAGAGCAACAGGGGCAGTCGGTGCGGAAGCAGTCGATATAACAAGGGATGTCGTCAAGGGTGCTCTTGCCGCCACCGAAGACGTAGGGACCGGCCTGGCGCTTTCCACAAAAAGCGTTGCCAAGGGGGTGGTAATGGGCGTGTCCGATGTGGGGGGCGACGTTATCACGGCCGCAACAGAAACCGTAAAGGCCGCAGTCCGCGGTGCTGCTGACGCGGGGGGTGACACGTTGCTGGTTGCCAAGCGAACGGTGGACGGCGTGGCAGAGGGAACGAGGGAGACGGGAGGCAATGTCGTAGAGATGGTCAGGGCGACCGTAAACGCGGCAGCTGGAGGGATAGGCGATATTGGCACCACCGCTGTCGCGAGCGTGCGCGACATTCTCATGAGTGTTGTGGAGGGTGTAAAGGACGTGGCAGGCGCCGCAATGCTAAAGTCATATCACCCGGAGGACCGCGTTTCTCCTGGAGAATATACTGCTCCCACGGAGCGTACCAATCCGCCAGAATATGTCTCTCCTCCGGAGAGCAAAAAGCCCACGTAATCGTTATCAGGGCAATACCACTCGGGCGCCTCAGCCCTGTTCTATTCCATCATCCTGCAGGCTCAACTCTTGCACAATCCTTCCGCTACATCCGACACCTCGACACCGCAACATTCCGTGTAAACAAGTGCACCGTGGCTTCGGCAACCAGTTCATTCAATCGGTGGTCGTGAATTTCCATTTCATGACTCAGTACTCGCTCCGTTTCATCACCTTGTAACAAAGTCCCGCTTAAATACCTCCATGAGAAAGATACCTTAATGGAGGTAAATCATGGCTCACTATATCCACCATGTCCCGGGCAGATTGCGTGTCAATACGCCGCTCCTCAAAAAAAACGAGCCCGGTGCCCGGCAGTTGAAATCGTACTTGGAAGGGGTAAATGGTATTCTTCAGATTGAAGCCAGCATTGTCACAGGCAGTGTCGTGATCAGGTATGACAAATGTCTCGTAAGCTCCACGTCGATTTTAAATTCCCTGCAGGACCTCGGATATATCCAGCATATCGGCACTCTATCCGAATCCGCGAACGGAACTCGGGGAACGCCGAAGGTCGTGGATATTTTCGTGCAGAAACTCGTGGAAACTGCATTGGAACGGTCGGCTGTGGCTCTGGTCGCAGCACTGATCTGAGCTGGGCATATCGCTCGAGATGCGTTGACCCACCCAATATCCAGCCTAGCGCAGCAATGCAGCCTTGTCCGTGTTCTCCCACGGCAATCCGATATCCATCCGTCCCACCTGCCCGTAAACCGCAAGCTTGCGGTAAAACAAACCGCGAAATAGTTGAGGCTGATAGCGCAAATTAAAGGCGCGGATGATCCCGGCAGGGCGGAAATCAAACTGGTCGAGAATACGCGCCGTTATTTCGGTATCAGGAACGCTCCCTGTACCAAAAGTATCCGCCTGCACGCTTACCGGCCTCGATATTCCTATCGAATACGCCAGATGTACCTCGCATGCCTGGGCGAGGCCGGCGGCGACTACATTCTTGGCCGCGTAGCGCGCTGCATACGCTCCCACGCGATCGATACGAGAAGGGTCCTTGCCGGAAAGCGCGGATTCCGAATGCCGGGAATATTCACCGTATGTATCCACTGCGTTCTTGCGGCCAGTCAAGCCGGAATGTAGCGACGGTCCTCCGTCGGCGACCAGCCCTTCCGGATTGATGAAAATATGGGTGCGGGAGTCGGGCCGCAGCGTCTCCGTTGCGAAAACCGGCTCAATCACATGCGCGTTGAGATCATCGCGCAGCGGTGCGAGGCCGCGCATGGCGGTCTTCTGCTGAGCGGCAATGATGGTGATGGAATGAATGCGATACGGTCTGCCTTCGCGATATTCCACCCCTACCTGCGTTTTTCCATCGGGCGCAAGATAGGGGATCTGCTTCTGAAAACGTGCGGCCGTAAGCCGACGCGCCAGTTTATGCGAAAGCGAGATGGGCAGCGGCATAAAGGCCGAGCTCTGATTACAGGCAAAGCCGAATACATTGGCCTGGTTCTTGGCAGTAACGGATTCCAGCTCTTCCTCATTCATTTCCCTCTCATCTATGAACGGATAAGACGGTGCCGGCAGTTCGCTCAGGCTCGTCATGATCGTGCAATCTCTTGCATTGAAATCCGCTTGCTCGTAGCCAAGCTGGTGTATAACCCGGCGCGCAACCTCGGGGATGTCGACAGAAGCCGACGAAGCGAAGCGGGCTGCGATAAAAAGTATTCCCGTGGATACTGCGCACTCCGCTATCACCTTCGAAAAGGGGTCTTGCTGCAGAAAGCGGTCGACCAACGCATCGCTCACTTGATCGCAAAGCTTATCCGGATGCCCTTCGGTTACAGATTCGGAGGTGAACATGAAATTCTGTTTCATCATCCATACTCCTGCGGCGCTGGTGGTAGAGATAGCGGCTCTTTACGTCGCTTGCCTTTGAAGGCAGTCTCTTTGGTTGCTTCATTCAGGAAAAAAGGCAGTACAGAACCTGCGCCTATCGCCGCCACATCGAGTGGGCCTATCGGGGTATTACCCAGCAGACTGCGGACGCCTGGCACCAGCACCGTAGCCCATTGGAGCAAGGCCGTTCCACCGATCGCCAGATCGAGATAGCGATTGGAGCGGAGCGTCTCGTGGCTGAATATGCCGATATGATCCGAACGGCAACTATATGCGTGAAGCAACTGCCCCATCGTCAGGGTCATGAAGGCAATCGTGCTGGCCTTCTGCCCTCCGCCATAACGTGTCATGGCATAGCCATAACCGCCCATTGACCCCGCAGCCATTGCCAGCGACTCCAGCCCGTAGCGCTTGAAGTCGGCGGGACCTACAATGGGTTCCGCCGGGTCTCGCGGGGGCTGCCGCAGCACATCCGGCTCGGGCGGCTCCACAGCAAGCGCCAGCCCGGGGAAGACATCGGTTACCAGGTTGATCCACAGCAAGTGACTGGTGGTGAGCGGAGTACCCAGTCCTGTCCCTATAGAGCCGAGCATCAGCATGATCTCGGACAGATTGGTGGCGGTAAGGAAATGAATCGATTTGCGAATATTATTGTAAATCGTCCTGCCTTCCGAGACGGCCACAATCATGGTGCTGAGATTATCGTCTTCCAGTATAACGTCGGCCACGCTGCGCGCCACCTCCGTGCCGGTGCCGCCCATGGCGACGCCAATGTCCGCGGCCTTGAGGGCGGGCCCGTCATTGATGCCGTCGCCCGTCATCGCGGCGATTTTGCCCCCGCGCTGCAGTGCCTGCACGATTTGCAGCTTGTTGGCCGGGCTGACGCGGGAGAAGATATTGACCTTTTGGGCAAGCCCAGCCAGGACCTCTGCATCAAGTTGATCAAGCCGGGTGGAATCGAGAATGTCGAGTTCGCTGCCGCCGGATAACCCAAGTTCCTTCCCTATCGCATATGCAGTGCCGCTCTGATCACCGGTTATCATCACCGTGTCTATCCCGGCCTGATGAAACAAGGCGATGAGTTCCTTCATCCCCTGCCGCAGGGGATCTGCCATTCCCGTCATTCCCAGCCAGATGAGTTCATCCGCTGAAGATTGATCGGCTTGTCTCGGTTCGACGTAGGCAAATCCCAGCACACGCAGCGCTTCTGCCGCCATGCGGTCATTTTCCATGAGTATGACCGTTCGCTCCGCCTGCGTGAGGGGTAAACGCGCGCCGTCCTTCAACCACCACCGACACATTTCCAGCACCTCGACCGGATTACCCTTGACAGCCACGAGCTTTCCCTCCCCTTGCGCGCTATGGGTCGTGCTCATGTAGTTCCGGGTTTCGGTACGGTATTCGACTTGCTCTCTGGGATAGCGCCGACGAAGCGCCTCAACTGAAACGCCTGCCGCCAGCGCAAGGTGCATCAATGCGCTTTCTGTTGGGGATCCCTTGAGCAGATAGTTGCCTTTCTCCCCGTTCAGTTCCACTTCGTTGCAAAGAACAGCCACATGGAGGAGCCGCAACAATTCATCGCTCTGATAGGGATTGATTCTTATACCCGCATCGTAAAACACATCACTATCCACTGTAATGCGGCGTCCTCCGCTGTACAGGGCCAGGACAGACATACGGTTGAGAGTGAGCGTTCCGGTTTTGTCCAGGCAGATTACCTGTACTGCGCCCAAGGTTTCCACTGCATCGAGGCGTCGCACCAGCACCTTGTGACGGTTCATTGTCCGGATACCCAAGGCGAGAGTGGTCGTTGCCACGGTGGGCAGGCCTTCCGGGACAGCGGCCACGGCAAGGGAAATGGAGGTTTTCAACATTTGCAGCCAAGCGTGACCACGGACCAGCCCGATCAGAAACATGGCTCCGCAAATGCCCAGGGACAGCAACACCATCTGATTCCCCAGGATCGCAAGCTGGCGCTGCATAGGTGTTTCCGGAGGGCGCGTTTCACCTACAAGCGATTGAATCATGCCGATCTCGGTATACCGGCCGGTCGAAACCACTACTGAGAGGCCGCTGCCCCCCGTTACCACCGTACCCATGTATACCATGTTAAGCCGGTCTGCGAGAGAGACCTCCGGCTTGTCCAACGGGCTCACTCTCTTCGCCACCGGAAGGCTTTCTCCGGTAAGCATGGATTCATCCATCATCAGATTGCGCGACTCGAGCACCCTGCCATCAGCAGCTACCCGAGCCCCGGGTGTCAGCACCAGGATGTCGCCCGGCACCAGGGACTTGGCCGGCACCTCCAGAAGCCGTGCATCGCGGATGACCATTGCGTTCTGCTCGGCCACATGTCCGAGCGCATTAATCGTTCGCTCCGATTGAGACTCGGCAACATAGCCCGTACCCGCGTTGATCAAAACGACTCCGAGGATCACGGCCGCATCGAGCAGTCCTCCAGTGGCTGCGGAAAGGACAGCGGATACACCGAGTAAAGCCACAGGCAGGCTTTTAAACTGCCCCAGAAAAATGCTCAGCCCGGAACGGGGCGGCGTCTCCGGTAGGCTATTGACCCCGAAATAGCCAAGCTTCCGCTCCACGGAAGCTTGGCTAAGACCGAATTCCATGGAAGTTTCAAGCGCAGCCACCACGGTATCGCCAGGCAAGGCATGCCAATTTTTACGATCCTGTAGAAGAACTGAATCGGGATCAGAAGAAATGACGGGAGAAGCAGGACGTCCGGAGGCACGCAAAAAACGGCCATCGTCTACCGGGTTCCCGGGAATGATTTCATGCCCGGCCTCCAACAGCAGTTGCTCCAACCAGGTCTTGATTTCTTCAAGGTCGCGTGCCGGATCAAAAACGATCAATACCCGGCCCGTGAGAATGTTCGCGGAAGCATGTCTGATCGCATCATGCCTCGGCAGGGCAGACTCGAGCTTACGCCTGACGGACTCCGATCGATACAAACCCCGTACCTTAAGCCTTGCGCGGCCCCCCACAGCTGCATGAACGATGCGCACCGGTTCGGGAGGCTCGGCTTCAGTCGCACCTGTCCCGAAGAAAGAAGGGCGTTGCATCTGGTCGAAAAGTAGAGACATCCTCGTAGGAGTTATGTGGTTACATGACGTTTCGCTGCTACGGAATATGCTACGCGATGCTCAGGACAAACATATAATCACCGACCTTGCCGCCAAGGCGATCAGTAGTATTTCCAAAAGACTACAACTTCCTCGCCTCGATATCTCGAACGATTGGAGACTTCTTCTTTTTAGGTTAAAACGACATTCTCAGCAAGCTGTGCCGGCTCTTTGATGCACTTCGCCGCCAATCAGCGCACCTTGTATTCTGAAGCAGCGGGATTACTGATTTCTGTTTCCATTCCGCGATCTTCTATCCTTATAATTCAAGCTCAGGCACTGTGCCTGATGCCTCAAGGCATCAGATTCGGGTTCCACCAGGTTTCGCAAGCTCCTTGAAGCACGAGGTCACCGGGGTAACGGGAGAAAAAATGCCGGGCAATACATCCCATACACAGAAATCGGAAATAAATGATCTGGTAATTGTCGGCGGCGGTATTGCCGGACTCTATTGCTGCCACGAGCTTATCAAGAAAGTCCGGAGCGGCTCGCTCGATATCAGGAGCATTCTCCTTCTGGAAGCTTCCGACCGGTTTGGCGGGCGCATCGAAACGTGGTCCCTGCTGAGAAGCAGTGAGGAAAATGGAAAGAAGATCGGTTTTGAAGATACATGGGACCCGTGTAACTGGAACATCGATAACGGTTGCCTTGCTCCCCCTGACCCGCAAACGGGTAAACAGTCTCCATTCAAAGGTCCGACAGAAAAATCATTCAGGAATGTGGATGGCAAGGATGTCGAAAAGCTGACCGATATCGAATACTTCCGCGCGGAATTCGGGCCCATGAGAATCGAACCGCGGGACCAGATTTTATTGCAGGGATTGCTCGACGATCTTGGAATCAGGGAGCCTGACCCGGGGGAGGAAGAAAGCCTGGATGACCTCGTGCCGTTCTCTTCGTACACCTCCGAAGATCCGATGGCGCCTCGCTTCACCCTTCAGGAGGAGGAAGCACAGCAGAAAACTCCTTTTGACCTGATGATACTCGCTCTCAGGCGCATCTTCGAGCTCGTCCAAGGTCCGAAATTCGACGGCCCGGCTTCGAATCCCTGGTGTACGGAAGCCGCCAATGAACAATGGAGAAAATTGCACAGCGCGCAGTTCTTTTATCGCCATTACTGGAAGGGAGAGCTGCTCGAATGGATACAGTACCTTACCGATCCTGACTTCGTAACGATTCGGGAGCATGCGCGGTTCAGGGACCAGCCGTTATGGGACCTGGGATTCTGGAACGTCCTCAGCGACGTCTTGAGCCATTATGCGGTGGTCAAGATCAGGGATTGGGGAAGTTACTATCACTTTGTCCACGAAAATCTGAATGCCGCCGAGTGGATCATCTTCTGGCTCAGGGCAATTCGAAGCACAGGTTCGCTTCGAGGCATACGCGGAGGGATGAGCAGGATAATCTGGAACCTGCTGGAAGTCTTGCGGAAGCACCAGAACAGTCACCAATCTCCTCGTCTGAAAATCGCGAAAGGCTCGAGGGTGGTGAGCGTAGAAAGACGGGATGATGCGCTGGTTGCCCTTACCGTGCAGAATGAGGATGAGGTCGAGCTTGTGTGCGCACGAAGAGTCATTTTTGCCCTGCCGAAGCGTCCGCTCGAGGAAATGTCATGGAATGGGGAACATCCAAAAGGCAAGCTTCACGAAGCATTCAATGCGGTCGTTTGCCTTCCGCTACTGAAATGTTTTTTCGTCATCGAGAAACCCTGGTGGGAAGACAACCGGTCTCTCAACCGCCATGCGTCCGACATACCAACCCGCGAGTTGCTGTATGTGAAAAGCAGGGACCGGACAAAAGGGTTGATCATGATTTATACCGATCGCCCGGCAATCACATTCTGGTCCGATTATCTCAGAAGCGAATCCGGCAATAATTCCAAAGGTCCCGAGCAACCGGAGGGGCCGCAGGTCGACTATCAGGATGCCGCCAGGATCTGGTTCCTGGAGAAAAAACCTTCCCCGACGTGCGGTTCGATCATCGAAATCAAGCCCGGATCGGCTCGCCTATGGCAGCGTTTCGTGCAGTTTGCCAGGGATTATGAGCACCATGACTTTACCACGGGCCGCCTTCTCGCCTGCGGGATGCGCGACTGGGGAAAGGAGCCTTTCGGCGCCGCAGCGCACGGGTGGCGTCCGGGTGTAAAGTCCCGGGAGCATATCGAGTTTCTCGAGGCATTTTCTCTCGAACAAGAGGAGCAGGAAACCGGGCAAAACAACCTGCATGTTTGCGGAGAAGCATTTTCTGACTACCAGGGATTTATTGAAGGCGCGCTGCGATCAGCGCAGCGCGTGCTGGTTGTGATAGAGGAACAGCAGGAGCCGGGAAAAAGCTGAGTTTTTATCCAGTCTTTTGTTTCCGCAGAAAAGACAGCACGGCAGACTCGAGCGGGTCATGGGCGGCATGCGCCGCTTCTTCCATTTCCTGCACGCAGCGATGAAGATCGCCTTTCTGCCAGGCAGAAAACACCGCCGGATTGATGTAGGATTTCCGGCAGACGGCAGGGGTATTGCGCAGATCTTCCGCGACTTGCCGTATCGCCGCAACGATGCCGGCCTTGAGAGCGCGCTTGGTCGGGAATTCAGGCAACGGCGTATTGAGCATGATTTCGAACGCCCGCAAGGTTCCGCTCCATGTTCGGAAATCCTTCGCGGTAAATTCGGCTTCCATGACTTCGTGGAGGTAGGCGTTTACCTGCTCCGCTCCGACCGGCCGTCGCTTGCCGCTCTCATCCAGGTACTGGAAAAGATGCTGGCCCCTCAGCTCTTGGCAAGCCCGGATAATGGTGATGATGCGCCTGTCACCGATCGTGACTTCGTGCTCGACCCGGCTCTTGCCCCGGAATTTCAATAATGCGCGCCTGGGGTTGATGAAGGCAAGATGCCGCTTGCGCAGGGTTGTAAGTCCGAAACTGTGGTTATCGCGGGCGTAAGACAGGTTACCGATGCGCACTTGCGTCGTATCAAGCAGTCTCACTATTGCAGCAACAACCTTTTTTTGCGGCAAACCTCGTTTTTTCAGATCAAGGTGTACACGCTCACGCAGTTGAGGTAAAGCTTCGCCGAATTCCACCATGCGGTCAAATTTGATGCTGTCCCGCACCGCGCGCCAATCGGAATGGTAGCGGTACTGCTTGCGGCTGCGCGCATCCAGTCCGGTGGCCTGCAAGTGGCCCAGAGGATGAGGGCAAATCCAGACGTCGGTATAAGCGGGAGGAATGGCGAGCCGGGCAATGCGCTCAAGCTCGCCCTTATCACTCAAGGGCTTTTCATCCGGACCGACATAACGAAATCCCTCGCCGGAGGCCAACCTTCTGATCCCAGGCTCATCGCCGGAGACATAGATCAACCCCGCGGCCGCCGCTTGCGCCGCCAGAATTTCCACCGCCTGGGGCCGCAACTCCTCCTTATTCGGAGAGAATGACATATGGTTACTCCTGTCGCAGGCTGGTTGTAACAAAGTCAGTATGTCAAGCAGTTTGGAAAACGAAAAACAGGGGATTCGAAGGTCAGGCGCCAGGGTACTGCCAAGCAGCAGACTGGATACGCTTCTATCGACAGCAATGATAGCCTTCCGGTTCCATCCTTTTGGAAGGGTAAAAACCAGGAAGAAAACTTTATCTGTCCTGACTGGTTTTCTTCATTTATGGAGATATTTAAGCGAGGCATCACCTCGGTGATTGCTCAAAGCGTTCGCATATTCCTTATCTGGTAGGTTGGAATTTCCAAGGGGGCGATGGGGTCAGTGCGTTACGAATCTCAAACGGTTACCGTCCGGATCTGTTACCACCATTTCTCGGGTCCCCCATGGAGTGTCTTGGGGCGCTTCAATAGTGGTAATGCCTCGACCAGTAAATTCACCATAGCAGTTGTCAACATTGGGAACTATGAAGTAGATCGCGCCACCCCCCTGACAGTCTCCAGTATGTTCCGTCAGAAAAATAACCTGATCTTTCCTGGTCAATTGTATAAATAGAGGAAAGCCTGGCTCGAACTGATGCTTCCAATCAACGCTGAAGCCCAAGCCCTCCACATAAAACGGCAGGCTAACAGTGGCGCTGATTATCCGCAGTTGCGGTATAACTGTCTGGTTCAATATAAATTCCTTTGCTGTTTCTGACATACACTTGAACGCTATCGCTTCTCACTCTCCCATGTGGCGTCAGAGATTCCGTAACAGGCGAGAAAGAAGGGGCGGATAGCGAACGGTTCCTAAGATAACCTGAGAGTATTCTTGAAATCCCTGCTGGATGTTTATTTAAAAGATACCGTCCAGATGGTATCATTTTAAAGATGACCAATGCTAATCAACGCAATCAACGCAAGAAGCAGCCCGCTCTCGTTCGTCGCAGGTTACTGGATAACGGTGCCCGTCTCTGTGTGGAGCAAGGTGTGGCGGGTTTGACACTACAAGCGGTGGCGGATGCGGCAGACGTAACCAAGGGAGGGTTGCTGCATCACTTTTCAACCAAGCAGGCGCTTATCGAGGAAATCTTCAGCGAGCGCCTGCAAGCCTTCGATACGAGCATCAAGCAGGCAATGAAGCTCGACCCTGAACCATCCGGCTGCTTTACCCGCGCTTACATCACCGCGACGCTGGAGCTGATCGAGAAGGATGATTTCATTCAGTGGGCGGCCCTCATGATGGCGATGCTGACCGAGCCCGGCTTGAAGAAACGGTGGACGCAGTGGCTGGAACAGAGCCTGGAACAACACCGGGATACTGATTCCGCCCCCGAAATGCGGCTGGCCCGTTATGCCGTTGACGGACTTTGGCTGGCAGGCCTGCTCGATGAGGAGGAACGGGTGGCGACCAAACGCGAAGCACTGCATCTGCATTCCCAATTGATCGAGATGACAAGAAAACCATAACTCAGTCATTGCAACGTCAGGCCTCGGATCCGCCATTATTCCGGGCCCCGCTAAAGCCGTTTCTTCATTATGCTGGCCTCCCGTCAAGTCGTTTGAAGCAGGTACTGTCAGGCGTACGTGCTAAAAGCCGCCGAAGAAGGCCGGATCAACTTCCTTTCCCCGGAGACATGCGTTTCATAAACCTTATTACGACCATTTTCATTGCTCTCTCGACAATCTTCCTTGCCGCATGCAGCAATACGGAATCCAGCACTTCGGTCGAGCCGCCCCCACCCGATGTTGCGGTTGCGGACGTCCTGTCGCGCTCCGTGCGAGCATGGGACGAATTCAATGGACGTGTCCGTGCGGTCCCGACTGTAGAGTTGCGTCCTCGGGTCAGTGGCTACATCGATCGGGTTGCCTATAAGGAGGGTAGCGAGGTCAAACCTGGCGATCTTCTCTTTGTCATCGATCCCCGTCCGTACCGCAACGCACTCCAGAGTGCGCAGGCGCAGCTCGAACATGCGCGGGCGGCTGCAAATCTCGCCCAAAGCAGGACTGAGCACGCGCAGGCACTGTTCGCAGCACAGGCCATGTCGCGCGAAGAATTCAACGGCAGGCAAACGGAGTTGAACCAGACGATTGCCGAGGTGCGCGCAGCGGAAGCCGCTGTAGCCACAGCCAAGCTCAACCTCAATTTTACCGAGGTTCGAGCACCGATCGCAGGCCGCGTGGGGCGAGCATACCTGACTGCCGGCAATCTTGCGCAGGCTGACCAGTCGATCCTGACAACCCTGGTCTCGCAGGATCCGATGTACGTGTACTTCGACTGCGATGAACATAACTTCCTGCGCTACAAGGAATTCGCGCGCAAGAACGATCGCGAGAGCAATGTTTATCCGGTCCGCATCCGTCTGGCCAATGAGGAAGGTTTTTCGCATCACGGGACTGTAGATTTCTTCGACAATCAACTCAATCCCGCAACGGGAACAATTCGTGTCCGCGCTGTCGTTGCGAACGCCGACCGGGCGCTGACACCTGGTCTTCACGCTCGAGTGCAGCTGCAAGGCGGCGATGTGTTGCATGCACTCCTGATCGACGATAAAGCCATCCTGACCGACCAGGACCGCAAATATGTCTATGTATTGGGGGAGGGCAACAAGGCGCTCCGCAAGAACATCACATTGGGTCGGCAGGTGGATGGCCTCCGTATCGTACAGTCCGGCCTCGACACGACGGACAAGATCATCGTCATCGGCGCGCAGAAGATCTTTCACGACGGGATGACCGTAAAGCCCCAGCACGTCGCCATGGAAACGAGAGCGGCTATTCCCCCCTCTACGCTCCTGAAAGCAACGGAATAAGGGAACGGTATGGACTTTTCCAGGTTCTTCATCGACCGTCCCATATTTGCCATCGTTCTTTCGATCGTTATTTTCGCGGCGGGACTCATCGCCATCCCGCTCCTGCCTGCGGGCGAGTATCCGGAAGTGGTGCCTCCAAGCGTGGTTGTGCGTGCAATGTATCACGGCGCCAATCCCAAAGAGATCGCGGATTCAATCGCCGTTCCCCTGGAAGAAGCGATCAACAGCGTCGAAGGCATCATGTATATGAAGTCCGTTGCGGGCTCCGATGGAAGCCTGCAAGTGACGATCACCTTCACGCCCGGCATCGATCCCGATACCGCGGCCGTCCGCGTACAGAATCGCGTCGCCCAAGCCCTGTCCCGTCTGCCCAACGACGTACGCCAGTATGGCGTAACCACGCAGAAGCAATCCCCGACTCCGCTCATGTACGTGAATCTTTCTTCACCCGACGGTCGCTACGACGCGGTCTATCTGCGCAACTATATGACGCTGAATATCAAGGACCAGCTTTCGCGCCTGAAGGGGGTTGGCAACGTCGGATTGTACGGGGAAGGCGATTATGCGATGCGCCTGTGGCTCGACCCGAACAAGCTCGCCGCACGTGGCTTGACAGCCAGCGATGTGGTGGATGCCGTTCGCGAGCAGAACGTTCAGGTATCCGCAGGTCAACTGGGCGCCCAGCCATCACCCAGGAGCGCGGATTTCCTCGTTCCGATCAATGTTCGTGGACGGCTTCGCAGCGAGCAGGAATTCGGCGACATTGTCCTGAAAAGTGCCGATGATGGCCAATTGGTCCGCCTGGCGGATGTTGGGCGCGTCGAGCTCGGCTCCAGCGATTACACGCTCCATGCCATGATCGATAACAGGGGCAGCACTAGCGCCGGAATTTTTCTGACTCCCGGCGCGAACTCCCTGGAGGTGGCCAGGACGGTCTATGCCAAGTTTGAAGAACTTGCAGCAAGCTTTCCTCCGGGTATCGAGTATCGGGTGGTGTGGGACCCCAATGTTTTTGTCCGGGATTCCATCCGGGCCGTGGGTCAAACACTGATCGAAGCGGTCTTCCTGGTCGTGCTGGTGGTCATTCTCTTTCTGCAGACTTGGCGCGCATCGATCATCCCCCTGATTGCGGTGCCGGTCTCGATTATCGGCACGTTTGCCTGGCTCTACCTTCTCGGATATTCCATCAATACGCTGACATTGTTCGGACTGGTCCTGGCAGTGGGGATTGTCGTCGACGATGCGATCGTCGTCGTGGAGAACGTTGAGCGCAATATCGAGGAAGGTCTGAGTCCTCTCGCGGCAGCACACCAGGCCATGAAGGAAGTCTCCGGTCCGATCATCGCCATTGCGCTGGTGCTATGCGCCGTGTTCGTGCCCATGGCCTTCCTGAGCGGTGTCACGGGGGAGTTCTACAAGCAGTTTGCCGTCACCATCGCCATATCCACCGTCATTTCCGCGATCAATTCGCTCACACTGTCCCCGGCACTGGCGGCAAAACTGCTCAGAGGACATGATGCTCCGAAGGATGCGCCTACCCGAGTGCTCGAGCGCAGCCTGGGATGGTTGTTCCATCCGTTCAATCGGCTGTTTCTTCGCAGCTCCGGCAAATACCAGAGCACGGTAGCCCGAACACTGGGCCAGCGCGGCAGGGTGTTTACCGTCTATGCAGGACTATTGCTCGCAACAGTCATGCTATTCCATATCGTGCCGACCGGCTTTATTCCAAATCAGGACAAGCTCTACCTCTTTGCAGGCGCCAAATTGCCGGAGGGCGCTTCGCTTGCCCGTACTGACGCCGTCACACGTCAATTAAACGACCTTGCCAGCAGTATCGAAGGCGTGGAAATGACCGAAAGCTATGTTGGCATGAATGCGTTGCAGTCAGTCAACACGCCCAATCAGGCGGCCTCCTACGTTATCCTCAAGCCTTTTGATCAACGCCGGCGTTCCGCAGAATCCATCACCGCTGAACTGAATGCCAGGCTTGCCGACATCAAGGACGGGCAAGCCTATGCATTACTGCCTCCGCCTATTCAAGGACTGGGCAATGGGTCGGGCTATTCGCTCTATTTGGTCGATCGCGGCGGTCTGGGATATGGGGCGTTGCAAAGCGCAACCACAAAATTCCAGAACGCGATTGCGCAGACGCCAGGCATGACTTTTCCTGTCAGCTCATACCAGGCCAACGTCCCGCAACTTGAGGTCAAGGTGGATCGGGTCAAAGCCAAGGCCCAGGGAGTAAATTTGACGGACCTCTTCAATACGTTGCAGGTCTACCTTGGATCCTTCTACATCAACGATTTCAATCTATACGGTCGCGTCTATCGGGTGATGGCACAGGCGGATGCAGCTTTCCGCCAGAATGCTGAAGACATCAACAATCTGTATACACGCAATAGTCGAGGAGAAATGGTTCCGCTAGGGTCGATGGTGACGATTCAACATACTTTTGGTCCGGATCCCGTCATCCGCTACAACGGTTATCCCGCTGCCGACCTTATCGGGGATGCGGATCCCCGCGTACTTTCCTCGGGACAAGTCATCGCCAAGCTATCGGAAATTGCTACGGAGGTACTGCCCCCCGGCATTACCCTGGAATGGACCGACTTGAGCTATCAGCAGGTCACCCAGGGCAACGCGGCAGTCATCGTCTTCCCATTATCGATCATGCTGGCCTTTCTGGTGCTGGCCGCCCTCTATGAGAGCTGGACATTACCCTTGGCAGTCATCCTGATCGTGCCGGTATGCATGTGCGCCGCGCTTTTCGGGATCTGGCTCACAGGCGGGGACAACAATATATTCGTACAGGTGGGACTGGTCGTACTGATGGGTCTGGCATGCAAGAATGCCATCCTGATCGTTGAGTTTGCACGAGAACTGGAGATTCAGGGCAAGGATACCATCGAAGCCGCACTGGAAGCCTGCCGCCTTCGACTTCGGCCGATTGTGATGACTTCGATCGCCTTCATCGCTGGATCTGTTCCCCTAGTGCTCAGTCAGGGTGCAGGTAGCGAGGTGCGCTACGCAACGGGTATAACTGTCTTTGCCGGGATGCTCGGTGTGACTCTATTCGGATTGTTCCTTACCCCGGTTTTCTACGTGGCTTTGCGCAAGTTGGCCCGCCCCAAGCTGTAGGATAAATTTGGCCTCGAATCAACATCCGGTCTTTTGCTGGTCGAGAAACGAAAGATATGGGTATAGGACGGGATTTGACCGTGCTTCCCCCTGACCGTGTCCCCTCACACTGTTACCGCTGCAGAGTTCATCGGTAAAGATAATGAGGTTGATCAGGGGGTCGCCACTAACCGTTATATGAACGTCGATAAGTAAGCTGGAAACTGCCTTGGTTACGCAGCTGCGTACGTCTGTTTATGCCGGCGAGTCATAAAAATACCTAACATGCCGACCATGACAAGCGCAAGAACTGTGGGCTCCGGAATTCTGTTATTCGGCAGCTCCGTAGCTGGCAGTGAGGGGTCAAAATATGCCTGGCTCGTCAGCCCCTGATTACCCACGTTCAGGTACCCTGCGGCAACAAGCTGCGAAGAGGAATTGCTTTTTAACCAATTCATGGTCCAGTTCGCACCCTGCATGCTGAGTTCGTAGGTTTTTCCATCGGCCACAAAATCTTTCACGAAGAAAAACCCGTTGAACACGCCATTATTGAATTGTATGGATGGGCCACCCAGCACATCCCCATTTCCGAACTCGAAACCCAACGGTCGACTTCCAAAGTCTATGTCGAAAATGGTGCTGTTCGAGGCGCCGGTAACTGCTGCGAGCGCAATGTTCACAGTACCGGTACCACTCCCGGGGATGAGGCTTTGATCGAATAATACTTTTCCGCTAACGCTGCCAGCAGCGCAACCGCTGCATGTACTGGTCTGCTGCAAGCCCAGGCTGTTAGCCAACCCGTTAGTGGTGAGAATTCCACCGGAGAAATCGGCGGTCATATAAATAGGTGTTGCCTGAGCAGCCGATATTGCAGAGAGCAATACTCCAGATGCAATTGCGTCGCGAAAAAATCTGTTCACCTTACCCCCATGGATAGTGAAAAAATAGAACCTGGTGCCATCTTATCTACATCACATCGGATTCCTATTGGACTTAAGTACACCCTGTACTTTGGTACAAGGCGATGGGAGCGGGGAGACAGCCTTGCTCTAATACTCGTCTAATGACGTTCCGCTCCCATCGAATTCCCGCCTTATCCGGACAGAAGTCGTCATTGCCGCTATCAAGATACTCATCTCAGCCGGTTGGTTGTCATGAGCCTGCCGGAGGGAATGGTGGAGAAGGGCATGATAGAATCCAGGCTCCACCCGAATTTTGGTATTGCCATGAACGAACACCCTCGCATCAAATTACTGGAAGATCTGCTGGCTCGCCGCATCCTGCTGCTCGATGGTGCCATGGGCACCATGATTCAGAGCCATAAGCTTGGCGAAAAGGACTATCGCGGGGAGCGCTTTGCCGATTTTCCGCATGACCTCCGGGGCAACAACGATCTCCTGACGCTCACCCAGCCGCAGGTGATCCGTTCCATTCATGAAGCCTATCTGGAGGCAGGCGCAGACATTGTCGAAACCAACACTTTCAATTCCACCGCGGCCTCGATGGGCGACTACCACATGCAGGACCTGGTGTATGAGCTGAACTTTGCCGGGGCCCGGCTGGCAAAGGAAGCAGCCCAAGCGATGGAAGCAAAGACGCCAGAGAAGCCGCGCTTTGTCGCGGGCGTGCTGGGACCGACCACCAAAACCGCTTCGATTTCTCCCGACGTGAACGACCCCGGCTTCCGCGGCATCACATTCGACCAGCTGGTGGAGGATTATTCCGAATCCATTCGCGGCCTGCTGGACGGCGGAGCTGATATTCTGCTGGTGGAAACCATATTCGATACCCTCAATGCGAAAGCGGCACTGTTTGCCATAGACCGGTATTTCGAAACCCATCAGGTACGTGTTCCCATCATGATTTCGGCCACGATAACGGATGCTTCGGGACGCACGCTTTCCGGCCAGACGCCGGAAGCATTCTGGAACTCCGTATCTCATGCCCGTCCGTTGTCCGTAGGCCTCAACTGCGCCTTGGGGGCGGAGCTGATGCGCCCCTACGTCGAGGAGCTTTCCAGGGTTGCAGGCGTGTATGTGAGTGCTCACCCCAACGCGGGCTTGCCCAATCCGCTGGCGGAGACGGGCTATGACGAATCCCCGGAATATACTGCCGGATTGATCAAAGGGTATGCGCAAGCCGGTTTTGTGAATATCGTCGGCGGTTGCTGCGGCACCACGCCTGCGCATATCAAAGCCATTGCAGACGCCGTAGGGAGTATCCCACCTCGGGTCGTGCCGGATGTTCCAAAGAAGCTTCGTCTTTCCGGTCTTGAACCGCTCAACATCGGTGATGACTCCCTGTTTGTAAACGTCGGGGAGCGGACCAACGTCACCGGTTCGAAAGCCTTTGCCCGCCTGATACTCGGCAACAACTATGCGGAAGCACTGAGCGTCGGACGCAGCCAGGTCGAGAATGGGGCGCAGATCATCGACATCAACATGGACGAGGCGATGCTCGATTCGCAGAAGGCGATGGTTACTTTCCTGAACCTCGTCGCTGCGGAGCCGGATATCAGCCGTGTGCCGATCATGATCGACTCCAGCAAGTGGTCGGTCATTGAAGCCGGGCTGAAGTGCGTGCAGGGCAAGCCTATCATCAACTCCATCAGCCTCAAGGAAGGTGAAGCCGAATTCATCGAACATGCGAAACTCGCCCGGCGTTATGGCGCTGCGGTCATCGTGATGGCGTTCGACGAGACCGGGCAGGCGGACACCTTGGCGCGCAAGGTGGAGATTTGCGCGCGCTGCTACCGTATTCTTGTTGATCAGGTTGGTTTCCCCCCTGAGGACATCATCTTTGATCCGAATATCTTTGCAATCGCTACCGGGATAGAAGAACACAATAATTACGGCGTGGATTTCATCGAAGCGACCCGCGCCATCAAGGAAAAGCTGCCGTATGCGAAGGTGAGCGGCGGCGTTTCAAATGTTTCCTTCTCCTTCCGCGGCAATGAGCCCGTGCGGGAAGCGATCCATACTGCCTTTCTCTACCATGCCGTTCGCGCCGGGATGACGATGGGCATCGTGAACGCTGGTCAGCTCGGCGTTTATTCCGATATCCCCAAGGACCTGCTGGAGCGAGTCGAGGATGTATTGCTCAACCGCCCCGTTCCGGGAGACGGAGAGACTACCGCCACCGAGCGCCTCGTGGAGTTTGCCGAGAGCTTCAAGGGACAAAGCAAGGAAAGCACCGAAGACCTTGCGTGGCGAAACGGTTCGCTGCAGGAGCGGCTGACGCATGCCCTGGTCAAGGGAATTACCACCTATATCGTGGAAGATACCGAGGCAGCCCGGCAGGAAATAGCCGCACAGGGTGGACGGCCGATTCAGGTGATCGAAGGCCCGCTGATGAACGGGATGAATGTCGTCGGCGATCTGTTCGGCTCGGGCAAGATGTTCCTGCCCCAGGTGGTGAAATCGGCGCGCGTGATGAAACAGGCGGTGGCGCACCTCCTGCCCTTCATCGAGGCGGAAAAGAAGTTGTCGGGGGATTCCAAACCCAAGGGCAAGATCGTCATTGCCACCGTCAAGGGCGATGTGCATGACATAGGCAAAAATATCGTCACCGTGGTGCTTCAGTGCAACAATTATGAAGTAGTGAACATGGGGGTGATGGTCCCCAGTGCCCAAATTCTGGAGACTGCCAGACGCGAAAATGCCGACATGATCGGCTTGTCCGGCTTGATTACGCCCTCCCTGGAAGAAATGGCGCATGTGGCAAAGGAGATGGAGCGCGAAGGTTTTACCATTCCGCTATTGATTGGCGGAGCCACCACCTCGCGCGTGCACACGGCGGTGAAGGTGGCGCCCAAATACAGTGGTGTTACCGTATGGGTGCCGGATGCCAGCCGCGCGGTCGGCGTATGCAGCAATCTGCTGTCGGAGGATTTACGGGCGGACTATATTCAGCAAATCCAGACCGAGTATGAGAGGGTACGGGCGCAGCATAAAAACAAGAAAGGGCCGGCGCCGATGCTATCCATTGCAGACGCCCGCAAGAACGCATTCAAAACGGATTGGGAGACCTACTCCCCTCCTTCCCCCGGCTTTACCGGTTTGAGGTCCTTGCGAAACTATCCGCTGGAAAAACTGGTGCCCTTCATAGACTGGACGCCGTTCTTTCAGGCATGGGAGCTGTCGGGACGTTTCCCAGCCATTCTGGAGGATGAGGTGGTCGGCGAGGCCGCCAGCAATCTCTACCGCGATGCGCAAGTGATGCTGAAAAAGATCGTGGAGCAGAAATGGCTTACAGCAAATGCCGTATTCGGCCTGTTTCCAGCCAATACAGTCAACAGTGACGATATCGAAATCTATACGGACAAAGCCCGCGAGCGGGTAGCGATGACCTTTCATAACCTGCGCCAGCAGACCATGAAACCGGACGGCAAGCCCAATCTGTGCCTGGCGGATTTCATTGCCCCCAGGGAAAGCGGCATTACCGATACCATCGGCGCGTTCGCGGTGACTGCGGGAATGGGCATCGAGGCAAAGTTAAAGGTGTTCGAGGAGGCGCATGATGATTACAGCGCAATTATCCTGAAAGCGCTGGCGGATCGTCTGGCAGAAGCCTTTGCGGAACACATGCACTGGCGGATACGGCGTGAATTCTGGGGCTTTGTCAAAGATGAAAACCTGAGCAACGAGCAGCTGGTTGCGGAAGAATATCAGGGCATTCGCCCGGCGCCCGGCTACCCGGCCTGCCCGGATCACACCGAGAAGGGCCCTTTGTTTGAAATGCTGAAAGCGCCTGAAAATGCTGGCATCATCGTGACTGAATCCTTTGCCATGGTACCCACAGCCGCGGTATCAGGCTTTTACTTTTCCCACCCGGAAGCCAGATATTTCGCAGTTGGCAAGATCGGCAAGGATCAGGTGGAGGATTACGCAAGGCGCAAGGGCTGGACGATGGAAGAAACGGAGACGTGGCTGGCACCTGTTCTGGCGTATGAAAGATAGCCGTATGAAAGATGGAGAATGCGATGTTCGGCAATGCTAAACAAAGCAAAAAAAATGAAGTCATGCTTAGGGCCTGTTCACAGTAGTTGATTTGTGTTTACATCCGGAATTTGGATGTGGGTCATGGATCGGGACATGTTGAGCGATGCGCAGTGGGCTCGTATTTCGGGACTATTGCCGGGCAAGCCAACCGACAAGGGAGGGCGAGCGGCGGATAACCGGTTGTTCGTTGAGGCGGTGCTATACACGGCGCGGGTTGGAAACCCCTGGCGCGACCTGCCGCCGAAGTTTGGGAACTGGCATTCGGTGTATGTGCGCTTCGCGCGCTGGGAAGCCAACGGCGTGTGGTCGCGTGTTGCCGAAGCGCTCCAGGGCGAGGCCGATCTGGAAGAGCTATTCATCGACTCAACCGTCGTGCGTGCGCACCAGCACTCGGCTGGCGCGTCAAAAAAAACGGTAGCGATCAGGCGATCGGCCGCTCGCGTGGTGGGCTGACTACCAAGATCCATGCATGCGTGGATGCCTTGGGCAATCCATTGCGCCTGATCCTCACCGGTGGCCAAGTAGCCGACATTACACAAGGGCCCGCACTGATCAATTCCATCAAGACTGATGCAGTTGTCGCCGACAAGGGATACGACAGCCACGTGTTCGTCGCAGTGATCACCGAGACGGGGGCTGAGGCCGTCATCCCGTCTCGGAGCAACCGATGCGCCTCGCGCGAGTTCGATCGGGAGCGGTACAAAGCGCGTAACCTGGTGGAGCGATTCTTCAATCGGCTCAAACAATTTCGTCGCCTCGCGACCCGCTACGACAAACTCGCCAACCGCTTCAATGCTTTCTTGCATCTGGCTTGCGCCTACATCTGGCTACTGTGAACACGCTCTAGTAACGCCACATCGAATACCGATAAGACCGGCTGCTTTGATTCGGCTGAAAGCGAGAGGTTCGAGCACGAACGCTGGAAGGTTGCGATGGATGCAAACTCGGTGTTGGGCGCGATTACGAAAAGCACTCTTGAACAACTGGGCCAACTGATTCGGAACCTCGAAAGATTGGTCGGGTTATTGGATGAATGCCCAATCTCAGCAGGCTTGGAGTCTGAGTGGAATGATGAGTACTGTGAAAAAGTATCCAAGCTGGCGCAAGAAGTAGAAGCGCTTGCATACAGTACTCGAATTCCGCAACCCCTTATTCCATTTACCGGATTCTACGATACGTTCGGGATTAAAACACATGCTTACGTATCGTTTCTTCATAGTCTTCGTGCAGAGCGCTCGACTTGGCTCCCCCGTCCTGAAGGTTATTTCGGAAACATCGAAGCACTGAAGTTTCCGGATCAGCTCATTACTTTCCATCAAAGAGTGTACGAAATTTATGATCGCTGGACGAGGGTTGGGGATTTACGCCAGGCAGCGGGCAAGCCGAGTGGATATACGCTATCAAGACGATTTGATGAGCATCAGGTTGAAGAACTCAGTAAGACTTCCCGGTTCCGCAGAATGCTTGAAAGCGCTCTTAAAGACGCGTTTACCGATGCTGACCAAAAGGAACTTCTAGGGGAAATAACTCATGCGGCGGTTGTGTACGCAAAGGATTTTCGCTTGGAACTCCATGGCATCGCCTCGGTTCTGGTATGGATCGAGGCTGCCAAGCGTTATGCCCATCATATTAGCGATAATGCGCACAGAATGCAGCATTCTGCTTTGGAGCGTGAGCTCGCGAAGGTGTGGGATGCAGGAAGAGTTCAGGAAATCCATTCTCTATCATGTAAGAGCCGATAATCTGATTATTTTTAATTTTAATTTGCGCCAAAAAAGTCTCCCTCTTGTTCTGAAATCAACGGACGAAACAATTCTTCCCCCTGATTCACTACCTTGCCCACTGCCTGGGTTACAGGCCATGCCTGCATCCTGTTCTCATCACAGGGCTTGAGCAGGGATAGCAGGATCTCATTCCTCCTCAGGTCCGGGTCAAGCCATGTATCCCAGGCATCCTCGGGAAGTATGACCGGCATCCGATCATGGATCGGCTGCATCAGCGCATTGCACCCGGTCGTGATGATGGCGCAACTTTCTTTTGCTTCTCCCGTATCGGTGACCCAGGTTTCGTATATGCCGGCGAATGAAAATGGTGCGCCGTCGCGGCTGGATATAAAGTACGGCTGCTTGCGCCGGCTCTCCGTTTTCCATTCGAAGAACCCGGAAGCGGGGATCAGGCAGCGCCGCTGGCGGAAGGGCTGTCTGAACGCAGGTTTTTCGGCTACCGTTTCTGCCCTGGCATTATTCAATACCGGCAGCTTCTTCACATCCTTGATCCAGTAAGGAATGAGGCCCCAGCGCATCATGGAGCCCATGCGGCCGCTGTCAGTATCGCGTATGGCGAGTATTTCCATGGTGGGCGCAATGTTGTAGCGGGGTTTCAGTTCCGGCATGAATGAAGCGCGGTACCACTCCGCCAATACAGGATCAGGATGGTTCAAGCCGTAGCGGCCACACATTTTCAGCTATCCTTTCGAGACAGGTCATACTTTTTTCATATTGCATCCGGCCGCTTGGCAAACATTCTGCCCCTTGGGTTCATGACTTCCCCTGCCTCGCCTTCATAGGGGCTTCAATCCTCGCCCCGTTATGGGTGTCCGGGGGAGAAACAAGCTTGCTCGCCGTTCCTGTCACTCCTTCACGCGGCTGATCTTCGCCACTTCAGGAATCCGCCTCAAACTGCGAATCACTTGTGCCAGATGATGACGATTGCGTACCTGCAAGACGAAATTCATATTGGTATATGCGCCATCGCCCTCCATGGCGACATTATCGATATTGGAATCCGCATCAGCGATGGCTGCCGCCACCCTGGCGAGTACTCCTCGCTGGTTGGCCACCATCAGCTTGATACCCACTTCGAACTGCCGGTCGATGTCCTTGCCCCAGGCCACATCCAGCCAATTGTCCGAACTGCCCTTGTTTTTGGTTACTGCCGGACAGTCATCGGTATGGATTACGAGCCCCTGATCTTTCTTGATAAACGCTATAACCGGGTCACCGGGAATAGGCCGGCAGCACCTGGCAAATTGTACGGCCATGCCCTCGGTACCGAGTATCGTGATGACATCCGTAGCTCCGCTCGCCCCGAGAGTGGATTCGCCGGGTGAAGCCGCAAGCCGCCGTGCAATCACTGCCGGTAAATGCTTACCCAGGCCCATATCCGCCAGCAAATCGGTTCTGGATTTGGCGCCGCTTTCACGCGTCAGTTTTTCCCACTGCGCCTCGCTGATTGTCTGCGGATCGACCTTGAGCGTGGCGAATGCCTGATTCAACAGACGCTCCCCGAGCTTCGCCGATTCCTCGTATTGCATGGTCTTGAGAAAACGCCGGATATGCGAGCGCGCCTTGCCGGTAACGACGTAATTCAGCCACGCCGGATTAGGCTTGGCATGGGAGGCGGTTACAATTTCCACACGGTCTCCGCTTCTGAGCACTGTGCGCAGCGGCGCATTCTCCCCGTTTATTTTTGCCGCAACACAACAATCGCCGATGTCCGTATGCACCGCATAGGCGAAATCCACCGCAGTCGACCCCTTGGGCAGTGCCAGTATCTCGCCCTGGGGCGTAAAGACGTAGACCTCGCCGGGAAACAGGTCAACCTTGATGTGTTCCAGAAATTCCAGCGAATCGGTGGAATCACTCATGGTTTCGAGCAGGCTCTGCAACCACTGATGGGTTTTCATGTTCAAATCGTTCAGATCCGCGTCGGAGCTCTTGTAGAGCCAGTGCGAGGCAACGCCGGCCTCTGCAATCCGGTGCATTTCCGGTGTCCGGATCTGGATTTCGATCGGCGTGCCGTAAGGCCCCCATAAGGTGCTGTGCAGGGACTGGTAGCCGTTGGCCTTGGGGATGGCGATGTAATCCTTGAATTTCCCGGGAATGGGATTGTAGAGGCTGTGCAGTGCGCCCAGCGCGATGTAGCACGAGGCCACATCCTTTACGATGACGCGAAAACCATAGATATCCAGAATCTCGGAAAACGAAAGATGCTTCTCCACCATCTTCTTGTAGATGCTGTAGAGCTGTTTCTCGCGGCCGGTTACTTCCGCATCCAACCCTGCGGTCTTCAGGCGCTGCTTCATAGTCTCGAGGATTTTCGTCACCATTTCGCGGCGGTTTCCGCGCGCCGCCCTGGTGGCGTTGGTCAGAACCCGATAGCGCCTCGGATACAGATAACGGAAGCTTAAGTCCTGTAATTCATGGTAAATATTGTTGAGCCCAAGCCGATTGGCAATAGGCGCGTAGATCTCCATGGTTTCACGGGCGATGCGCCGCTTTTTCTCCGGCCGCATGGCCTCCAGGGTGCGCATATTGTGCAACCGATCCGCCAGCTTGATGAGAATGACGCGCACATCCCGCGCCATTGCCAGCAGCATTTTGCGGAAATTCTCCGCCTGCGCATCCGCGTGGCTCTGGAATTCGATCTTGTCCAGCTTGGAAACACCGTCCACCAGTTCGGCGACCGACTTGCCAAAGCGATCCCCGATCTCAGCTTTGGAAACGTGCGTATCTTCCATCACGTCGTGCAGCAGCGCTGCCGCCAGCGTCTGGCTGTCGAGGCGCAGTTTGCCCAGGATGCTGGCTACTGCCAGGGGATGAGAGATATAAGGTTCGCCGGATTGGCGGAATTGGCCCGAGTGGGCGCTCTGACTGAAGAGATAGGCGTTCTGAAGCTCGGATACGTCTTCCCGCGTGAGATAGCTGGAGAGTTCGTGAAAAAGGAAACTCGCCTCGGGCAAAGTAGCAGAAGAACTGGACAGACCTCGCGCCTGCATCGTCATTTCCTTCATTTCATTCCATTAACATACGTTCCGGAATGGCAGCGGTATCCTCACTTGATGATTGATCGTCAGTCTACTTGTTACGCGATGAAACCGGTTTTTTTCCTTACCGGTAGCACTTGAACACCTAAATTGGGCCAGTCGTGAGGATATCCGTTCCAACCAGGCCTTGTGAAATTTCCCGCAGCGCAATCACGGTCGGTTTATCCCGCGCCGGTTCCACCATCGGGCTTCCGCCCACTGAAAGTTGGCGCGCCCGAATGGTTGCAACGAGGGTCATATCGAAGCGATTGGGAATTTTTTTCAGACAGTCGTCAACAGTGATGCGTGCCATGATTTCCTTTACCAGGATATAAGGAAATTACAGTATAGAGTGTCTGGTTGTGGAAAGGCAACCCGGAGGGCATTTCAAGCACTTCATTTTACACGACAAAGGTATAGGCTGTTGCTACCGCTGATGGTTCTATGAAACTTTCGGGGGAGGCAGAGGTGGGTATGTCCGCGTGCTTGTGCGGTTTATAAAACGGACGTGCGGGTAAGCTGCGCCAGCAGACCATGGTGGCGGACAAGCTGCTTTGCCGTTTTCAGGCGCTCCGCCTGTATGATACATTTCAGGTCCTGCAACGCCCTGTCCAGCTTGTCGTTGATGATGATGTAGTTATACTCTCCCGCATGACTCAACTCCTCACGCGCCGCCGCCAGCCGGCGGCTGATCGCTTCGAGGCTGTCCTGGGCTCGCTGGCGCAAGCGCATTTCCAGTACTTCGAGTGATGGCGGCAAAACAAAAATGCCCACCGCCACGGGGAAAACCGCCCGCACTTGACGCGCCCCCTGACTGTCTATTTCCAGCAGAATGTCGCGCCCCGACGTCATGGTTTCATTGATCCATTTTTTCGAAGTGCCGTAGAAATTCCCGTAGAGTTCCGCGCTTTCCAGGAACTCGTCCTCTTGCAGTTTCTGCTCGAATACTTGGCGCGTTACGAAATGATAATCGCGTCCGTCCATTTCTTCGGGGCGAGGCTGCCGTGAGGTGTATGAAATAGACAGGCTGAGGTCGATACCCGTTTGCAGCAGGGCCTTGACCAGACTGGTCTTGCCAGCTCCCGACGGCGCGCTGATGATATAGAGAGTACCCGGCGTTGTAGTCATTGGTCAGGCCTGTTGAAATCCCTCTTCAGCAATACGTGAGTGTTACGGTTTTTGTTTCTGATTGCCTCGCGCTCTTTCCGAAGGCTTCCGCCCGGTCAAGGGTCGAAAGCAGAGTGTAACAGCTTCCACAACTCAACGAGTTTCAGGATTTTACCCGCCTCTATCCCTTCGCCTAGCCCAAAGCCTGGGATCGCGTCCAGCGCACGATATCCTGTGTTGTCATTGCGCCCGCCTGGCGCGCAAGTTCCCGGCCGTCCTTGAACAGGATGAGTGTCGGAATACTGCGAATGCGATACTGCGCGCCGACTGTTTGTTCCACATCGGTATTCACCTTCGCGAGGCGAACATGGGGCTCAAGCAGAGCCGCCGCTTCTTTGAAGGCTGGCGCCATCATTTTGCAGGGTCCGCACCACGGTGCCCAGAAATCGACCAGCACTGGAACATCGTTTTTATTAATGTAGCGTGCGAAGGTTGAACCGGTTAATTCCAATGGCTGGCCGGCGAATATCGGCTGATGGCATTGTCCGCAGTTGGGCTGCTCGCCGAGGCGCGCAGTGGGGACACGGTTAATCGAGTGACAATGAGGGCAGACGAGATGCAGGGAATCACTCATAAGAATTTACACATATCATCCAATAATTCCAATAATAGCCGGTAAACCGGGTACTTCCGTTTTCAATCCAGGACGATGACTATTTGCGGCGGGGAGTCACGCGGTAGCGGCAAAAAACATGACCAATGTTATTTATACATTCAACTACCGATTTTCCTGCGGCTATTCGATATTGCACCTGAACTAGAACTATACAGCCCAGGTGCTCATGGATACTAGCTTTAAGATACTCAATCTTTGCTATGGGTACACACGGGGGTACACACCTTATCCAGTTCACTACGAATTAGCCACCAGATTTGCCCTTTTCAATATAAAGCAAATAACGTCGAAAGACGAGTTTCCGGAGGAACAAATAGGGCACACCTACACCCATCAAGAATATGAGTGTAGTAGCCCCCAATTGAACCGGACACAGATGCACTGATGATAGGAGATAGGCATATGCCTGGTGCTATGCATAGTGCTTCAGGTTTGGATCGTATTGAAATCGTCACCGGGATCGAGCGCCGCAGGCGCTGGAGCCTGGGTGAGAAATTAAAAGCTGTTGAGGAATCCCGCTTGCCGGGCATGAGTGTCTCGTATGTGGCGCGAAAATATGGTATTGCTCCGAGCTTGTTATTTCGCTGGAGGAAGCTCATGACTGAAGGAGGCAAGGAAGCTGTTCGTAGCGATGATGCGGTAGTGTCTGCGGCCGAGGTGAAAGAGTTGAAGAAGCGGATCCGGGAGTTGGAGCGGGTTCTGGGCAAGAAAACCCTGGAGAACGAGATTCTCACGGAAGCGGTGAAGCTTGCGCATGAAAAAAAACTGATCTCGCGCATGCCCTTGCTGCCACCGGACGATTTGCCATGAAGGCCATTGCAGACACCATGGGTGTGGCGCGCTCCCGTCTTGTGGAACGGATGAAGCCGCAGGAAAAGTCTTTTCGTTGCCGCTACAACAAGGCTGATGATGCCTGGCTGTTGCCCTTGATCCGCGAAATTGTGGATTGCCGCGCGACCTACGGATACAGAAGGATTTGCGCTCTCCTTAACCGCAAACTGGAGAGAATGGGCAAGCCTGCTGTCAATCACAAGCGGGTCTATCGCATCATGCGCCAGAATGGCCTGCTGCTGGCCCGATATACGGGCAAACAGCGCGTGCTGTCTCATGAAGGCAAGGTCATTACCTTGCGTTCCAATTTGCGCTGGTGTTCGGATGGTTTTGAGATTCCCTGCTGGAATGGGCAAGTAGTGCGTGTTGCCTTCGCCCTGGATTGCTGTGATCGTGAAGTCATCAGCCATGTTGCCACCACTGGCGGCATTACTGGGGAAATGGTGCGCGATCTGATGACTGAATCCGTTGAGCGGCGCTTCGGCACCGTTGACCTGCTCCCACACAGGGTGGAGTGGCTCAGCGACAATGGCAGCTGTTACACCGCCAGCGAGACAACTGCTTTTGCAAAGGATATGGGCTTCATCAGCTGTTTTACTCCCGTCAGAAGTCCCGAATCCAACGGTATGGCCGAGGCCTTCGTCAAAACCTTCAAGCGGGATTACGTCTATGTCCATGATCGTCCCGACGCAAAAACCGTAATGGCGCAGCTTGACCAATGGTTCGAGGATTACAATGAATTCCATCCTCACAAGGGGCTGAAGATGAAGTCGCCAAGACAATTCATCCGCAGCCAGTTACTAACCGCATCCTGTCCGGTTTAATAGGGGCAACTCCAATGAGGGCAAACATTACATACACCTGAGAAGATAAAAAAGCGGTTGAGACAGCGTTATCTGAGCCAACAAGTTGGCCAAAGAATCCCATCACTATAAAACTTAGGCCAACGATAGAATCCACCTTAGTTGCGACCACCTTTTTAAGGTCGTCCTCCTTGTAAAACGCGTCGGCTTCCGAATACTCTTGTTCCCCCTGTGAAGCAAACCCCCAAACAAGGATCAATGCACCGAGAAGATCATATAGCAACGCCACACGAGCAAGGGTAAACCAATCAAGCGATAACATTTAATTCTCCTTAGTTAAATAGGCCAAAAGGCTACCTCCTAGTATGCAAATATCATTATGACATGTCAATGCGAACTAGAAATTTTTTTGTGAACTACCTGCACTTTTGCAGACGTCTGCACTTTTCCCTGGACAAACAAAAACCCCCTCATTTTTTAAGATGAGGGGGTTACTTATACCTGGTGCGTTTAAGCTGCTTTAGTTAAAAAGGTGGATACACTCCTGTATCCCCCTTTCGAGCTGGTTTTTGCGATTGTACAGCGGTGTGCACCACTCCAGCATCAGTTAGCCCGGTCTCGATCTGGTCAATTTGTGCTTGGAGACTGGTATTTTCGGCCATAAGATTATTTATTTCTGTCATCCGTTTTGGCATCGCAGGTCCAACAATGGTCGGGTATTCCATTTCTTGTACCGCTTTCCGCAGGCCTGCCTTTAGCTGGTCGCCCAGCATCCAAAATAATGCTACTTCGAGGTCATATACAGTAGCTTCATGATGGTCGTGTTCGCATGCTGTCAGGATTTTAAGCCCCCCCACTTTCCCTCTGTCTCCGACATAGTTGCAACCCGCGTCTTTGCCGTGGCAAGGATTTTTAGTGACAAGCTTCACCGCTTCTGCCAACTTTTGCGGATAGCGGTCTGCAATCCGATCCATACGGGCAGCAAGCAGATCCGCCAGTTCTTCGCGAGGCGGAGGGAGGTTTTTGAGTTCCTCGATCCGGAGCTTATTCTTCCCTATTGTTGCCCGCATCTTTTGGCACTCGTTACGAGCGTCTTCCAAAGTGCTTTTTACTTTTAACCAATCAAACATTATCGATATTCCTTTGTCTTTTCAGGTTTGTTTACCCACCGCTTACACGCGACGTAATATCTTGACGCTGCCTGCCGCAGCTGCGCGCGTGTAGGCCGTGAAGCCCTCGAGTGTCACGAATTCCTCACGAATCTGCGGATCATTGCGCCACTGGGCAGCGCAGGATTCTTCCAGGGACATAGATATTTGCTCCTCCTTTTTCGTTGCCCTGGCTGCGCTGGGCATTGCGCCAGACGAAACCAGGGTACTTTCAAACGTGCCAATGGCGTCAGCCAGTCCCGCCCTTACTGCCTCAACGCCAACCAATACCCCGCCTTGCCCGAAGTCGGAGTTGACCTTCATTTCATTAACTCCGCGATACCGTGCAACCTTCGCGGTAAATACACTGGCAAGACTGTCGATTTCTTTCTGCAGGACCTGGAGCCCCTCAGGGGTCGCCGGATCAGGTCTTTTCTTGGGTGCATTGGAAGAAACGATCTGATGAAAAATGACTCCCTGCATTTGCTGGCGCGCCTTGTCATCAATGGCTGTGCCAACCACCCCGATGCTGCCTACCAGAGCTGTATCGGAAATTGTGATGTGACTGGTAGCGGCTGCCAGCCAGTAAGCAGCGGAAGCTCCCATTCCGGAAACAAAAGACTCTATTGGCTTGATGGATCGAGCCGAGAATATTTGGTCCGCCAGCGGAGATACTCCGGATACCACGCCTCCAGGCGAATCAATGTTCAATACGATCTTGTTAACGGACGAGTCAGCCAAGGCAGCGCTCAGGTCCTGCTGGATGGTTTCCACATCTGTGCCGCCAAAGAGCAGACTGAGGAAGCTTGCGCGTGGCGTGATAGGGCCAGTGATATCGATAACTGCCACGCCGTCCTGCGAAACACTTTTGCGTTGGGATGCCGGAAACTTGAGGCCTGGACCGGCAGCGTGTGCGTTTCGGATCAGGCTTTCAAAAGTTTCCTTGTGCAATGCCCAGGGGCGGCCAAAGAGTTCAGTATGAAGACTCATAAGCTTTTCGCATCCGTAGACATATGCAATCCGGCTGATCTAAGCGCGTTTTCGATCTGCTCCTGGCTGAGCACGTCAGTAATCAAAGGCGGCAGTTCACCTTTTTCATCATCGCAATCCATGGCTTGGCGAAGGATGCGGCCATGATAGTCACTAAGATCATGATCATGTCTTGCCTGGAGCTCTTCTGAGCTGCCCCAAGCGTGAAGTGTGAGAACAGCTAGTTTTCCCAAAATATCCATGTACGATTTTCCTATATGAGTTGAGGGATTGATCGCAGTAGTCGATCGAGGTTGATCGTACGTATCGGCATGGAGGTGCAACAAGATGGAAGAGGTGCATGAAGCTGCGGCATGTTCCTGCACTATCTTCCTCAGCTGTCGCCAGTCACGAGGCACCATGCCCCCACCGAACTTGAAGGCAAAGAACAATGCACGCCGAAAAGGAGTCATATCTTCCGGCGGAAGCGTGCGCTCCTCCAGCTGAGGCCAGAAGACCTCCTGGAAGATGTCAATTTGCTTGCTCAATTCAAGCCGGCGCTTGTGATCGGTAGGTTCATCAATCAATTCAAACGCACGCACGAGCCAGGTATTCCGTGCTTCGAATCTATCAACAGTTCGCCAATTACGTTGAGCCGCTGAAGGCGCAAGATTCATCACTTCATCGAGCGTGCGCTTCCCATTCACGTATTCACGGAATTTGGCTCTAACCCACAGAAGAGTTTCCGCAGGAACCAATTCGCTATCAGGTGCGGTAAGCGCACGGATGTGTTCCTCTATATCGGGTGGAAGTCCACACTGTCTACCTGGTGGGGTTTCACCTCCCGTTGCCAGTTGCCTCCAATGATTTGCTTCGATGTGTGACGCACTCATTGGTAAATCTCTCCAATGACCACCCTATTGACCACATAGACCACTCCGAACCGACCACCCCATGAGTTCAAAGTCACTAGCGCTTTTTTGGGGTCGTTCGTGCCGCATCTAAAAAACCTCCTGGAAGGACCCGTGAATTCTGGCTGGCAACCCCGTCCAGTTCTGCCCATCCCACACATATACATACCTAGGGTGAAATAAGTGAAATAAGTGAAGAAAGGCGTGGTTATTGGGTTTGAGCCAGATTGGTAAAAGTGAAATAAGTGAAAAAAGGGTGATTTATATATAAAGTGATTTATATTATTTATAGTTATTTCACCTTTTTTCACCCTTTTTTCACCGTTAATATTCCTTTGAATACCGCATGAATAGGCTTTCTTCACTTATTTCACCCTTTCTTATAAGCGTAATATCTCAATGCCGGTCTCCCGCCTGAGGCGCTATCCTTGCGTTCCTCCGCCAGTGGAGGCGCAAGGTTGAGCAACACCTCAAGCGCATGCTTCACCTGCTTGATATGCTTGCGGTTCCAGTGATCCTGCAAGGCTGTGAGGGTGATGCCAGGATTGGAAGTGATTAAGGACAGCACCTCGGCAACGAAAGGATCAATGCCGCCTTCATCATCCTGACAGTTGAAGATGTAGGTGACGCTAGCGTGCCAGTACTCCACCCAGGCAATCGCCGCCCAAAGATCGCATGGCTCGATCTCAAGTCTTCCATCCATTGCAGCAAAGATCATGGCGAGCATTCGCGCATACATCTCAGATCGCGCCAGCAGGCTCCCTCCTTTGCCGTCCCTGTCCCGGGTAAGGCGTGGGTACTGCTCTATCCACAACTCGCGTGCAGCATCGCTCAGACGAACTTCCCGGGTGTTGTTCCCGTGGAGGTCACCTCCTGTTGCTGCCATTACTGCATCAGCTACGCGCGCCGCCAGCAGGCTCAGTGTTTCTTCAGGTGTGGGCTCAGGCAGAGGCACCAGCTTAGGGCGATACACGTACAGCATCATGAATCGATTCAGCAGCCCGTTTGCCACCTCGTTATCCGTCGATTTTTCGCGCAGCTCATGGCTGGTGATGTGGCCCAGGATAACGACATGAGGCCGCGTGGCCTTGGTCTGATTGGTCTTGGTAAGCGGCTCCATATCCCGGCCATCGAAGAGATTGCGTATGGTTGCCGACAGTGTGTTGTTGTCGCGGCGCAGCTGCGAGAGCGTGTTGTCCATTTCGCTTTCAATCACCAGCAGGCGCTTATCCGCCACGCCAGCATCGGCCCCTTTGCCGTTGTCGTCAGCCTCGCGCGGGTCCCGTATCGCCCATGCCACCCCTTCACCAGTGGAAAGACCGCCAGCGTGAATCCGCAGGCGGTCATTGTTTCCTTGTCGTTTTCTAAGGATTTCATCTGCGCGGCGGAATATCTCACGTACCGTGGTTTCCGCCGTGCCCTTTCTGGCCTTGCCGCTCTTTCCAACAATGATCTGGAAGGCGCGGCAGTGAATCGAAGCATCTCCGATCTTCTGGAAAATGGAGCGGCCAGTCATCGCACAGAAGAAGGCCAGGACGTTCGACGCCACGGCCACCGGATGCGCTTCGCTGTTGGAGCATGCTGCTTCGACGAACTTATGAACAAGAGGGGGGAAACCATCCTCATGCATGCGCGGCGGCGCCAAGGGAGTGTGAGTTTCAACCAGTTGTGGCCCCGGCAGCTTGCTCGCGCTCGCCTTCGCTGCCACCTTATCGAGGGCAACAGCGCCGCGCTCAATGCTTTGGGTATCGTCACGAATCGCCATTGCACACCTCGGTCGCCCTTTGCAATCGTGAAGCAGCCACCAGGAGGCGCTTTCTGTCTTCCTCTGAAAGCTCCACGCCTTTGGCTACATTCAGTGCCGCTATCGATACCAGGAGTGCTTCGAATGCCAGACAGCGCAAAATGTCGCTTGCATAAAATGGTTTCCGCTCTTTCTGGCCGCTGTAACCTTCCTGACGCTCTGGAAACAAATCTTCGAGGGAGAGTCCTACTGCCGCGAGAACATTGGAGGTTTCGCATCCCGCGAAGTCATGCAGGAGCACGCGCCCATCGTCCAGTTCTCTAATCGCGAGAGAGGGCCGTTTATCCCGATGAGCTGGGCAGCGTGCTATCCAGCGACCTCTCCCGGTTTGTTTCACTCCGTCCAGGCGGTTCAAAAGGGTAGAGGCGCTCATGAGCCACCTGCCTTCTGCTGCTCAGCGTCATGCTCATCCAGCAGCGCGCTAGCCTTTTCGATTTGCTTTATCAGGTTTTGAAGCGTGTAGATAAAACCATATGCCTCCGGGGCGGATAACTCGAGCCTGCTCTCGAGCTCTGCTCTATTGGAGAGCGCTCCGCTCAGGAACTCAGCCACGTAGGTGGCCTCGCAGAGCATGTCCTGTGCTTCAATGAGTTTGTTGGTGGTAGACGCTTGAAGCGCTACTACTTGTGCGTTTTGCCTAGCCATGTTGCACCTCCTTTGAGGTCAACGTAGGAGCACTTTCAGAATCCCTGTCATAGGGCGTAGCTCCAGCTCGAAGTGCACGAAGTCCCACAATGGCAACGGCAGCCAGGGCTTTTGAGAACCCGCATTCAATCCCCCATCCGGTTGATTTCCAACCGACGTCATTAAAAACGTACTCCAGGGCTAAGCAGGCCTCGTATTCGTCAACTTCGGCGAGCGCGACAATTTCTGCGAAATATTGCAACCCGATATCAACACCCTCGTGCCAGTACCCTTCTGGATCGTGGGGGACACGCCAAATGCGCAGAAGATCGTGTTCATCCGGGGCCGCGAAAGAAAGGTCGCTGCGGGACCGGATTGATTTGGCAGGGAGAGGTTGAACAGCTTTGAGATGTGGCGCGGACGCACCCTTGAATGCCTTAGGCATAGCAAGACTCCTTTGTAAGCGGTTGATGTTCTCCGCTTCCCCGACGCCAATCGGGTGGGCGGAATCGTGCGAGTTGGCGTACCGGACAAAGGAACCGGCGAGCCCGAAGGCTCCCCACACGACCCGCCCGTAAAAAGGGCTTGCCGTACAACGGACGTAAAATAAAAAAACCGCCAAGAGGCGGTTGTGTCCGCCTTTGTACCGAGACGCCAATCTCGACCACTGAATTTGCAGTGGCAAGCAAAGGATAAGCCCGAGCGAATGCGAATGTCAAGGGCTGGCAGGGGCTAATCACCATTGCCAGCACCTTTCAAGATGCGACGTTCTTCAGCCCGCTCATCCAAATGAGCCAACAAGGCTATTCCGACAACAAGTACGGGATGCTTTTTGATTATTTCCTCTGGTGATTCCCGTAGGCCAAGCTCGCCAGCTATGACCTGTGCTGCCTCCCAAAGCTGGTTGCTGGCATACTCAAGACCATCAGCCCGCAGCTTGTTGTAATCGATCTCAGGGCCGCTCATTGTGCTGTCCCTTGCAGCGAAGCCAGTACTTTTCTGAGTTTGCCAACGTTCCAGAATGTCATCCTGCCCAGCTTGGTGGGCTGCGGGAGAGTGCCGTCATTCACGCGCCGCCAGACCGTGGCATCGGAGCAGTTGAGAAGCCCCTTTAAAACTGGCTGGCGAACGTTGGCAGAATCGGGGAGTGAATCGAAGTGCTTGAGGGCATCAGGAATAACGTCTTCC
The DNA here is from genome assembly GCF_000196355.1 of Nitrosospira multiformis ATCC 25196. NCBI lineage: Bacteria > Pseudomonadati > Pseudomonadota > Betaproteobacteria > Nitrosomonadales > Nitrosomonadaceae > Nitrosospira > Nitrosospira multiformis. Next base: position 68,775 of record NC_007614.1, read on the forward strand.
TGCTTTACCCTTTTGCTCTGTTGAGGCATGGTAGGTTTCTCCTTGATATGTTCTGAATGAACAAGGAGAAATCTACCGGCTTGGGATAGAGCTTTGTCCGATCGGTTTAATTTAAAGCCGATTCGGTTTTGATACGAGGACTTATGCGCCTTTGAAGGGAATTCTTGTTGCTGCTTCTCTCAGGTATGCGAGTACCGTTTCCTCACTGATTTTAATGCCAACTATTTCAAGATCCCGCTTGATCACCCCGGGTACGGCACTCTTCTTTGCTTCGGGATCGTACTTATACTTTTTTACTGCTATCCCAAGCACTATTTTTAACAAGCTCGTTCTCGCACTGTCTGGAAGATTATCTTGCTGGCCTGTATCGTTTACCGTAAATATTGACAAAAGCTTGCGTTCTTCCTCCGAAATGCATTCCACATAGCTTTTTATGAAATGAGGTAAATCAGCTTCCAGAACGGCAAGTCTTTCTTTCATCGATTCCCGTAATCCTTCCTCTTCAGTATGTTGAATTTTCCAAGCAGCAAACCCACATAATCCTAACTTCCACAGCACACTTGCAGCCCTGCGCTGCCTGGTGGTCATGTTTATGTGCTCGGGTTCAGAGGACAGGTTCAATTTCTTGCCAATCTTGCAGTCAATTTCGCTGATGGTCACTTTATTGGTGTTGTATAAATTTGGCGGTATAAAATCAGCCAGATCTCGTCGCGCCATTTCTCGCACTTCCAACATATCCCAACTTTTCTTATCCCAGCTGCTCATTTCCCACTTCCTTCCAAGCGTATCCCTTCAAATTGGTTGCCACCCCAGGCGGTGAAGGTTTCCGTTTTTCTCCTGGCCTGGATAGGGGTGGCTTAACAGTTTATTGTTTTGTTGCTACGGCACGCCTGATCGGCACAACCTTATCAGCCTCGCCCCGCTCGATCTGGAGCAACAGTCCCGCCCAGGCCTCCAGTGCCGCCTTGCGTTCTTCAAAGTAGTCGTGCCGGTTATAGATGCCCTCGATCCCCTTGATCTTGTGATTCAGGCAACGCTCGGCAATGTGAGGGGCAACGCCCAGGGCTTCGAAATGCGTACGCGCAGTACGGCGTAGATCATGGATAGTGAAGGGTTCCAGGCCGTGCTTGATCTTTGCCAGAGCCACGCTCAGCGTGCTTTCCGCAATATGTGGAATCATCCGATCCTGCATCTTGCGAGCCGGCAACACCCACTTGCTAACACCCGCCAGGCGCTGCAACTCGCGCAGCCACTCTACTGCAATCGGAGGCAAGGGTATGTCAATGGCAGATTCGGTTTTCGTGCGTTCGGCAGGCAGATACCAGACAGCTTTATCCAGGTCGAACTCAGACCACCTGGCGCCGATCAGCTCACCCTTTCGCACCGCAAGCAGTAATAGCAGTTTGATGCTCAAGCCGTTCTCCACACTGAAACCAGGTGCTTGCCGCATTGCTTCAAAGAGCGTGACCAGCTCCTCGCTGGTCAACCAGCGCGTCCGGCTTTTCTCCTTGCCGCCAGCGTCACCTGGATCAAATGCAGCCGCGGGATTGTATTCGATGATGTGGCGCTTGATAGCATAGTTGAACATGCGCTTAAGCCAGCGCAGTGTATCGTTCGCTATGGAAGGCGCACCCCGTTTCATTACAGCCTTGAGCACATCATCAATATGCCTGGGCTTTACATCCTCAACCTTCAAGCTGCCAATCGCGGGCTTGATGTCTTTCTCGATCCTGGATCGTACGATGTTTGGGTGCTTCCATCGCCCTGCAATCATCCTTTCAAAATATTCGTCGGCCAGCTGCGCCACGGTGTACGCATTCTTCTCCGCTTCTATCCTGGCAATGGCTTCGCCCTTGCGCTGCTGTTTTTCTCCGGCCACGTCGTAGCCCAAAGCAACGCGAGCGGACAGCTTCTTGGCTTCATCCCTGGCATCCGCCAGGGATAGCGTACCGTAACTGCCAATATTCATAACGCGGCGCTTGCCACAAAAACGGTATCTGAAACGCCAGATAGGAATGGCATAACCTTCACGAAAACTCAGATATAGGCCACCACCTACAGCACGGCCTTCAAACCGTTCGCCCGCCTTGATCCAGTTGCGGATCTCCATGTCTGTTAGCTTAGCCATCTCTACTCACTGTTCAGGATTTAAGTTTTTTTAGGGGTACCCGGCATATCACGTAAACCCGCCTGTATCGGGCTTCTCGCTGGGTACACGTAAAAACCTGATAATTTCAGCGTATGTACCCTTATATGTACCCGGAAATATTGCGCTTTCCGGAAATGAATTGCAATGAACTGAAATGAAAAAAGCCGCATGAATAGCGGCTTTGAGGAAGTTATGAGGAAAATTTGAGACTGCCTGAGTCTCTGTGAAATATCACTCAATGTTTTGCACCTGTTCCCGCATTTGCTCGATCAAAACCTTGAGTTCCACCGAAATTTTCGACACTTCCGCATCCACCGATTTCGCGCCGATGGTATTGGCTTCCCGGTTGAGTTCCTGCATCAAAAAATCCAGTCGCTTGCCGATCGCTCCGCCTTTCTCCAGAACGCGCTCCACTTCATCGAAGTGTGCCTGAAGGCGCGACAGTTCCTCATCCACATCGATCTTGCTGGCGAACAATGTCAATTCCTGGCGGATGCGCTCGTCGTCGCAATTTATCATGGCTTCACGCAGTCTAGCCTTGAGCTTTTCCTGAAATGTCGCCAGCAAGGCAGGAATGGATGGACTGACTTCGGATGCGAGCCGGCGCATATTGCCCAGGCGGTCCAGCAAAATAGCTTTAAGTTTTGCACCTTCGCGCCCACGGGCAGCGGCCAGTTCGTCCACTGCCGCATGCATCAAGTCCATGCATGGCCCGAAAAAGTTCTCGGCGGAGGAGGATTCCGTCGCCAATATTCCGGGCCAACGAAGGACATCTGCCACCGCCAGGCCCCGAGCCTCGGGCAATACCGCCCTGACGGTACGGTCCAGTTCCAGCAGTTTTTGCAACAAATCCGCATTAATATGCTGCAAATCTTCCGCAGGTGTAATCCGGGAAAAACTGACGCGGCATTCGATTTTTCCACGCTTGAGGCGGGTGGTCAGAAATTCGCGCATTGCGGTTTCCAGCATGCGGAATTCGTCGGGAAGGCGAAACTGGATATCGAGATAACGGCTGTTGACCGAGCGAAGCTCGAGATTCAACGATCCTTGCGGGAGTTCCTTCGCGACTACGGCATAGCCGGTCATGCTGTAGATCTTGGCTAACTTGTCCACTCGATCATCCACTCGAAGGTCCTTGATGCGTTAAAATTGTGGGCCCAGGCATTATCGCATATCGTTGCTGCATATAAAGGAAACGAGTTGGTGTTTCCGTGCAGTGGAAAAGCGGTATGCATCGTTCGTCTTATCCGGTGATATATCACCGATCAGTTAATAGTGAAGGATATAGTACAACTTATGCGTCCCAGTAAACGCCGCCCGGATCAACTTCGCTCCGTTCAGATTACCCGGCATTACACCCGCCACGCGGAAGGTTCAGTGCTGATCGAATGTGGGGATACCCGCATAATCTGTACTGCGAGCGTGGATGAGAAAGTACCCCTTTTTCTACGGGGCAAGGGACAGGGTTGGCTCACGGCAGAATACGGGATGTTGCCGCGTTCCACTAATGAACGTATGCAGCGCGAAGCCGCCAAAGGCAAACAGTCCGGCAGGACGATGGAAATTCAGCGGCTGATCGGGCGCGCTTTGCGTTCGGTAATGGATTTGACAAAGCTGGGCGAGCGAACCATTCAGGTGGATTGCGATGTGATCCAGGCTGATGGAGGTACTCGCACGGCGAGCATCACGGGTGCATTTGTAGCAGTGCATGATGCGATAGGAACGCTGCTGCGCAAGCAGGCGATAGAGGCCACGCCGATCACCGGGCACGTTGCCGCGGTTTCAGTGGGCGTCTACGAAGGCGTGCCGATGCTGGACCTCGATTATCTGGAAGATTCGCGCTGCGATACAGACATGAACATCGTCATGACGGACGACCTTGGTCTGGTGGAAATGCAGGGGACGGCCGAAGGCATGCCTTTCAGCCGGAACGATTTGGATATGATGCTGGACCTGGCGCAACAGGGAATACGGGAACTGATCGCAGCTCAGAAAAACGCATTGAACAGATAAAGCCGGATATGCAAAAATTGGTCATTGCCAGCAATAATGCCGGCAAACTGCGAGAAATTCGCCTCTTGCTGGAACCTCTGGGAATCGAGGTGCTGCCCCAGTCGGCTTTCGATTTTCCCGAAGCTGAGGAACCTCATTGCACTTTCGTTGAGAATGCGCTTGCCAAGGCACGCCATGCCAGCAAAAATACCGGGTTGCCGGCACTCGCCGATGATTCCGGCATTTGTGTCAATATCCTTGGCGGAAAGCCCGGTATCTTATCTGCGCGTTATGCGGGAGAACCGAAATCGGATGAACGCAACAACCAGAGGCTGGTCGAGGCGCTGCAAAACCAGAGTGATCGCCGGGCGTACTATTACTGCGTCATAGCGCTGCTACGGCATCCCGAAGATCCGCGACCCATTATTGCCGACGGAAGCTGGCATGGAGAAATTTTGCTGAATCCCCGTGGGAATGGCGGCTTCGGTTACGATCCCTATTTTTTTCTGGCAAACCTCGACAAAACAGCCGCAGAACTGCCGATGGAGCAAAAAAACCGGATCAGCCACCGGGGAAAAGCACTCGCCCAACTCGTCGAGAGGATCAGGCAGGAACAACCCTGATTTGACCGCTTGCTACCGCCTACTCAGCGTTCCGAGCAGAAGAGAAAGACAATTCCAATCATTGCTGAAACAATGGTTCCTTTTGCTTGTCTCTTCAATTCATCATGACAGCAATTATTTCTCCCGCAGCGATTCTCGGTTCCCAGACCCTCCAGCTGAAGTCTCTGCCCCCGCTGAGCCTTTACATTCACATTCCCTGGTGCATGAAAAAATGCCCCTATTGCGATTTCAACTCGTATGAAGTTCGAGACCGGAGTGGCGGCATGCCGGAGGCCGAGTATGTAGCCGCCCTCATCCGCGACCTGGAAGCTTCACTGCCCCAGATATGGGGGCGCAAGGTCATCAGTATTTTTTTCGGGGGTGGAACGCCGAGCCTGTTCAGTCCTCATTCCATCGATGGAATTCTTGCTGCCGTCAGGGCCTTGCTGCCGCTTGAGCACTTGGCTGAAATAACGCTGGAGGCCAATCCCGGAACGTTCGAGGCACAAAGATTTGCGGATTTCCAGGCTGCCGGCATCAATCGCCTCTCCATCGGCATTCAGAGTTTCAACGCCCGTCACCTTGCATCACTGGGCCGCATACATGACGGCAAGGACGCTCGTCGTGCGATCGAAATCGCGCAAAAGAACTTCGACAACATCAATCTCGACCTGATGTATGGGCTGCCGAACCAGACGCTGGAAGAAGCGCGGGAGGATATCGAGACAGCGATTGCTCATGGCGTGCAGCATATTTCCGCCTATCATCTGGCGCTGGAACCCAATACATTGTTTCATCGTTATCCACCCTCCCTGCCCGATGATGAGCTGACGGCGGACATGCAGGCAATGATCGAACAAACGCTCGCGCGGGAAGGTTATGCAAATTATGAAACATCGGCCTTTGCCCGACCTGGCCGGGAATCCCGTCACAACATGAACTACTGGCTGTTTGGAGATTATCTGGGGATCGGGGCCGGAGCGCACAGCAAAATAAGCTTTCGGGACAGGATAGTGCGCCAGATGCGGTACAGGCAGCCGAAGGAGTATCTGATCAAATCGGTCCCTGAAATGGCATCTGAGCCCCCTGTCATGGAGCAGCACGAAGTAGGACGGAATGATCGCGCGTTTGAATTCGTGATGAACGCACTACGCCTGACCGACGGGTTTGCACCGCAAATGTTCATTGAACGCACAGGACTGGCTCTCACTCACATCCAGCGCCAGCTCGACGAGGCGGAACGGCGGCAGTTGATAACGCGGGATTTTCAGCGTATTGCGCCTACTTTCGCAGGCAGGCGTTTTTTGAACGATTTGCTGCAGATTTTCCTTCCCGGGCAAAGCCGCGTATAAACCTCTTCAGGCGCCCTGTTTTTTCCGGAATATCACATCCCAGACCTCGTGTCCGAGCCGCAGACCCCGCTGCTCGAACTTTGTGAGGGGACGATATTCCGGCCGTGGCGCATAACCAACTGCGGTATTGCTCAAGTGCGGCTCGCCGCTCAATACTTCCAGTATTTGCTCCGCATAATCCTCCCAGTCGGTCGCCACATGGATATAGCCGCCGGGTTTCAGGCGGCTGCAAAGCAGGTCAACGAATTCGGCTTGTATCAGCCGGCGCTTGTGATGGCGTGCCTTGGGCCACGGGTCGGGAAAGAAAACGTGCACCCCGTCGAGGCACTCAGGGGGCAAAGCGTGTTGCAGGACATCAACCGCATCGTGCTGGATGACGCGTATATTCGTAAGCTCGAGTTCTTCCACTTGCTTGAGCAGGCTGCCCATGCCGGGCGTATGGACTTCAGCGGCAAGATAATCGTTTTGCGGATGCGCTTGGGCGATCAGCGCCGTGGTTTCGCCCATGCCGAAGCCGATTTCCAGGAATTTGGGCGCACTTCTGCTGAAGATAATGGCCAGGTCAAGCAGTTTCCCGGAATAAGGGATGCCGTATTTCGGCATCAATGTTTCATGGGCACGCCGCTGCGCGTTTGAAAGGCGTCCCTGGCGAAGAACGAAGCTGCGGATGGGACGATGGGGAGAATGTTCAACCATTTGATATGCCTGGAAAGGACAGGTGGGGGAATACGAAATCTTTCCCGGTCCTTATTTCCCCGACATGTTGCCGATAACTCCCTCCACCGGGGAGCTGGGACTTGCACTGTACAGCTTTTTCGGCATCCGGCCAGCGAGATACGCTTCGCGCCCCGCTTCAACCGCTTTTTTCATCGCTGATGCCATCAGCACCGGATTTTGCGCGGCAGCAATGGCCGTGTTCATGAGCACGCCGTCACACCCCAGTTCCATTGCAATCGCCGCATCCGATGCCGTACCCACACCAGCATCCACAATGACCGGGACTTTGGCATTTTCGATGATGATCTGCAGGTTCCATGGATTGAGGATACCCATGCCCGAACCGATCAGGGATGCCAGCGGCATGATCGCGACGCAGCCGATCTCTTCCAGCTGCCTGGCGGCAATAGGGTCATCCGAGGTATAGACCATGACCTGGAAACCCTCCTTGATCAGAATCTCGGCTGCCTTGAGGGTTTCAACGATGTTGGGATAGAGTGTTTTCGGATCACCCAGGACCTCCAGCTTCACCAGGGTATGACCGTCCAGCAATTCGCGCGCAAGGCGCAAGGTTCTTACTGCATCCTCCACCGTATAGCATCCGGCTGTATTGGGTAACAGCGTATATTCCGATGGCGGCAGCACATCCAGCAGACTGGGCTCTTCCGGGTTCTGGCCGAGATTCGTTCTGCGGATAGCCACGGTAATGATTTCTGCGCCGCTGGCGTCCACGGCGGTGCGGGTCTCGTCAAAATCCCTATATTTTCCGGTACCCACCAGGAGGCGTGAGGAATAAGCTTTACCTGCGATGACAAGTTTGTCCATGGGCTACCCTCCACCTACGGCAACGACAATTTCAAGCTTGTCGCCGCTTGCAAGCATCGGCTGATCGAACTGGCTGCGCGGTACGATTTCACCGTTGCGCTCGACCGCGATCCGCTTGCCCTGCAACCCCATGTGCTCCAGTAATTGCCTGATATTTAACCTTGCGTCATTCGTTGTCCCTGAATCGGTTCCCGAATCTGGAGAAGGGACAAGTTGGGATTGGCCATTGACTATAAGTTGTATCATTTTCCAAAGAGTCGCTTGGCAAAAATGCCGTCTCAGCTTTTGACAATATGCGTATTTTATAATTTGAATTATACGGTCCAGCCACCTCCTAGTCGACTCCTGCGCAACCCGATGTTTCATCAGCTGTGCAAGAACTGGTCGGAAGAATGGGAAGGCCCGAGGAGATTGCTGCGACGGTTGTGCGGTTGTGCCCGGATGTATAGCGACGGTCAAAGCCAGAAATCCTGGGGCGAAGCTGCAAGGCACTGTTGTGCCCCTGAGGATGCTGACCGCTGTCGGACACAATCATAAGTAAAAAATTATGATAACAATCAAAACCTGTGACTTTTATTTATAGTAATACTGGGTACAATGTTCCTATGGATGGCCGCCTCAGGATGGAGCGGCTTTCACTTCACCCATTTCATTGGAGCCTGCCTATCATGGAAAAAGAAATAAGGAAGTTTTTAACATCCCTATCCATGCTGGGTCTGCTTGCCTCCTGCGCCGAGACCAGTACGCTTGAAGCAAGGAATGATAATGCGAGCATGGCCGGGCAAATTATCAGAACTTCCATCGACCACGACGAGCTTGCCAGGCGGTATGAAAGCCGGGCCAGGAAACTGTTGGAAATAGCAGCGGAACACGAGAAACGGCTCCAGTATCACGAGGACAAAAGCCCTTCCTACGGGAGGCACGGGCAGGATTTCCAGTCTCACGCCATTCTAGTGCAAAAATACAAACGGGCGGCAGAGAAAGCCACCCAAGCTGCCTTTCACCATAGGATGGCATCGCAACCGGCAAAACGCGATTATATTGCTTCGATAGCGTTACATTGAGCTGGATTGCCCCAGGAGCTCGGCAGTGAATCCCCGCCGACTGGAGTATTGCCGGATCTCGAGCCCCTAAAGCTAGGCGTGGAGGGGGTGCAAGGCCCCATGATCGCCTCCGCGGAATTGATGGGATTGTATCAGAAGCAGTAAGGGCCCAAATGGCGGATTGACGGCAGTCCTTTCGCTCTACGGCCCACCCCCGCGTCTCTTTTGCTACCAGCCCCAATGCATCCGCAGGCTATTCGTTCCACCCTCCCCAAAACAAGGAGGGAGGGGATTGATCGAGCCAGGAAACAGGATAGTGCGAGAGTCCCGGGTAGAGACGACTCCAAACAGCTGCCACGACAGCCAGGCTAAATACCCCAATGAAAACCGGCTCCCAAAGCCCAGTCAGACTGGAGTGAGCGTGAATCATGATCATCGGATTGGCCCCGGCTGGAGGGTGTACTGTCCTGGTGAGGAGCATATACCACAAGGCCAATACCTGAGCGAGGGCATAGACCCATAGCGAATCGCCGCAGAGCTGATAGCAGACAATACCAATGAGAGCGCCCCCAAGGTGACCGCCAAAGAGTGCCCGGGGCTGTGCTGCCGGCGCGCGGGTAAGGCCAAATAAAAATACGGCAGAACCGCCTAGCGAAGCAAGAAAGAACGGCGAGGCAGGCGGCGAGGCAAGGAACAAGGCCACTGCGACACCCGCTGCAGCGCCAAGCCCGCACCACAATAGACGAGCTATAGCTGAACGTTGCACTGTTTATGTCCGCTCAAAAGCAAATTCCCCCAATCCTCCTGAGGATTATCCTAATATAAAAGATCAGGGAAATTAAGAAAACTGATCGGCTTGTTCGGCCCAGATACTCGGGCTCCTGAGAACCTATCCTCTATTTTCGGGAAAAATGGCTGTCCTGATCCTTTGGTCAACACGTGTACTGCTTTTCCAGCGGTTGGCCCTGATGGTCCGTTTGTCACCGTACGGACTTTTCATAGTAACAGGATCATGATTTCGCTTGCTTTTTGCTTATCCACTTTAAAGGAGGCTCCGCGATGACCCATACTACCGATCCCAAAATGCAATCATGCATCGATGCCTGTAATCGATGCCATCAAACGTGCCTGCACGAAGCGATGACCCACTGTCTGGAGTCGGGCGGCAAACACGTTTCTCCGGACCATATGAGGCTTATGTGGAACTGTGCCGAGATCTGTCAGACCTCGGCCAATTTCATGCTGAGCAACTCCACTTTAAGCAGCCAGCTCTGCGGAGTCTGCGCTGAAGCCTGCGAAGCCTGTGCCAGGAGTTGCGAACAGGTAGGTGACATGGAAGAGTGCGCCAGAATCTGCCGTGAGTGTGCCGAGAGCTGCCGCCAGATGGCTGGCTCCTATGCTAACCAGGGCACCGGGGCGCAGCAGCGTGTTCCCGCAGATGATTTGTAGCAAGCCCGATTTCTTCTTTCCTCGGAGGATGCTCCTCTTTAGCGCAGAACTCTGCGTCATCTGTTGCGACTGATCATGACGTAAGGATCGCCAGTGCTGATCCACTGGCGATATCCCTGTACATTAATCTTGATGTACGGAAAGGGGGCGCATTCTGATTCCGGTTTATCCCACAGGTACCAAATCCCCGAAACCGACTGTGGTGTAGGAGATAGATGAATAATAAAAATAATCGAAAATGTCCCCGGTTGTGATACCTGCGATTCGGCCAAACCCCATCTCATGCTCCACAAACATGTAGGCAACGGCAAAAACCCACACCTCGAGAAAATGGGCGATCAATAGCCCCATCATTACCAGCAATACGCCAATGCGTTTATGTACATGCGCTCCCAACGTGCGGCCAAGAAAACGCAGTGCTTCATAATGGAGCATTACACAGATCGCTACGATCATTCCGGATATGCCCAGAATCACGAGGTGGGCAGCATGTTCATTCATGGGTCACTCGTATGCCTGAATTTTTCATTATCCATGAAGGGGGCATTGGACAAAGAGAAATTGAAGTAGGCACATGAGACCGGTAACAGCTTGAATGCCTTTTACTCTTTAAGACTTATTTATGAAAAAACAGGAACAGGAGAACGTTGCGCCACGACCGATCTCAAGAAGCGATGTTGCCGCGTATTTCGGGAAGCCGGAATCCGGCTTTCGTGACCGTCTCTTCGTAATTATCTTCGAAGCCGAGACCCGGGCTGGACGAAGGTTCGATTTTTCGCTCATCGCCGCCATTCTGCTAAGCGTGGTCGTGGTGATGCTCGATAGCGTTTCCGGGATTAACTACCGGTATGGGGGAATCCTGAATGCTCTGGAGTGGTTTTTCACTGTTGCGTTTACGATCGAATACATCGCCCGGCTGTGGTGCGTAAAACATCCTCTGCGATATGCCAGGAGTTTTTTTGGGATAGTGGATCTTCTTGCAATCCTTCCAACATATGCTGCTTTTTTCATACCGGAACTGCATGCGTTAGTCGATCTTCGCCTACTGCGGTTGCTGCGAATGTTTCGCCTTCTGAAGCTTACCGCGTACGTGGAGGAGTATTCGGTGTTGGGCAGCGCAATCATGGCCAGCAGGCGCAAGATCCTGATTTTCCTGTCTGTGGTAGCGATCGTGGTGATTTTGAATGGCACCCTGCTGTATGTAATAGAAGGAGGTCCGCATTCTCCGTTCAGCAGTATTCCCACATCGGTCTATTTCGCCATTACAGCGGTCACAACCGTCGGGTTTGGCGATATTACCCCTCAAACTGATCTGGGGCGCGCCATTACGTCAGTCACCATGCTGGTCGGGTGGAGTATCCTTGCTGTTCCAACCGGAATTATCACTTCTGAAATGACCGCTCAACGGTTCGCGATGAAAAGACCGCCAAACACCCGGACCTGCCCTGTCTGCCTGACAACAGGCCTGGAAGAGAACGCAAGGTTTTGCCGCAATTGTGGAGCGAAACTTCCCTTGTTCGCTCGCGATCAATAGAGGGTTAGCGCGCCAGCGATGGTAGTCAGAGGGGGTTCAGCCATGATGAAGCGGCTTGACTTCTTACGTAGGTGTGCTTTCTGTACTCGAACGTTGACCGGATAAACGGCATGATGGGTGACTGTGCTGTATGTGAAGAGGATGCAAAAGACTAACGCGAGGCCGTCAAGGCAGCCAACGGGCAGGAGCCGGTGTGTCCCAATGAAGAACCTGGTTTCGAATAAGGAGCCGCCACTGCCATTTATGGCTTAGTTTCCGTATAATCCGCACCTATGCGGCGGGTGTAGCTCAATGGCAGAGCAGAAGCTTCCCAAGCTTACGACGAGGGTTCGATTCCCTTCACCCGCTCCATTTCTTCCCGCCTATGAACCGCTACCCCCACTGTACCAGATGGGCCTTCTTCCTCTTTGCCGGGTTAACGATTCTGCTGCTGGGCGGCATCATTTATATTTTTGTCATTTTTGATCCCAATGCATACAAACCGGAGATCATCCGCCTCGTGAAAGAGAAAAAGGAGCGGATGCTCAGGCTCGATGGTCCCATTACGCTTGTGTTCTTTCCCAGTCCTGGCTTGAAACTCAGCGGGCTTTTCCTTAGTGAACATAACAGGGACGAAGAATTCGCGACCATAGAGAAGGTTCACGTTTCTCTCGAAATCCTGCCATTGCTTCGAAAGGAGCTGGTGCTGAATGAAATCAGCATTACGGGGCTGAAGGCCAATCTGATCCGTTTTTCCGATGGCAGCACCAACATCGATGATCTGATCAGGAGCGAGGAACAACGGGAACGCTTCCGATTCGATATAGGGCGGGTGCATATGGAAAAAACTCTGCTCGCCTTCCGCGACGAAGGCAGCGATACGCATTTCGTATTCAGGAACATTGGACTGGAAGCTGACCGGGCGGACGAACGAGCAGATTCGGAGGAGGATGCAATTCGCAGCAAAGTGGAATTGGCGTTTAACATAGCGCTTCCTGAACATGCTGAAGTCGATATAGCAACCCGTGTACGTTTTCACCTGACTTTGAACGCAGAAAGACAGTATTTCGCACTCAACGGGATGAATCTCGCTGCCGAGGCGCAGCTTCCGGGTACAGGCCGATTGCTCATCCAGTCGCGCGGAAATTTTTCTGCCAGCTTTTTGGAGGAAGGAGGGGAATTGGGTGCCGATGAATTCACCTTCGATGTCGGAATAAGGAACGTTGACAGCAGTTTTAATATTGGGGTGAATGCCGTCCATCTGGGCTTGAAGGGACAGAAAGTGATCGCGGATAAGGTTTTGGGAGTGGCACAAATTAACAGGTCCCATAGTCTGACCCGCGGAAAGTTTTCTCTTTCGTCGATACAGGGTACCCTGGCGGAGTTCCGGAGTGAGGTGTTCTCGGCCGATCTGGAATCAGAAAGCGAAGGCCGGATTATAAAGGCCCATTTTTCCTCGCCACTTGGCGGCAATATCCAGGCGCCTTGGCTGGGGCTGCCAGAATTGAAAGCAGAAATCGAGGCGAAGGGTGCAAGCCTTCCCGCGAATGGCATTCAAGGAAGCCTCTTCGGCAGCGCCTCCCTGGACGGCTCGGCCGGCAAGGCGTGGACAAAGCTGAACGGCACCTTGGCAGACAGCAATATCACGGTGATATTTTCGGCAAGTGGCTTCATTCCGCCCCGCCTCGCTTTTGAAGCGGATATCGATGAGCTGAACCTGGACCGTTTTTCGGCGCGACAGCAAGATGGGCAGCAGCGACAAAAAGCCGGCCACCCGGAGCGCTCATTCGAATTAAACGTGCTGGATGATCTGGAGGGCTTGAACCTGGAAGGGTCGGTTCGCGTAGGCGTATTGAAGGCGGGTGACTTCACGGCATCAAGGGTCAGAGTGCACATACGGCCCTGATGAGCGCGGGAGGAGATATTTCGGATTCTATTGCGAATTCTTTCGCCACCAGACTCATCCGCTGGCAGCGCGAGCATGGCCGACACCATCTGCCTTGGCAGAACACGCGTGACGCCTATTCCATCTGGCTCTCGGAAATCATGCTGCAGCAAACGCAGGTGGGGACAGTTATTCCCTATTACCGGCGATTTCTGCAATGCTTCCCCGACATACAAAGCCTTGCCTCTGCACCGCTGGATGAGGTAATGGTACAGTGGAGCGGGTTGGGTTACTACTCGCGTGCGAGGAATCTGCATAAAGCGGCGCAGCGGATTGTGGGAGAGCATGGCGGGATTTTTCCCGAGGAGGTTGCCATCATTCGTCAGCTTCCGGGAATCGGCCGCTCCACCGCTGCGGCAATTGCGGTGTTTGCATTCGGAAAGCGAGCCGCGATCCTCGACGGCAATGTAAAACGCATTCTTTCGCGTTGCTTCGGAATCGAGGGTTACCCGGGTGAAAAGCAGGTGGAAGCGCAGCTATGGCAAAAAGCGGAAGCATTGCTGCCAAAGGGAGATGAGAGCCCGATTGAACGCGATATCGAGGGCTATACCCAGGCGCTGATGGACCTGGGTGCGACTATCTGCATCCGCGCTCGTCCCATGTGCGGCTCATGCCCGCTTCGGCTGGAGTGTGTTGCATTCAGGGATAACCGCGCCGGCAGCCTGCCCACCCCTCGGCCGAGGAAGATATTGCCGGAAAGGGAAGCGGTGCTGCTGCTGGCGGTGGCACAGGGCAAAATCCTCTTGGAAAAACGGCCGAGCACGGGGATCTGGGGCGCCCTATGGAGCTTGCCGGAGATGGGGATGAATGAGAATGTGATTGAATACTGCCTGCGTTTCGGGATAAATGTGCGGCCGATGTCACAGATGGAAGCGCTCACTCACACCTTTACCCACTTCAGATTGCGGATTTATCCGCTCATCCTGCAGGTCATTTCCCGCCCGCCGGATCATTTGACACCGGAGGTCTTATCGCAGCCCCGGCGTCCCTGTGTATGGAGGATGCCGGAGGATGCGCTGAAAGCTGCCATTCCCTCCCCCGTGAGGAAAGTGCTTCTACAATATGCATCTCAGACAGAGCCGCTTGAAATTCCGGCTATGACAGATAACTGACCGGGTATATATTCGAAAGAGTGATGAATAACTGGAAGGACTGGAGAAGGCACCAGCGCGCGGAACTGATGGCGGCCAGGGAATGCATAGGCGAAGCCGACCATCTTCGCTGGAGCGCTGCCATCACCGAGCTGCTGAAACAAGGCTTTCTCGCGCTACGGACACGTACTGTGGGGTTTTGCTGGCCTCATCGAGGCGAATATGATCCCCGTCCGCTCATGTTTTTTTTCCAGACCAGGGGCGCCACGCTTGCACTCCCCGAGGTAGTGAATAAACATGAGCCCCTCCGTTTCCGCAAGTGGTGGCAGGAAGCCCCCATGAAAATCGGCGCCTATGATATTCCGGTACCAGACAATACCGATCTGGTAACAGTGGATGCCCTGATCATCCCCATGATCGGTTTCGACAAATTTGGCTTTCGCCTGGGGTACGGCAGCGGTTATTTCGATCGTACGCTAGCCGTCATGAAGCCCCGTCCGCTCGCTATCGGTGTTGCGTTCGAAATTCTTCGCCTGGAAAGTTTGCACCCTCACGCACATGATATTCCCATGGATTTCGTTGTCACCGAGGCGGGAATTTATCATGCAACCCGCACGGGATTGAAACCCGTTTCTGCTGGCCAATGCCCCGATATTCTTACCGCGAGGGCAGGAGAAATCAAGGAGACCCAAGGATAGTTCATCGGCACGAAAATTCGCCGAGTCGAATTCAATCCACCGTACTTTCTTCGCCCCAGCGCGGCATGAGCGTATGAGCGACTCCCACATGATCGAGGATACGCGCCACTACAAAATCCACCATGCCGTGGATGTCCCGCGGGTGGTGATAGAAGCCGGGATTGGGCGGCAGGATTATTGCGCCGCTACGCGCCAGCTTCAGCATATTTTCGAGGTGAATGGCGGAAAAGGGAGTCTCCCGGGGTACGAGGATGAGCTTCCGGTTTTCCTTCAGCATTACGTCCGCTGAACGTTCGATCAGCTTTTGACTCATTCCTGCGGCAATTGCAGCAAGCGTACCCATGGTGCAGGGGCAAACCACCATTGCGTCAGCCGGGTTGGAGCCGGAGGCAACCGGAGCCAACCAATCCTCCCGTCCGAACACGCGTAACTGGCCCTGTTCAGTACTGAAACGCCGGCGCAACAGCTCCTCCGCTTCCCTGGCACGGGAAGGCAATACCAGCTCCATTTCCTGATGAGCTACGATCTGCGCTGCCTGGGAATACATCAGGTAGACGCGAGTGCCGGCTGCGAGCAACAGTTCCAGCAAACGCATGCCATAGGGCATGCCGGATGCCCCGGTAAAAGCAAGCGTGACAGTTTTTGATGTACTGGCGCGGGAATTCAATGTCTGGAAATAGATAAGGAATCGGCGCCGACCGGGAATGCCCTGTTCGCCGAAAGGGTTGCAATGTTACAGGGGGAGAATGGCTTTTTATGCATTCAATTCCCGATGCCGTACCAGAACCTGGTTGTTTTCCGTAAAATAACGTGCCAACCGCTCCACGAAATAAACGGAACGATGCCGTCCTCCAGTGCAGCCGATCGCTACCGTGAGGTAATTGCGGTTATCGCGGATGAAACAGGGCAACCAGTCATCGACGAATCGGCGGATATCCTCGAACATGCGATTCACGCTGCTGTTTGCGTCCATGTATTCGATCACGGCGCCATCCTTTCCCGTCAAAGGTCGCAGAAGGGCCTCATAGTGGGGATTGGGAAGGCAGCGAACATCGAACACCATATCGGAATCCAGCGGGATGCCGTGCTTGAAGCCAAAAGATTGGAACAGCAGCGTCAGGCGACCGGGTTCCAGCCCGATGAAATCCCTTATCCAGGCTCGCAGCGAGCTCGCGCTCAAGTCACTGGTATCGATGCGGTTCGCCAGATCATGAATTTCACGCAACATCTCGCGTTCCATCTCTATGCATTCCGGCAGGGTGGATTGATTGTCACTGAGTGGGTGACGGCGGCGAGTTTCGGAAAAACGCTTCAACAGCGTATCCGTTTTGGTGTCGAGAAACAACAGATGGATATCCATTTTCTGCCGCCTCAAGTCGGCCAACCGTTGTGGCAAGAGATGCAAGGTTTCGCGGCTTCTGGCGTCAATGCTGACGGCGACGCGCTCATGGCCGGATTGCTTCAAATAAACCGTCACCTCCAGCAGCAGGTTGGCCGGAAGGTTGTCAACGCAATAGTAGCCGTTATCTTCCAGAACGGTAAGCGCGATGCTCTTGCCGGAGCCTGACAGGCCGCTGATGACGATCACCTGCATAGATTCAAATCGTACCGGATGAGAATATCCGTGAGCAGAAAGGCAGGGAGGGACGAGAAGGTTTTAACTCTGTTTTCGCCCACGTGTTATGTTTGCCCGTTCTCGAGTTCCTGTTGATGGCGCGCGAAAAATTCCTGACCGCTGTCTATGCCGCGTAACTGCAAAACATAGTTTCGTACCGCCGCTTCTACCAGGACAGCGAGGTTTCGGCCGGCGGCAACCGGAATGATGACTTTCCGGATGTTGACATCCAGGATATTCTCAGTGACATCATTGATCGGCAGCCGTTCCATTGCATTGAGATCAGCGCTGTTGGGTTTCTGCAAGTGAACGATGAGTTTCATGTTTTTTTTGCGCCGTACCGCCGCTTCGCCAAAAATCGTTCGAATATTCAGCATTCCCAGTCCCCGCACTTCGAGAAAATCGCGCAGCATGGGTGGGCAGCGCCCTTCGAGCGTTTCCGGTGCAATGCGATAGAGCTCCACCACATCATCCGCCACCAATCCATGTCCGCGGCTCACCAGTTCCAGCGCCAATTCGCTCTTGCCGACACTGCTCTCGCCGGTAATCATTACGCCGAGCCCAAGAACGTCGAGCAATACGCCATGCCTGCTGCAGGAAGGAGCAAGGACCCGTCCGAGATAGGGGCGTAATATCCAGAGGATCTCGAGACTGGAGTAGGGTGTACAGAAGAGAGGGGTACGCGTGGAATCCGCCAGGGACTTTATGGAATCCGGAACACATGCGCCCGCCGTAACAATGATGCATAGCATATCGCTTTCGGCAAGCCTGCGCATATGTTGTTCGAGGGAAGCAGGATCGAGCGCGTTGAGATATTCGGCCTCGGTTTCGCTCAATACCTGAATCCAGTTGGGATGGATGAAATTGAGGTGTCCGATCATCCCCTGCGTCGAACGCGCGATCGCTTCATTATCGAGACTTCTGTCGCCTCCATCCCGCCCTGCTTCCCAGGTGAGACCCAGTTTCTGGCGTTTTTCCTCGAAAAGCTGTCTGGCGTCGATTCCGACCATCTGGTTGAATGCCTCCTGATTATCAGGATTGGGAAAAATCATGAGCTTCTTCCCGGGAGTGCCGAAACAAATTCACGGTTTCGGAGCGAGAAGCGGTGCTGAGCCCGTATTGGTGCAGAGCCCTTTATCGTTGCTCCACCTGATCTTTGGTTCAAATTGCCCTGATCCGGAATTTCTTAAACGGTATCCGTGCGTTGGCTTTCATTTTTCTCCTTGCGGCGGACCAGCTGGCGCTCGAGTTTATCAACGAGATCATCTATGGAAGCGTACATGTCCGTGCTGTCCGCCTCGACAAAAATATCGTTGCCAGGGACTCGCGCCAGCGCCTCCGCCTTGTGCTCCAACTTTTCCACGGAAAGGGTCACAGTGATATCCACAATCTGGTCGAAACGTTGAGTGATGCGGCTCAATTTGGAAACAACATACTCGCGCAATGGAGGGGTGATTTCGACCTGCCGACCTGTGACATGGATGTTCATTTGTGGCTCCTATGAAATGACTGTGGTTAAAACGATTTCCGAAGATTGACGGAAGGAATTTGCAAGGACTCCCGATATTTTGCTACGGTACGGCGAGCAACCATGATACCCTGCTGCCCCAGGACCTCCGAGATCTGACTGTCGCTGAGCGGCTTCCTCGAGTTTTCCTCACTGATCATTTGCTTGATCAGCGCGCGAATGGCAGTGGCGGAGCAAGCGCCACCACTATCCGTTGATACGTGGCTCCCAAAAAAATACTTCAATTCGAAAATGCCGCGCGGCGTGCGCATGAATTTCTGCGTGGTAACCCGCGAAATGGTGGACTCGTGCAGATTCAGCACGTCGGCGATTTCCCGCAGTATCATCGGACGCATCGCAACTGCTCCATGCTCGAAAAACTGCTGCTGGCGTTCCACAATGGCTGCCGATGCCTTGAGGATGGTGTTGAAACGCTGTTGTACGTTCTTTACCAGCCATTTTGCTTCCTGCAATTGGCTGATCAGCCGACGGGTAGAGTCGTCATTGCATCCTTTCAGGATCTCCGCATAGAGCCGGTTGATCCTGAGACGCGGCATGGCTTCCGGATTAAGGCTGGCTACCCAGGAACCGCCGACTTTGGTCACGATGACGTCGGGCACGATGTAGCAGGCGACTGTGGAGCTGAAGGCCGTGGCCGGTCTCGGATTCAGTCGCGTTATCATCTGCTGGACAGAGCGAAGACAGTCGTCGTTGCAGTGCAGCACCCGCTTGATGGCGCCAAAGTCCCGGGATGCCAGACTTTCAAGATGGTTGTTCACCAGCGCCAATGCCTGCTCCAGATAGGGCGTATCGGGTGGGAGCGCCTGCAGTTGCATGACGAGGCATTCTCTCAAGTTGCGCGCACCGATGCCGGGGGGATCCAAGTGCTGCAAATGTTCGAGGGCAATGTGCAGGTCGTCGATATCTATTGACAGCTCGGCGGGCAACAGATCGACCAATTCTTCCAGGTCCTGGACAAGATAGCCATCATCATCCAGGCTGTCGATCAGTAATCCGGTGATCTTTCTATCCCGCTGGGAGATCTGGCTCAGGCTGAGTTGCGAGTTGAGGTGGGCACGGAGATTCGGAGGTTCCACCGCTTGCTGTGGAATATCACGTTCGTCCTCATCGTCCCGGTAGGGCCGAAAAACGCTGTCATCCGGCGGCCACTCCCGCTCGTCAAGCGGTTGCTTCACATCGGTTTCTGCTTCGACGGAGAGAATAGGGAGGCTTTCCTCGGCAACCTCCAGCTCGTTTGGCAACGGTGCGGCCAACTCCTCCGGTATGAGGCTATGATAATCGGTACTGTCGTTGCCGAGGCTGTCATCAAGTTCCAGAAGGGGATTCTCCTGTACGATGCGCTCTATTTCCTGGTTCAACTCTATCGTGGAGAGTTGCAATAACCGGATGGACTGCTGCAATTGCGGCGTAAGCGCCAGATGTTGCGACAGCTTGACTTGAAGAGTTGGTTTCATATTGGAAAAACAACGATAAAGCCGATTTCAGGTAAGGCGAAGCTTTATTTTCAAAGGCGGAAATGTTCTCCCAGATAGACTTTTCTCACGTTTTCATTATAAATGATTTCGTCTGGACTGCCGCTCGCCAGCACCCTGCCGTCGCTTATGATAAAGGCATGGTCACAGATTCCTAATGTTTCCCGTACATTATGGTCGGTGATCAGCACACCGATGCCCCGCTCCTTCAGAAAGCGGATAATTTTCTGGATGTCCAGCACGGCAATGGGATCCACTCCGGCAAACGGCTCGTCCAGCAAGATGAAATGGGGTCCTGTCGCCAGCGCACGGGCAATTTCGACGCGCCGACGTTCCCCGCCCGATAAACTGATGGCCGGACTGTTGCGTATATGACTGATATGCAGATCATGCAGTAAATTGTCGAGATGCTGCTGCATCTCGTCAGCCCCATGGTTTTTCAATTCCAGTACAGCGCGAATATTGTCGGCTACCGAGAGTCGCCTGAAAATCGAAGCTTCCTGTGGCAGATAACTCAAACCAAGGCGCGCGCGCTCATGCATGGGCATCTGGCTGAGGTCAAGCTCATCGAGGACGATGCTGCCCCCATCCAGCGGGACAAGGCCCACCATCATGTAAAAACAGGTGGTCTTGCCTGCGCCATTGGGACCCAGCAAGCCGACAACCTCTCCGCTTTTAACCGAAAGAGAAACATCATGCACCACCGTGCGCGACTTGTAGCTTTTTTTCAGATTTTCCGCCCTGAATTCACTTCTCTTTCCTGAGGAAACCAGGGGAGCTTCGGGGGCTTGGGAAGCATGATCGGCATGGCCGCGGGCTGAAGAGAGGGGAAGTTCCATAATGATGTTCGTTTATGAATTGTCTGCCTCGGGTTTGGGCTCCTTCTTTTTGGGCTGTATCACCGCTCGCACCCTGCCCTCCGAATGGGTTTGGGTGCTCGTTCCACCCTCGCCATTTACCTGGAAGAATTCGTTGACTGCGTCATAGGAAATATAATCCCCATGAACTTCATCCTTTCCGCGCCTCAACCTTGCTTTCTTGAAAAGCTGAACCTTGTCGGCCTTGCCATCGTATTCCATACGCTCGCTCCAGCCCTCCACGTATTCATCCTTGCCATCGCGCTTCTGGCGAAAACTGGCAAGATTGCCGAATGCAGTGGCATATTGAAAACCGTTGGCGTCTTCCTTCACTGTCATCTTATCCGCGCGAATAATCAGTGTTCCCTGTGTCAGTACGACATTGCCGATAAAGGTAGCCAGCTTGTTGGCATCCTGCACGGTGGCACGGTCGGCCTCCAGATGCACAGGCTTCTCGCTGTCGGCCCGCTCGGCCCGAACCGGTGCGCTGAAGAGCATTACAGCGAGAAAAGCGACAGATAGGGGTTTCATGGGAGCAGTAAAAGAGAACCTAGCGTTTCTTGTCATGCACGACCTTTACCTGCGACAACAATTCCGTGTGGCCCGTACGATTGTTCATTTCCATTCCAATCGCTCTGATAGTGGCGTTTGTTTCAGTTATCTCCACGGGCTTGTCCGTTCGCGCAATGTCCTGGTCCGGAATGAGATGCAGCAGACTGGTTGTCAAGATTGTTTCACCGCGGCCTTTACCCGCGTTTCGGACGATCACCACATTGCCACTCAAATAAATGTCTTCGCCCTCGGCAGACATCTTCGCATTATCCGCCTGCAGTTGTACTGAAGGTTTACCGGGTTCGATAGTAATTAAGCGGGGTTGTTCCAGCTCAGCCGAATCATCGTCGGGATAATGCACCATTTTTTTTCCGAGAAGCATTTTGTATCCCGCGTCGTTCTCATCCGTGCGAATGGCAGAAAAATCTTCCACAACATAGTCAGGCGCCCGTACCGATATGCTCTCCGGCGCAAGCAAAGGTGTGGGCCCGTCCTGATTCAGCAGGGTTAGCAATGATGCAAACAGGGCTACTATAACGAAAAGGAATCCGAAGCGAAGGTGACCCATCATGTGAGATAAGTCGCAAGATGCGCGTCCAGCGTGTCCTGCGCCTGCATTATCATTTCGCAGATCTCGCGCGCCGCCCCTCGCCCTCCTTCCAGACGGGTGATATAGTGCGCGTGCTTTTTCACGAGGGCAGGGGCGGCAGGTACAGAGATGGCAAGACCGCAGCGCAGCAGGATCGGCAGATCGATCAGATCATCTCCCACGTATGCACAGGCGGAGGCATCCAGGTGCTGGTCCTCAAGCAAGGCCTCGAATGCGGGAAGCTTGTTTTTTGCGCCTTGATAGACGAGGGTAACGCCCCAGTCCTTTGCCTTCAAATCCACACAGCGGGACTGACGGCCAGTGATAAGCGCCACCTTGACTCCCGTGGCCTTGAGCATTTTCAGGCCATGGCCATCCTGGCTGTTGAACGCTTTGATTTCCTCACCTCCGTCCGTGAGATAGAGGCTCCCGTCCGTGAGCACGCCATCCACATCGAAGATAACCATCGTGATCTTTCTTGCCTTTTCGTATATGTGTTGCATTTTGCTATGGGTTGAAACAGTCGGATCGAATGAACTTGTAAAAACTCTGGAGCACCCTGCATGCGTATGAATGCCGAAACTCGGTGAGAAGTAGGAGATGAATACCGCAGCTACCCGCTGTGTCGTTGTGAGGTTGCCGCGTCAGCCCGAGCGGGCACTGATGGACGGAAGCAAGGTGTTTCCGATCTAAGGAAGTAAAACTATCCGATGAAAAGCCGTGATCAGTTTCTTGGCAATGGGAACACCACTGACTCTACCACTCCTCTCAGCTCTTCCACCACCACTTCCCTTTCCGCTTGCTCTGACACGATTTGTCTGAGTCGCGAGATGACTTCCTGTACAAGCACTTCCGGCGCCGATGCCCCCGCGGTAATACCGATCCGCATTTTGCCTTTCAGCCAGGCTTCCTGCAATTGTTCCGCCCGGTCCAGCATGTACGCGTCCACGCCGGCATTTCTCGCGACTTCACACAGACGGTTGGAGTTGGAGCTATTGGGCGAGCCCACCACAATCACGAGATCGCACTGCTTGACCATCGTTTTTACCGCATCCTGCCGGTTCTGGGTGGCGTAACAGATATCATCCTTTTTGGGACCGAGGATATTGGGGAAACGGCCTTTCAGGGCCTGGATCACCCGATTGGCATCATCCACGGACAAGGTGGTCTGGGTCACGTAAGCCAGGTGAGCCGGATCCTGCACCTGCAGTTTCTCGACATCCTCTTCTGTTTCCACCAGATACATGGAAGGACCATCTCCCTCGGCCTGGCCCATGGTACCTTCCACCTCCGGATGTCCCGCATGGCCGATCATGATGATTTCTCTTCCCTGGTCCCGCATCTTTGCCACTTCAATGTGGACTTTGGTCACGAGCGGACAGGTGGCATCGAATACCTTGAATTGTCCCGCCTCGGCTTCGCGTCGCACCGCATGGGAAACTCCGTGAGCACTGAAGATCAGAATGCTGCCGGCTGGAACTTCATCGAGGTTCTCGACAAATACTGCTCCCTTTTTTTCCAGATCCTCCACTACGAAACGGTTATGCACCACTTCGTGGCGCACATAGATCGGCGCGCCATGCACGCTCAGTGCACGCTCGACAATTTCGATTGCCCGGTCCACGCCTGCACAGAAACCGCGAGGGTTTGCAAGCAATACCTTGATCATTTCGCCGTTTTCCATTAAATACACCTCATTCAAGCACAAATACCGCTGGCGGTACGGTCAGCATTCGACCTATACCCTCAATTTAATCCTTTGTATAACCTCTGCATGCCTGCGAGTGCCAGTCATTCTACAAATCGTGAGGCATTTAATGCAGACCGGGGAAGGCAAAAGCATAAACACTTATTTTACCATTCATCTGTTTTCTCAAGAGAAATTCTTATCCTCCTGATTGACAAATCCGCTTTCCTGAGCGCCTGCCGGTGCAGGCTCATGGGGGGGCACGAAAATCAGGAATCAGGCAGGCGGACGATTTTCCGGCGGGAACGAACGCATTCCAGCTGCTCGCAAACCAGATGGGCGCCCCGCAACACACGCGTCGTCTGCCGTTGGATCAGATCGGGGTGCACAAAAAATACATTGTTATTCCTCACCGCGCTGAGCGGCGAAAACTGTCGGAGGAAAGCCTTGACTTCAGCGGGCGCGC
Source organism: Nitrosospira multiformis ATCC 25196 (assembly GCF_000196355.1). Classification (NCBI taxonomy): domain Bacteria; kingdom Pseudomonadati; phylum Pseudomonadota; class Betaproteobacteria; order Nitrosomonadales; family Nitrosomonadaceae; genus Nitrosospira; species Nitrosospira multiformis. The sequence goes on from NC_007614.1 coordinate 92,917, forward strand.
TTTCGTCCTGCTCCAGTGAGACGCTGCTGATGATGGCATCCGGGTCCGCCTCCAGCAGGTTTTCCCCGGACACCACCGGCGTCAGGGAAGATTCCCGCGCAAACACATTCGTGCCACCGCATATCTGGATGACATCGCTGATGAGGTGCTGGTTGTTTATCGTCATCAGCGGTTGATGCCAGATCAACTGGAATACGCTGACCCTGGGCCGGTTGCTGTAGCTGCTCTGGATCCCCTGCAATTCCTCTTCATAGGCTTTCGCTGCCCGTTCCGCCGGCCCTGATGTTCCCGCCAGCGTGCCGATAATTCGCAGCAGGCGCGACACATCGGCCAGCGTGACTGCTTCTGTCGCAAAAACAGTCAGGCCAAGTCTTTCCAGCTTCTCGATATCGGCTCTGGCATTGCCACTGCGCCAGGCCAGCAGCAGATCGGGCTGTAGTGCGACAATTCTCTCAAGATCCAGACTGAATGAGTCCCCTATGTCGGGAATGGATTTTGCGGCATCCGGATAATTGCTGTGCCTGCTGACTCCAACCAGTTTTTTCCCAGCTCCAGCAGCAAATATCAGTTCAGTGACGTTGGGTGAAAGTGAAATGATGCGCATTGCAGCGTGAGTCATCCGAACACGGCGACCGTCATCGTCCGTCACTGTCGTCGGAAAACCCGATAAACATGTTCCTGTTGCGGGAGTGGCAAAACCTGGGGAGGATGACGGTCGAATTACGCCGCCAGCATTGCCGGAATCCATGAGAGCCGATGTAAACAACGCGAACAGCAGGATCAGGACGTGACGTATCACGTCACGCTGCTCCCTTCCGGCACGTCCATGGAGAAGGACTGGAAAGAATGAGAAAGGGGAAGCTGAGGCAGCTGGCGGCGCGGCGTGCCTGGTGTCTATTCGAAAAGAAATTCAGACTGGCAATTCAGGCGCTTTGTACCGAGGAAGGCAGCGCCGGCTCGGTATCTTCCTGATAACGCTGGGCAAGGGCAACACGCTGCTCATAAGCTTTCCGTGCAATAGCCACGTCTTCCAGGAAAAGCGGCAATTCCCTCATCAGCAACGCCTGGGGTCCATCCACCAACGCTTTCCCCGGCGCGGGGTGAAAATCCACCAGTATCATATTGGCGCCGGCGATGACGCCCTGCACCGTTGCATGCATGATATCGAGTATGCCATCCGGAGACGCGGCTCTCATTCCGACCGAATGCGACGGATCAATGCAGACCGGCATGCGCGTCAGTCGCTTGACCACTGGCACATGGGCAAAATCGACAAAATTGCGATGCGGATCCCCCATGTTGGTTTTCATGCCGCGCAGACCGAAAACGACTTTACGGTTGCCCTCGGATGCCAGATATTCCGCAGCGTTGAGAGATTCATCGAGGGTAATACCAAAACCCCGCTTGAGCAGCACCGGAAAATCCTGCTGGCGTCCCACTATTTTCAGCAACTCGAAATTCTGTGTGTTGCGCGTGCCGATCTGCAGAATTACCCCGGTGGCATTGCCGGTGCGATAAAGCGCATCACAGATTTCCTCGAGGTGAGATTCGTGGGTGATTTCCATGGCTATCACCCGGATGCCATATTTTCCGGCCAGTTCGAATACGTAGGGTAAACAGGCCTTGCCGTGGCCCTGAAACGAGTAGGGGCTGGTACGGGGCTTGTAGGCTCCCATGCGGGTGCACACTTGTCCGTTGTCCCGCAGCGCCTGCATCATCAGTTCTACGTGCTCGAGCGTATCTACTGCGCACAGTCCGGCAAAAACATTCAGGGTATCCTGACCGAAACGCACTCCGTTATAATCGAAATAAGTAGGCCGGTGATCATCCTTGTGCCGGCCAAGAACACGATACTCCTCCGAGATCCGAACAACCTGCTCTACACACGGCAGGTTTTGCATATCCTCGACCAACAGCGCCTTGGTGTTCCCGATCAGGTACACTTCGGTGAGCGTCTGCTCGCTGCCGACCTCGGTGCGCACTCGAGTGGATATTCCCGGCATATTGGCAAGATATGCCAATAACTGCTTGTAGTCGGGACTTTCAGGTCCGGTATCCGGGCTAAGTACAAGAATCATAAAATAGAATCGGTTTGGGCAACGGGGAGGGCTTGGGCGCCAAGTCAAGGAACGGATTCTAACCGAAAAAACCAATGCTTGTCATTCAATCGAATATCGCGTTTAATCCCTTGAATAAAACAGATTTCAATCCCGAATCACTCGCAACGCAAACCGGGAACTGTACGAAGCGCTTTGGCGAAAATATAGAGGTTGATCCACGACACAGGCAATTACCATAGGGATAGCCTTTTCCCGGCTATCGTGACCGAACAGGGCAGAAGAACCCGGAATGAAAAAAAAAACGGGCTATTCCCCTTATCCGCCTGCAATTTTTCTGATGGGGCCGACGGCAAGCGGGAAAAGCGCCCTCGCGCTGCATATCGCACGTTATCTTCCGGTGGAGATCATCAGCGTGGATTCCGCGCAGGTCTATCGCCACATGAATATCGGCACCGCGAAACCAGGCCCGGAAGCGCTGGCGGCCACGCCTCATCATCTCATCGATCTGATCGATCCGCATGAGCATTATTCTGCTGCCCGGTTCCGCACTGACGCGCTGCGCACAATGCGGGAGATTGCGGACCGGGGCAGTATTCCGCTTCTGGCGGGCGGCACGATGCTCTATTTCAAGACGCTCCTTGAGGGGCTTTCGGAACTTCCTTCCGCGGACAGCGACGTGCGCGCTGCGATTGAAGCCAAAGCCCGAAAAAGCGGCTGGCCCGCGATGCACCAGGAGTTGTTCCGGCTGGACTCCGTCAGCGCGGAACGCATCAAACCAACCGACAGCCAGCGCATACAGCGTGCGCTGGAAGTGTTCTATCTCACCGGCAAACCCATGTCGGAAACACTGAGGAAGCCGAAAAATGTTTCACTACCTTACGAAGTTGTCAAGATTGCGCTCGTTCCCGGCAACCGTCAGGCCCTGCACCAGCGCATCGCATGTCGTTTCGAGCAAATGCTGAAGCATGGATTAATTGATGAGGTGCGGGCAATCCGTGATAAATTCTATCTCAGTGATGAGAACCCTTCGATGCGGTGCGTGGGTTACCGGCAGGTGTGGATGCATCTGGAAAACGCAACCGACGCATTGCGAATGCGGGAAATGGCGTTGGCCGCTACCCGGCAATTGGCGAAACGCCAACTCACCTGGCTTCGTTCCATGAAAGAAACCAGAGAATTCGACTGCCTGCAAGAAAATCTGCCTGAACAGGTGAAAACATACCTCCTCAACACTGGATTGAAGTTTACAGAGGTTTCATAATCGGTAATTATTTAATCAGCGCGAGATTGGTATTTTTTATTCTGACCAGGAAAAATAAAATGATCGATAGATATAAACCCATAGCCTTAGCAGCCGTCGCCCTCGCAGGCGCCCTCTCCCTGGCGGGTTGCGGACAAGAAGAGAAGGTGCATGAATCATGGAAGACGCCGGAACCCCAGGCGGTTGTGGATGACAGCACTCTCAACAGTTCGATACAGGGCGCCTTGAAATTGGATCCGGAGGTCCGGCATCTCGACATCCGGGTGGAAGCGCATAATGGAACGGTAATGCTGAGCGGTTTTGCGGATAACCAGGCTCAACTGGATCGTGTCAACATGCTCGCGTGGATGGTTGAAGGAGTGAAGAAAGTGGATAACAAGATGAATGTTCGCGGTACCCCCGCTCCGGGTGACGGCTGAGAAGCTGCACGAGTATAGGGAGCCGGTTTTTTACAGGTGTCACAAACCTACCAAGGAAAATTGCCTTGATCTCATCTCTGCTTCTGACGCTGATTTTAGTTGCCGGCGTCATCATTTTCGTACCGCAGGTGCGCCGCATCCTCATTTCCAGCCGCCTGCTGAAAATCTTCCGTAAGATTCTGCCCCATATCTCGCAAACCGAGCAGGAAGCGCTGGATGCCGGCACGGTATGGTGGGAGGCAGAGCTGTTCAGCGGCAGACCGGACTGGAGCAAGCTGCTGGCATTCCCCAAGCCCAAGCTGCAGGCGGAAGAAAAAGCCTTTCTGGACGGTCCTGTGGAAGAACTGTGCGCGATGCTGGATGAATGGCAGATCACGCGGGAATTGCATGATCTGCCGCCCCACGTATGGCAGTTCATCAAGGACAAGGGTTTTTTTGGCATGATTATTCCCAAGGAGTACGGGGGGCTCGGCTTTTCCGCGTTCGCGCACTCCGAGGTCATCCTGAAAATCAGTTCACGCAGTGGTACCGCTGCAGTGACCGTAATGGTGCCGAATTCGCTGGGTCCCTCTGAACTGCTGCTGCAATATGGCACGGAAGAGCAGAAGAGTTACTATCTTCCGCGGCTGGCGAAGGGATTGGAGGTGCCGTGTTTCGGGCTCACGGGACCTGAAGCAGGTTCGGATGCAAGCGCCATTCCCGATTCGGCCATCGTATGTTATGGCACGTTCAACGGTAATGAGAAGGTGCTGGGCATGCGCGTGACCTGGGAGAAGCGCTACATCACGCTCGGCCCGGTCGCGACCCTCCTTGGACTTGCATTCAAGCTCCATGATCCGGATGGACTCCTGGGTGGGCAGAGGGATCTTGGCATCACCCTGGCGCTGATTCCCACTGATACGCCGGGTGTGGAGATCGGTCGCCGCCATTTTCCGCTCGATGCCGCCTTTCAGAACGGCCCCAATTCTGGAAAGGACGTTTTCATCCCCATGGAGTATGTGATCGGGGGGATCGAGGGGGTAGGACGAGGCTGGCGCATGCTGATGAACTGCCTTGCTGCCGGCCGCTCCATCTCCCTGCCCGCCACCAGCACTGGCGGAGCCAAGCTGGCCACACGCGCAACGGGCGCTTACAGCAGAGTACGGGTGCAGTTCAAACAGCCTATCGGATTTTTTGAGGGTGTCGAAGAAGCGCTTGCACGCATCGGGGGTCATACCTACATGATGGATGCGGCGCGAATGATGACTGCGGGAGCGGTGGATCTCGGGCAAAAGCCTTCCGTGATCTCCGCCATTGTCAAATACCATCTCACTGAGCGGGGACGCGAGGTGATCAATGATGCAATGGATGTGCATGGAGGCAAGGGCATCTGCCTGGGGCCGGGCAACTACCTGGGGCGCAACTATCAGCAGATTCCGGTCAGCATCACTGTGGAAGGCGCCAACATCCTCACGCGAAACATGATCATTTTCGGTCAGGGCGCGATACGCTGCCATCCATACCTGCTGAAGGAAATCCGTGCCGCCGGAGACTTGGACACGAAGCGGGGGCTGGTGGAATTCGACAAGGCTCTGGCCGGGCATTTTGTCTTTACGGTCGGCAATGGTTTGCGATCGCTCATGCACGGTCTTACCGGCGGCAGGTTTGCGAAGGCGCCGTTGAACACGGATCCGGAAGTACAGGATTACTACAGCCAGCTGACGCGTTGCTCGGCCTCTTTCGCCTTTCTCGCTGATATCTCCCTTCTGGTTCTGGGCGGGTCGCTCAAACGCAGGGAGCGTTTATCCGCACGCCTGGGCGATATTCTAAGCCTTCTCTATTTATGCTCCGCTGTGCTGAAACGCTTTAACGATGATCGCCGACCCCCTTCTGACTTGCCGCTGCTGCATTGGTCCATGCAGGATGCGTTGTATCGCGTGCAACAGGCCTTCGATGGGGTACTGGATAATTTTCCCGCTACCGGATTCACACGACGCGTATTGCGATTCATGGTGTTTCCGCTGGGCAAACCGTTCTCTCCGCCCCCGGACGAGCTGGAACAAAAAATTGCGACATTGATGCTGGCGCCCGGCGACGCGCGTGATCGCCTCACTGCCGGTATTTACATACCCACAGCCAAAGACGAGCCGCTGAATATTCTGGAACAGGCACTGCAGCATGCAGTGTCCTGTGAGGCAACGGAAGCCAAGCTGCGTACGGCGATAAAGAGCGGGCAGATTCCCGCGCAGGAAGAAGAGAGTATCGCGGCTGCCCTGAAGCAAAGAGTCATTACGTCTACGGAACTGGAAATATTGAAAAAAATGGGAGCCTTGCGCCGCCGCGTGATCATGGTGGACGATTTTCCTTCTGACTTCGGCTCGAGATCGGACGCGGCAGCTGAAGCTGCTTCGCCAATCAACGCATGAGCACTATATGAATAATGTCTCCGCCAGCCGGCAGCAGGTTCGATCGGCATTATCTCCGGCAGCGACGCCCAGCGACGCGGAAATCCCTACAACATCTGGAAGACAGGACATGGCGGGCATCATTCCGGTGGAAACTGCGGGAACTCTGGATGGATTGTTCCGCGAGCGGGTGCGCCGCACGCCCGAAGCGATAGCCTATCGGGATTATGATCGATCGAGCGGCAAGTGGCGTGATCTTTCCTGGGCGCGAATGGATGAGCGCATTGCACACTGGGTGATTGCGCTATCGAAGGAAAAGCTTAAACCGGGTGACCGCGTCGGGATAATGTTAAGAAACTGCCCGGAATGGGTAATGTTCGAACAGGCTGCGCTGAGGCTTGGGCTGGTGGTAGTGCCGCTCTATCCCACTGATCGCCCGGATAATGCGGCTTATATCCTTCAGGATGCAGGCGTCAAGGTACTTCTGCTGGAGGAACTGGGGCAGTGGCTTGCTTTCTCGGAAGTGCGTGACCAGATGACAGGGCTTGTACGCGTCATCATTATCCAGGGCAGCGTCAGGCAGGGTCATAGAGGAAACGAGCTCGTGCTTGCGCTGCATGACTGGCTGCCGGAGTGGTTCCCCGGCGAAAGACCGACCGAGTCGTTGCCAAGCGTGGAACCCCTCTATCAGCTTCCTGCGGAGCCGGAGCATCAGGCTCCGGAAGAAGTCCCGCCCAGCCGTGTCCTCGCACGTGACCCGCACCAGCTGGCTACCATCATTTATACATCGGGTACATCCGGGCATCCCAAGGGCGTGATGCTCAGCCATCATAATATACTGACCAATGCCCATAGCTGCCTGCAGGTCGTACCGATCGAAGAAAGCGACGTGCTGCTCTCCTTTTTACCGCTGTCCCACACATTTGAACGGACTGCCGGTTATTACGTGCCGATGATGCGGGGCTCGACAGTGGCGTATGCGCGCTCGATTCCCCAGTTGCAGGAGGATCTGCTGATCATCCGGCCGACCATCCTCGTTTCGGTGCCCCGAATATATGAGCGCGTATATGCCGGCATTCGCGCCAAGCTGGCGGAGGGGCCCCTGCTGAGCCGCAGGCTGTTCGACCTTGCAGTCGAGATCGGGTATAACCGGTTCGAGTATCAGCAGGGGCGCGCCGAGAAGCATTTTTCCCATGCGCTGTGGCCGTTGCTGGAAATACTGGTGGCAAAGAAGGTGATGAGCAAACTGGGAGGGCGGCTGCGCGCAGCAATGAGCGGCGGAGCCGCATTATCGAGCGAGGTTTCCCGCATATTTATCGGCCTGGGCCTGCCCATCCTCCAGGGCTACGGTATGACGGAAAGCAGCCCGGTGGTTTGCTGCAATACGATCGAGGACAATGTTCCGGCGAGTGTCGGACGGCCTATTCCAGGGGTGGAAGTGAAGCTCGGCGAGCAGAATGCCTTGCTTATTCGCGGACCCAACGTCATGCTCGGCTACTGGAACAATGAGGAGGCCACGCGAGCGGTAATGACCCCGGACGGGTGGCTCAATTCGGGCGATATCGCGGAAATCGATGAGGCCGGGCATATCGCCATTACCGGCCGGGTAAAGGAAATCATTGTCATGTCGACCGGGGAAAAGATTCCACCTGCCAACATGGAAGCGGCGATTCTACGCGATCCGTTATTTGAACAGGTCATGGTGGTTGGCGAGGGACGTCCTCATTTAGCGGTGCTGGCAGTTCTCAACTCCGGAAATTGGGAAAGCATGGCTGACGAATACCATCTCGACCGGAACTGGCGCCGTCTAGGGGGCGATCCGAAGTTCGAAGAAATCCTGCTGGAACGGATCGCTTATCAGATCAAAGGATTTCCGGGTTATGCCAAAATATATCGCATTGCCGTGGTGGCCGAGCCGTGGACAGTCGAGAATCAGATGTTGACCCCGACGTTGAAACTGCGGCGCACTTATGTGCAGAACCACTACAAAAGCGAGGTGGACAGGCTCTACACGAAGTAATGAGCAGATCATTCCCTGCAATGCCGAAAAATTCACGGTAGAGTGAACAGTTGAAATCATGAAAAATGACAGACAGTGACACTGAATCTCAGGTATCGCTGCCTGAGGGTTCCGATCCGGTGCTGCGGCTGGTACCGATGCCTACGGATACGAATTATGCGGGAGACGTATTCGGGGGCTGGATCATGGCGCAAGTGGATATTGCCGGCAGCCTTCCCGCCATCCGCCGGGCTCGCGGTCGCGTCGTAACCGTGGCCGTGAATTCCTTCGTATTCAAGCAACCGGTATTCGTCGGCGATGTCGTAAGCTTCTATGCCGATATCGTCCGGATTGGACGGACTTCCATCACGGTGGATGTGGTCGTGTATGCGCAGCGCGGATTACGGCAGGGCGACAAGGAAATATGCTATCGGGTGACGGAGGCGGTGCTAACCTATGTTGCGGTCGATGAGCATCGCAAGCCGCGCGTGGTTCCTCCCGGGTGATGTGGACATATCGTATTGGAGGCAAAAGTGAATAATTCTGGATTCACCGTGCGCAAGGCCGCCGTTCTCGGCGCAGGAGTCATGGGAGCGCAGATTGCAGCCCATCTGATCAATGCGAACGTTGAAACCCTCTTATTCGAGCTTTCCGCCGGAGAGGATCCCAATGCGAATGTAGTCAAGGCAATCGAAAATCTTAAAAAGCAGGAGCCCCAACCGCTGTCGAGCACAGCCAGAGGGACATTCATACAGCCAGCGAACTACGACCAGAACCTTGAACTGCTTGGGGAGTGCGATCTTGTAATCGAAGCAATTGCGGAGCGCATGGATCTGAAAACGGGGCTGTATGCAAAAATAGCGCCGTATCTGGGGGAACGCACAATTTTCGCCAGCAACACATCGGGGCTGTCCATCAATCAACTGGCGCAGGTGTTTCCTGAAACCCTGCGCCACCGTTTCTGCGGTATCCATTTTTTCAATCCGCCGCGCTACATGCACCTGGTGGAATTGATTCCCTGTACAACCAGTGATAGCGCCATGCTCGACGACCTGGAAGCTTTCCTGGTCACTTCCCTGGGCAAGGGTGTCGTCCGCGCGAAAGATACGCCCAATTTTATTGCCAACCGGATTGGTGTATTTTCCATGCTTGCCACCATGCATCACGCAAGCGAGTTCGGGCTTGGATTCGATGTGGTGGACGCTTTGACCGGTTCCCTCATTGGGCGTCCGAAAAGTGCGACTTTCCGTACTGCCGACTTGGTGGGACTGGATATTCTTGCCCACGTGATCAATACCATGCGCGAAATGCTGCCGGATGACCCTTGGCACGAATACTATGCAGTGCCCCCCTGGTTGCAAGGCCTGATAGGCAAAGGCGCGCTCGGCCAGAAGACGAAGCGAGGGGTATATCAGAAAACAGGCAAGGATATTCACGTGCTGGATATTGCGCGAAACGAATACGTGCTCTCGGCGGGCAAGGCGGACCCTGACATAGCGGAGCTGCTCAAAGACAAAAGCCCTGCCGGTAAACTGGGAGCCCTACGCGCCAGTCCTCATCCGCAAGCTCAGTTCCTGTGGGCGGTGTTTCGCGACCTGTTTCATTACTGTGCGGTCCATCTCGAGGAAATAGCGGACAATGCCCGTGACCTCGATTTTGCCATGCGCTGGGGCTTCGGCTGGACCCAGGGTCCGTTTGAAACCTGGCAGGCCGCCGGATGGGGCGAGATCAGCGGATGGATCAGCGAAGATATTGCTGCTGGAAAGAGTATGAGCAATGTTTCGCTGCCCGAGTGGGTACACGAATTGGGGCAAAGTCCGGCGCAGGCAGTCAACCCGGACATACAGGGAGTACACAGGAAGCCCGGTTCTTACGCGCCTTCGAGCAAGAGTTTTCGGCTACGCTCCTTGCTACCGGTATACCGGCGGCAACTGTTTCCCGACCGGCTGCTGAGCGAAGAACCCCAATACGGCCAGACCGTATTTGAAACCCAGGCGGTGCGGATGTGGAGCATGCCGGAAAAGGCTGAAGCAGGGGGTCGCACGGAAAAGGGCGACGACGGCATTGCCATACTCAGCTTCAAGAGCAAGATGCACACTATCGGTAGTGACGTGCTGGATGGAATTCAACAGGCGATAGACGAAGCTGAACGTAACTGGCGTGCCCTGATAATCTGGCAGACCGAGCCCCCCTTTTCTGCTGGCGCCAACCTGAAGAAGGCAACCGAGCGCTTGAAGAACGAAGAACCTCCTTCAGCTCTCAACGTACTGGCGAAGAAATTCAAGAAAACGGCGCAATCCGCCGTACTCAAGGCTGCGCGCAAGCTCAATCTTGCGGATGCCCTGATGGCGGGAAAGCTGGCGGAAGTGGAAGCGATGATTGCGCAATTCCAGCAGACTTCGCAGGCGTTGCGCTATTCGATGATTCCAACGGTTGCAGCCGTGGATGGCCTTGCGCTGGGCGGCGGATGCGAATTCGTCATGCATTGTGACCGTGCGGTCGCTACCTTAGAGAGTTATATCGGACTGGTGGAAGCGGGCGTCGGATTGCTGCCAGCGGGAGGAGGCTGCAAGGAGCTGGCGCTGCGCGCAGCGCAGAAGGCGAAAGACGGCGATCCTTTTCCCGTACTGAAAAATTACTTTCAAAGCGTGGCCACGGCGCAAGTGTCGAAAAGTGCGGAGGAAGCCAAGGAGCTGGGATATCTGCGGCGTGCCGACGAAATCGTGATGAACCGGTTTGAACTGCTTTATATTGCCAAGGCGCTTGCGGTGGCAATGGCGGAGGCGGGCTATCGCCCTCCGCTGAGAGCGCGCCGTATCCCGGTTGCCGGCGCAACCGGCATCGCGAACATCAAAGGCATGCTGGTTAACATGCATGAAGGCAATTTCATCTCGGATCATGACTTTCTGGTTGGCACCAAGATTGCCTCGGTGATGTGCGGGGGCGAACTCACTCCCGGAAGCCTGGTCGATGAGGAATGGTTCCTGGAACTCGAACGGGATGCGTTTATCGAACTGCTGGCAACCGAAAAGACCCAGGCACGCATCGAGCATACCTTGAAAACAGGAAAACCCCTCAGGAACTGAGGAAAGCTCGCAACTTAACGACTTACAGCTGATCAAAAAGAACAACGCAGATAAGAACGAAAAAGGCAACGAAAGCAGTTCTCAGTAGTGCGGCAGGGAAGCCGAGGGCGGTCAAAGCCATCATCGTTTTTATTGTGAATCAGCGTAAAGGAAATTCATCATGACAACGAAGCAAACCAGCGAGGCTTACATTGTATCTGCCGTCCGCACACCGGTAGGCAAGGCGCCGCGCGGAATGTTCAAGACCGTGCGCCCCGACGACATGCTCGCCCACGTATTGAAGACTGCCGTTAATCAGTGCGAAGGCCTTGACCCTGCTGCCATCGAGGATGTGATAGCAGGTTGCGCCATGCCGGAGGCGGAGCAGGGATTGAACGTCGCACGCATCTCGCTCCTGCTGGCGGGGTTGCCGAACAGCGTGCCCGGAATGACAGTGAACCGTTTCTGTGCATCGGGATTGCAGACCGTGGCGCTTGCCGCCGACCGTATCCGGTTGGGAGAGGCCGATGTGATCATAGCGGCCGGCACCGAGAGCATGAGCATGGTACCTATGTCAGGCAACAAGCCGGCTTTGGATCCGGCCATATTCCTGCGCGATGAAAACGTGGCGATCGCCTATGGCATGGGTATTACCGGGGAAAAAGTCGCGCAGCGGTGGCAAGTCAGCCGCGAGGCTCAGGACGAGTTTGCGACGACGAGCCACACAAGGGCGCTGAAAGCAATCGAGACGGGGGAATTCGAGCAGGAAATTGCCCCCTATACCGTAGTGGAAAAGCGACCCGATATTGCTTCCCATGAAATACGCGATGTGGCAGTGGTTCGGGATACCGATGAAGGCCCCCGACCGGGTACGAACCCGGAAGTTCTTTCCAGGCTCAAGCCGGTGTTTGCAGCCCATGGTACGGTGACAGCGGGTAACAGTTCGCAGATGTCCGATGGCGCAGGTGCGGTGGTGCTGGCAAGCGAAGGCGCATTGAAGCGGTTCAACCTGACCCCGATGGGGCGCTTTCTCGGCTATTCGGTAGCGGGGGTGCCCCCGGAAATCATGGGCATCGGTCCAGTGAAGGCAATACCGAAGGTACTGAAGCAGGTAGGCCTGAAACAGGACGATCTCGACTGGATCGAGCTGAACGAGGCTTTTGCCGCACAAAGCCTTGCAGTCATCAATGATCTCGGATTGGACCGGCAGAAGGTTAATCCACTCGGGGGAGCCATTGCGCTCGGCCATCCGTTGGGCGCCACCGGTGCCATTCGCGTTGCGACGCTGCTGCATGGCTTGCGCCGGCACCATCAGAAGTATGGCATGGTGACCATGTGCGTGGGCACCGGAATGGGTGCAGCAGGGGTGTTCGAAGCCATGTAACGTGTTTCAACCGCTTTCGGTCGCTTCTTCCCGCCGTACTGGAAATTTACGGACGGGGGGTGCCCGGAAAAGCTTCCAGGCTCCCGGGCGGGATGTCTATTTTCCGAAATAGACGTAAGCCTTTTGCGGCACCGCGGATTCCTTGAAACGCCGGCGCTCTTCCGGGTCCAGCTTTTTGTCCCACCAGATTGCGCGCGCTTCCCTCTGGTCCTCCGGCAATTTCGGATTTTTCTCGAACAGTTCACGCATGAACCGGGTGTGATCGGATTCGTAAAATTTCGCCATGGTCCTTCCTTACTTTTTTCTTCCATTCTCCAGTTACAACTCCCTGAAAACTTTACCACAAATCCCGCTGCTTCGCATCAGGGAAGATCTATGTGAGACGGGGAAAATGCGATGATAAATGGCAGGATCGCTATTACAGCTACGCCTACCTTTCTCGCTATTCACAGGCCAGGACAGGATATACCCGTAACCCTGATCAGAAACTGCTGCCGCCTTTATATAAAGGCTGTAACAAATCCCCGGTACTGTATGCAAGGCAAGTCTCATTACATAGGAGTGATCCATGTTTGAATGCGCGTGTATATGTGAGCCAAAGAGGGCTACATCACGCGCATGGGATAAAGCTATTTCCAATCTGGCCTCCGATCCTCGGGAAACCTACGGTTCTTTAGCCCCTTACGTGCACGAAGAAGAACTCGCGGTTTTCCTGAATTCGTAGTGCTTTGGGAAAACAGTACCGGACCAAGCGTGGGCATAGCCCCTTGATCCTCATTCTCACCCTTCTGGTAGTACCCTGCCCTCCGCCTTATCGGTGTGTTAGAGCAAAAGCTGCCTAGATAACGACTTGACTTACAGCCAGGTAATGCCGATTCCTGCCCGTTCTGATGGAAGAGGCGGTGAACAAGCACCAATTTGTGCTCGACCCGTTATGAGTCACTTGGAGGAAATGAAAAATGACATCCGATAGTTCCCGTTTTGCTGTGGGCATATTCATAGCGCTGGTGAGCCTGGCTGCCTGCGCCACTCTGAATAATTTCCCCGATCGTCCTGCTGCCGGCGCTGCCGGGCAGTTATATGAGGAATTGAATGCTTTTGCCTCCCGCTGGAAAGCCCACGTCGGCCTGAATATCAAGGTTGAGCCGGCGAGGAATAAGTCGGGCAAGCCCGTGCGGGTTACGCTCCAGGGTCTCGACGTTCCTGCTCTTGCACTGCCCTGCGACGCGGACAAGCTGCATGACAAGGAAATATTTATTACGCCGACTTCCGCCAGCTTTTAGCGCAGGATTTTCGGAATGAATCTTATCCTTCGGCCTATACCTCGACCATCGTGTTTCCGGTAAGGAAAGGCAATCCCAAAGAACTCAAGGACTGGTAAAACCAAGCGGTATTGCCACGAACATACGCATGTGCTGACCGGTCATTTTCAGATTACCCCTTTCACTCAGCAAGGCATTCCTTTCCTGGGAATCCCGTATTCCCGTCTTTTCCTTCATAAATGAAAACTCATATATAGTAGTTGGCGATTTCTACGGTTTTAGCTGACGCGAAGATTAAAGCAGGCTTAACTAAACAACCGTGCGGAGCCACGCATAGGAATACCAAGAAGTCGATAGGAGCGAATCATGAACCAGGGGATTGCATTGGTAACTGGCGCATCCAGCGGTATCGGAAGAGCAACAGCGGAGCTTCTTGCTCAAAATGGATATTATGTATTTGCCATAGCGCGGCGGAAGTACAGACTCGAACAGATCCGCTCTGAGCGGATTGAACCAATTATCCTGGATGTTACGGATGATGAAGCTGTTCGAAAGGCCATAGGGTACGTTATATCGACCAAGAGCCGGATCGACCTGCTGGTAAATAATGCTGGGATTAGCCAACTTGGGGCGGTGGAGTGCGTTCCCCTGGAAGCTGCCCGCTATCAACTCGAAGTCAATCTTTTCGGCTATGCCCGGTTTATGCAGGCAGTGCTGCCGCACATGAGAAACCAAAAATCGGGCTGTATCGTCAACATTGTTTCGGTGTTGAGCAGGATATCCGTACCCGGTTTTGGTTGGTATTCGGCGTCAAAATATGCTATTGAAGCGCTAACCGATGCAGTCCGGGGAGAGGTCATGGAGTTTGGAATCGATGTGGTGCTGATTGCACCTGGCTTGATTAAGACGGAGTTTGTTCCCAAAGAGTTCAGATTGCTGGAGACCATCTCTCATCCTCCTGAGTACAAAAATCTTCTCTCAGGCATGCGAAACCTCGTAGCTGACGAGCCCGAGGCGCCTGGGCCCGAGCTCATTGCAAAGGCCGTACTGGACGCTGCCACCGCGTCCCCTCCTGTAAGACATGCGCTGCCCCTGGATTCCAAGATGTCCGTTATTGCGAGATGGCTATTAGGCGCGCGAATCTTCGCCTGGGCGGTAAGGCTTCAGATGAAGTTTTCGAGATAAGAAACTGCTTTAACAACTGGAAGTCCCGGACGCTCATTGTTGTTGAAGGCATCCCTATTACTCACTAACAGTCACTACAACCAATCAAGAATGGCGACCATGCTTTAACCGTCCTTTATCCATGCCTCTCCGGGGATCAGGAAATGCCATCCAGGTTTAAAAAGGTCTGCGATGGGGTAGTTTTTGAGCGAACTTTGAGAATGGCAGGGAAAATTCTTTTTCCAGCATCTTTGCCGTTGCTGGCAGTTCTTCCCAGGCGGCCCTTGTCGGCGCATGCTTGAAAGCGAACACGATCAGATTGCCGTAAGGCTCTGCCAGTATGGTGGTTATACGCCCAGCGAAACTGTTTTCAAGACGCGCGAGATATTCATGAACTCTTCCGTCGCGGCTGAGCAGGTTGACAACCAGCACGCCATTTCTCGTCAATGCTTCACTTGCCTGATCATAAAAAGCCTGCGTGCATAGAGAAGCTACTTGCCTGCCATCGTCGAAACCATCGACCATCAGAATGTCCGTGCTGTCTGGATGGGCAGCAATGTATTCACTGCCTTCCGCGATCAGCACCTCCAGGCGCTCGTCGTCAGCCGGCACATAGAATTGACTGCGCGCGACCGCAACCACCTGGGGGTTGATTTCGATCACGGTCGTATTAACCGTTGGCAGTTGCCAGTAAACAAATTTCGTCAGCGAGCCCCCTCCCAACCCGATCATGAGAACATTTTTGGGTCGTGGGCAAAACAGCAGAAAACACATCATGCATTGGGTATAGGCAAGCTGCAATTCATTCGGGGCAGCGATGCGCATTGCGCTCTGGACCATGCTGCTTCCCAGATGAAGTGAGCGGATACCGTACTCTTCACTTAGGTGAACGAGTGCCGGGTCTGCGAGGGCTGGATTTCTGCTGGCGTTTGCCTGCCGTCCGCGTTTCAGAAATCGATTCATGAAAGGAGCCTTTCCTTATCCCGTTGCTGTTGCCTCTGCCGTTGCCACGGACAAGCTTTACAAGCTGTTCTTTTTGGCCTAGGTTTAGATTGGGCGGATATTGGCATGATGTAATTCAGCCGGGGTTCCTGTCGAAGGGGAGGAGTTTTGCAGCCAGGCATCAAACGGATCACGGTTCTGGTTTTTTCTTTGGGCGGGACCCTGCTGGCGGCGTGCGCTGGCCTCGGCTGGGAAGAGTCCGCGTTTACTCATGGAGGAAAGGTCAGCGGAAATCTCGCTGCACTTGCCCGCTGCACCGTCGACCAGCTTCAATCCGATAGTCGATGGATGATCCGCACCCTGCAATATCAGGTTTTCAGCTACCGGGATATTGCTGCAATGGAAATCTACGCCTATCCTGAAGGTGCACTCGCAGGCACCTATGCGCGCAACTCGCCTTCCAATCCCGATGCAGTGATCAGCTACGGCCCGCCCACTCCCCTGATCCATCCCGGCAAACCCGGCAGCAATGCTGACAAGGAAGTGGATCCCGATTATTCTTTCGTCCTCACCTTGAAACGAACGGATAATGCTACGGCATTTGCCACCGTCAGTGGGAGGAAATATGAAAGCCGGATTGCGTGGGAGACGCTGGAAGCCTGCGCGGGTCCCGAATAACTCCTGCTGAAAAAGCTGGAGGATGGCTGCATAAAAACATAAACCGGCTTTTTTGATTTTTCCCTCGAAACGCGCATAAGAAAAAAACAACCTCGCGAATGAAAATTGCGGATGCCGCAACACCTGTAACTTCAGGGGCGCGCCGGGTAGAATGCGCGGGCAATATGGAATCGGGAATTGAAAGTGAAAATGATGCATCTATCCAAATCAGTGGCAACATCCGGGTTCGTAACGGCTGCCCCGGTATTGATGTTGTTCGCCTCCCTGGCTATCGCGGGGGATTTCGAGGATGGGATGAAGTTCGTCCTCAGCAAGGACTATACCAAGGCAATGCAATCTTTCCGGAAAGCGGCCAATGCAGGAAATGCTGACGCCCAGTTCAATCTGGGCGTGCTGTATTCACGGGGCCGCGGCGTGCCACAGGATCATGAGCAAGCCGCCAAGTGGTATCGCAGGGCGGCGGAGCAAGGGGACGCACCGGCACAATCCATGCTGGGGTATATGTATCTGAAAGGCCAGGGCGTCCCGCAGGATTATCAACAGGCAATGTTCTGGTATTTCCGAGCAGCCGACAGCGGATATGCGGTGGCGCAATACAATCTCGGGGTAATGTATGCAAAAGGCCAGGGCGTGGAAAAGGATTATCGGCACGCCCTCTCCTGGTATCTGAAAGCTGCGGAGCAGGGACACGCACCTGCGCAGGCAATCATGGGATTCATGTATCTCAAGGGGCAGGGGGTCGAGCAGGATGACCATCAGGCTGTATCCTGGTATCGCAAGGCAGCCGAGCAAGGGTATGGCGAAGCGCAATATGCTCTTGGCGTGCTCTACGCCAAGGGCCGGGGAGTAGCGCAGAGCAACCAGGAAGCCGCCTCCTGGTACCGCAAGGCTGCTGAGCAGGGGAACACGGATGCACAGTTCAATCTCGGCATGATGTTCGCCACGGGAGAAGGAGTCACGCAGGATTATCGGCAGGCAGCGTCCTTGTATCGCCAGGCGGCCGATCAGGGATATGCGCGGGCCCAGTTCAAACTCGGGGTGGCAAATGCCAAAGGGCTCGGTATTCCGGAGGACGCTTACGAAGCAGCGGCATGGTACCGCAAGGCGGCCGAGCAGGGCTATGCTCCTGCCCAGTTCAATCTGGGCGTGATGTATGCGACGGGTAAAGGCGTCATTAGGGATGAGCGGCAGGCGGTATCATGGTATCGACAGGCGGCCGAGCAAGGAGACCCGGATGCGCAATATAACCTGGGGGTAAGGTATGACACGGGACGGGGCATCGAAAAGGATCCACAACAGGCAGTAGCCTGGTATCGCAAGGCGGCAGAGCAAGGCTATGCACGGGCACAATACAGCGTGGGCGTGAAGTATGACAGCGGGCAGGGAGTGCCGCAAGATTACGCGCAGGCGCTAGCCTGGTACCTGAAGGCCGCGGAGCAGGGGCATGCGGGCGCCCAGACCAATCTCGGCGTGCTGTATTACAACGGCAATGGCGTGAAGCAGGATTATGTGGAAGCCGACAAGTGGTTCAGCATCGCCAGCGCCGGCGGCTACGAGGATGCCAAAGAGAATCGCGAACTGATGGAAAAGCTGATGACACCGATGCAAATCGCCGATGCGCGACGGGAGGCGGATGAATGGGCAAGAGCACACCAACGGTAATTCTGTTACCGTTACTCCCTCTCCTTTCCGCTTCCATCAGCTGCTTCCCCGCGGAACGAACAGTTTTCTGCTCGTATTGAATAATCATTCCCGCCTTCGCTTCCTGCTCGTTTTCAGCTCTCCGTCCTCGGTTCCCTTTGCTCTGGAGGCCCCCCGATCAGCTGTCACAGGAGGAGCGGGAGGCAGGATAGGAGCAAGGGCGGACAGGAGCACTGACATCCTTCACTCCTTCTGCACGCGGGGAGGACGCCGCGCACGCTGCTGACGGAGTCGTGCCGATATCGACCTCCTCGTGCGGCTGCGCTTACCGCCGCTCTCACCGGTGTGGCAAAAACGTCTTGACCACTGCAATCGGTAAAGTGTACTTTGGATTCAGAACGACTCAAGCCGACTCAGAAAGCGCTTTGAAACCAAGACTTTTATAATATCTCCAGTCATCGAGCGGGTGCCTCCGTTGGAATCGCCAGCCAGGAATCGGGAAGTGCGGCCTGTAGAGCCAGTCGTGGCCGATAACCGGATGGGGCGTCTGGCGACGGCGCTGCTTTGCTGGATTCGGTGGACGAGCGCCATGTGCAGCATTTCGTTTCGGCCGGGGTGCTGGAAAAAGCGGGGCGCATCGATCTTGGCCCTTTGCTCGGGGAGGCGGTGAGGATGCTCACTGCGGAAAAGCGGCACCAGCGGCTGCTGGACAAGCTGTTGCGCGAGGCTGATGAATATGTGACCGCGAACGAATCCCGTATCCGTCAGCGGGTGCGCGAAAACACAGCCTGGTTCTGGCAGCGGCTTTCGATGGATGAGAAGGTGGGGGAAAGCGTGGTGGCAGCCCTGCGCGAGGTGGTGGCGGAGATCGCGCGCGACCCTGCCCACCCCCTGCGCTTGCGACTGGATGCTGCCATCGGCAAGCTTGCCTCCGACCTGGCTACTTCACCCGAGTATCGCGAGCAGGTTGCCGCCCACACCCGCAAGCTGCTGGAGCATCCGGCCTTGCGGGACTACGCGGACGGAGTCTGGCGCGACCTCCGCAACGGGATGCGCGAGGACATCGACAGCGAGGACTCGGCAATCAGGGGGTGGATGCGGGGCCTCATACAGTCGGGCACCGATACTGTACTTGAGGACCGTGGTTTGCGGGAGCGGCTCAATAACTGGATGCGGGAGGTGCTGGTGGAAGCGGTGCAGTCTCACCAGCGCGATGTGGGCAGGCTGATTGCCGACACCGTGCGGGAGTGGGACACGCAGACAGTGACGCACCGCATCGAGCGGCAGGTGGGCGAGGACCTGCAGTACATCCGCATCAATGGCACGCTGATAGGCGGACTGGCAGGCCTGGCGATCTACACCATCGCCCACCTGTTCGCTTGATCTCCAGCCGCTACAAACATCCTTCCTCCGGCTCATCCTGCTGTCCCGACCGGTCCTGCGCGTGCAGAAAGGCGCGACGAGCAGATGCAGAGCAGTCACGAGCGATTCTAGTTCCGATCCATTTTCCGGTACTGCACCGCTTCAGCAATGTGGGCGCCGGTAATTCCTGGGCTTGCGGCTAAATCAGCAATCGTGCGCGCGACTTTCAGAATGCGATGGTAAGCCCGGGGGGAAAGATTTAGACGGCTGATAGCCTGTCCGAGCAGGTTCTCCCCCGGCTTGTCCGGAATACAGTATTTGTCGATATCCTTTACCGCCAGATAGGCATTCGCCCTTCCCTGGCGCTCCAGTTGCCGCTGATAAGCGGCCTGCACGCGCCTCTGGATGATTTCGCTGGATTCCCCCTGCGCCTGCCGCATCAGGTCCTCTTGAGGCGGAGCGGGCACTTCGATCTGTATATCGATTCGGTCCAGGAGGGGGCCGGAGATCTTTCCACGGTAGCGCGCCACTTGGTCAGACGTGCAGCGGCATTTTCCGCTGAAATGTCCGAGGTAGCCGCAAAGACAGGGGTTCATGGCTGCAACCAGTTGGAAGCGTGCGGGAAATTCCGCCTGTCGTGCCGCCCGCGAAATCGTGATGCGTCCCGATTCCAGAGGTTCGCGCAATACCTCCAATACCTTGCGATCGAACTCGGGCAATTCATCCAGAAACAATACCCCGTTCGCTGCCAGTGAAATCTCCCCGGGACGGGGATTGCTGCCGCCTCCGACAAGAGCAACGCCCGAAGCCGTGTGGTGCGGGGAACGATAGGGACGCCGCTTCCAGTTGGCAACGCTGAACCCGCTACTTCCGAGGGACTGCATTGCTGCCGATTCGAGTGCTTCCTCTTCGGACATGGCAGGCAGGATGCCGGGGAGACGTGCCGCCAGCATGGACTTACCGGTACCGGGAGGGCCGACCATCAGGACATTGTGTCCTATTATCTATTATATAATTGATGAGCCATGCGAAAAGCCTATTCATACATTCGAATGTCCACAGATAAACAGCTCAGTGGAGATAGTCTTCGGAGACAACGTGAAGCCTCAGAAAAATACGCCAAGGCTCACGGTCTAGAGTTGATCGAGACGTTAGATGGGAAAGATTTGAGAGATATCGGCGTGTCCGGATTCAAAGGTGCTAACTCTAGAAGGGGGGTTCTTTCAGTTTTTCTTGAGCATCTTAACGATGGGAAGATTGACGCTAATAGCATTCTCTTAATCGAAAGCTTCGATCGGTTATCCCGTGCGGACGTCCTTGATGCATTCTCGTTGTTTACCAATATTTTAAACAAGGGTATCGAGATCATAACGCTGTCTGACAATCAGCGGTATACGAGAGATTCAGTAAGGGTAAACCCTGGGCAGCTTTTTCTAACTATTGGAATAATGACCAGAGCAAATGAGGAATCTGTAACTAAGTCTAAACGAGGTCTATCAGTTTGGAACAATAAAAGAGACAACGCGCAGAAGAAGCCGATAACATCACGTTGTCCAGCTTGGTTAACTTACTCTTCAGAGAGTGAAAAATTTGAGGTAATCGAAGAGCGTGCAAGGGTAGTTAGACTCATTTTTGAGCTCTGCGCAAAGACAAGCGGAACATGGTCGATTTCGAGATACCTTAATCGTCACAATATCCCTGTTTTTGGTGATGCTCAATTTTGGCAGAAGTCGTACGTGAACAAAATTTTATCGAACAGAGCGGTGTTGGGGGAATTTCAGCCTAATTCACGGGAGAGCGGTCAACGTATACCAGTAGGAAAAGTGATCGAAAATTACTATCCGGCCATAATTTCGGCTACTGAGTTCCACTTAGCTTGGGCCGCGCGTGACAGAAGAAATAAGACTGGCAGCGGCAGAAAGGGGATAAATTTTTCAAATCTATTCTCCGGTCTGGTTTATTGCGGTAACTGCGGTTCAAAAATGAGCGTTAGAAATCGGGGTGTACCGCCAAAAGGTGGTAAATGGCTTGTTTGCCAAAATCATTTGGCAGGGGCTGGGTGTGAAATGCGCGAATGGAAACTCCCTCTAGTAGAAGATGCGATATTCAAGCATTTATACGAGGTTGATTTCAGCGAATTACTGGGCAACAAATCTGCAGGTTTTGACATCGAGAAAGAGCTATTTGCATTACAGGTAGAGCAAAAAGAGCTTGAGTCAAAAATGGATCAAGCTATTGAAATGTCAGCGGCTCAAGAGTTGAATGAACAATCTCGATTCAGGTATGTGAAGCTGATCAATCAGCTTGAGAGTGATATTAACGAGAAAAAAAAATGTATTTCAAGCAAAGAGAAGGAATTAGAAGTATTCAAAAGTCAGCAAAGCCTCCTTCATACAAAAGAATTAAAGGAGACTCTCTTGCTGTTAGAAAAAAATAAAGATGATTACTACTTTCGCTCCTCTGTTAATCAGTTGCTGACCAGAACTATAGCTCGAATTGATTTGATTACAGATCATGGAGGTCCCTTACCTTGGGAAATTGAACCTGATGACAAGATCGTAGGAAATTTCCGTGCGTTGTATCCAAAACTCAGCAGTTTATCTATCGATGAATTAGTTCTTCAGAGGGTTTTCCTAGACTACATAACACTGATCTGCTAAGAATTTTGTGACCACCCTCTAAGTGAGTCTTCATGTTAATTTTGACATGGAGGCGAAAATGAAGAAGCGATTCAGTGAAGAGCAGATTATTGGGATACTGAGGGAAGGTGAAGCGGATGGGGTGGTTATCCGAGATGTATGCCGCAAGCACAACATTACGGAGCAGACATTTTTCCGGTGGCGCACGAAGTTTGGAGGTATGACGGTATCGGATGCGCGCCGGTTAAAGGATCTGGAGTCGGAGAATGCGAAGCTGAAGAAGATTGTTGCTGAGCAGATGCTGGCTATCGAGGGTTTGAAGGAGATTGCCACAAAAAAATGGTAACCCCGGCAGCCAGACGCGAAGCGCTTGGAATTTTGACGGGCAAGGGGTTATCGCAGCGATCAGCGTGTCGAATTGTCGGGGTAAGCCGTCGTATTGGCAGTTATGAGGTCAAGCAGCCCGTTAAGGATCGTGCTGTTGCCACACGGATAATTGAAGCATCAAGCCGCTATCCCCGTTTTGGGTATCGGCGCATTGCTGTCATGACTGATCAGAGTATGGGGCGTGTGTGGCGCTTGTGGGGTAAGCTGGGACTAAGCTTGCCCAGGCGCAGGCCCAGGAAACGCCGCTGCGGGACGGATATACGCCTTCCTGGAGCAACAAAACCAAACAGTGTCTGGACTTATGATTTCGTCCATGACCGGCTGGCCAATGGGCAGACGCTAAAGCTGCTTTGCGTGCTGGATGAGCATACGCGTGAGTGCCTTGCAATCGAAGTCGGCAAATCGCTGCGTAACCAGGATGTCATCCTGACCCTGTCACGGCTGATGCGTATCTATGGAAAGCCTGCCTTTATTCGCTCGGACAATGGCGCTGAATTTACTGCAACCGCAGTAATGACATGGCTGCGAGACAATAACGTGGGGCCAGCCTTTATCAAGCCTGGCAGCCCTTGGCAGAATGGATTCGTGGAAAGCTTCAACGGTAAATTGCGTGATGAATGCCTCAACCGCGAATGGTTCATCACACGGCAGGAAGCGAAAGTATTGATCGAGAAATGGCGGCAGTTTTATAACAACGAGCGCCCGCATTCTGCGCTCGCCAACCGAACTCCAGCCCAGGCAGGCTTGCAAAGGTTGCAAATCCAGAATGTTTGAACCGGAAGACCCACTTCGAAACTGGCTACAAAAATCAATAGCAGGTCAACACTCTATTCCAAACAAATTAGAGTTGAGTATCGAACCGGTGTAGTAAGGCACATTTTTATGGGAGAAAATTTTTCACTGGTTGTGAATAGGTTCCGGGGCAATTCAAACAAGCTGAACTAAATGAGGACAGCAAGCAGTTCGTAGAAGAGGAATTCTGACCTTTGTTAAGGTCCTCTGCACTTCAATCTCAGCTGGTAAACATTGTGCTCCTGCTTTCGCCCCCTCAAGACGTTACGATTAACCAACCGTTACGGCCCGTTAATAATCTGAATCCGTAACTTCAGTCATGAACTTCATATTAGAACTCTTGCGTAGGGAACAAGGCCGACAGCAGAAAGAGCTGGAATTTTCTCAACTTCCATATCAACAGAGAGTTGCTCAACTCAAGGAGCAGAAGCTCCCTCTTTTTTTCTATAAATATCATTCTCTGCACTCCCATAATCCGAATAAGCCTCAGGAGAAATGGGAGCATGCTAGCGACTATTTAATAAATTCCCGGTTTTACCTTAGCAGACCCGCGAATTTCAACGATCCGTTTGACATGAGAGCTTATTTTACAGACAGTGTCCCTAAAGAAAAGAAACGATATTTTTTAGACCAACTCCTAAAAATAAGAACACCCCAGTTAACCGAGAAAGATCGGGTACTAGAAGTTAAAAAGCTCTTAGATAACCCAGAAAAATTGCGAACGATCCACAAGCTTACCCTAGACGAAGCTGTAGATTCATTTGGCGTCTCCTGCCTAAGCACAGCACCTTGCAATATTCTTATGTGGAGCCATTACGCGAATCACCATCGAGGGATTGCTTTTCAATTCAATTTTGCAATTGATATTTTTTCTTTTAAGTGGCTGCAGCCTGTCTCTTACTCAAATGATTTTCCAGGTATTGAATACTTTGAGCGGCGCGATAATAAATACTCAATCGCCTTACTGACAAAGCATCACGGGTGGGAGTATGAAAAAGAGTGGCGCATTGTAAAACCTAATGGTGCAGGAACGTATCAAGACTTTAATTCGAAAATACTGACGGGAGTAATATTAGGCTGTCGAATTGATAGAAAAGATGAAGATAAGATACGAACAATGATAGAGCAACGGAAAGAACAAGGTTTGTCCTCCGTAAAACTTTACAAACTCCGGCAGCACGAATCGAGATATAAATTGGTTATCAAGCATGTTGAATGAGAAAGCTCAATTTTTTGCACACTGGCTGCGAAAACAGAACTCAAGTTTGAGGGTCAGTAGATAGGATTTTACCGGTTACCGAAAGGCTAATTAACGTCTGACGTAATCGTGCGTAATCGGATTGATGGAAATAATACATTGATCAACCAAACCTCTACTTCTAGCAAATTCTTTTATTTCATTCTCATCCTGGCCGCATAGAACAAGTTCACCGGTTTCTTCGAATACACCGTAGCAATAAAAGAAGCCAGGATTAACGGGATCAATCGAACCAAATATTTGCTGAGGTACATCCCAGCCCGAGAAAAGGACTGCGGTGCTAGAGTCTTCGTTTCCTGTACTAACAACCCCTATAACGTGGCCTAATTTATTAAATACAGGGCCTCCACTCATCCCACCTGGCCACTTAGCCTCAACTCGAATAAATGGCCAGAGACGTACTCTATCAAAATCAACTCTTTCTATATCGATAATACGACCAACTGATCCATATAGATGAGCGCGAATTGGACGATTTTCACCAAGGTCATATTGGTCTTGATCGATCCCAGCATACCCAAGAGCCATTACTTCCTCACCTTTGGAGGGGGTCCATCGATGGAAATCAACTGGTAGAAATGGACTTCCCGTGGAACTTTGCTGTGCTGGCTGAATGCGAAGTACCATCAATTCAGTACGATTAAGGATCCGAGGCGGCGCTATAGGTGAACATTCCTTTCCGCACAAACTGTATAACCCGCTCAAGGGTCGCCATGCGTTTTTTGGAACTGAAAGACAGCCGTAGCCTAACTTGCTGATATCTAATGCTGCCAGATTAATGTTTTTTTTGAGAATTGGTTCAGCTTCATGATCATCTAATTGAAAAAGATCTTCACCAATATGAAAGGCCGTAATACAACGTGACCAAGAGTCAATACGAAATGCAGTTCCCAATCCGATGGGACGCTTATCTGGCACAAGCGGATCAAACTGAAAGATTGGTAAAATTTTCGATCTTAATCCCTCTTCGTTACACGAAAAAAGGCCTTGACTATCCACTTCGCCTGCTTGAACTGGAAACATTCTTCAATCCTTGTGCTCTTTCTTATTCCTAAAGTGTCATTTCTGGTGGGTTGCTCATTGAGATAGAACAATGCCTGTGCGAATCTCATTAACACAGGTTTCAAGGATAGAAGACTTAATGGCATCAGATAAAACAAGGTAATCTCGGTATTCAAGTATTTCCTTCTCATAACTTTTCTCTGCTTCATACCACAAAGCCTATTTGACTACTGGAGGAAACTCTAAATTAGAAGTTTCAACGAACCAAAACCACACCAGCACAGCTCGTAGTATCACTAGGCAAATCACGCAGATCGTACTTCAGAAATATAAAAAATACCTTTAAATATCAATACCATAAAGTGATAATTAAATTATACGAAAATTGCCGTGCACGTTAAAATTATCGTTAAGTAGGTGGTCAGGAGCTTTTTTTGTTTGATTCAGTTGATGTTACAACGTGGTGAAATACGCCTACTGCCAAATAGAGTTAGCAACGACAGCGTGAGATTTATTCAAAAAGCTCTCCAACTGCTCAAGAAACCTTTGTATTTTTACTAAATAGGATTGAGCAGAGCTAAGCTGCTTAACTACAAGGCTTGGCATACTTGTTTTTATTATTCAATAACAGCACAACGATTTTGGCATCTATCTGGATGGATCGCAGTGGACGTGAGCAATTTGGGCAGAATCAAAACCAGTAAGTAAGATGGTTAGTTGAGTCCTGTCTGTAATTCCAGTAATCAGTAGTACAAGATTTAAGACAGAAAGATTAGAGATTCTAAAAGAAAAGATGAAGATCAGAAGACATTATCAGGAAATAATGGAATTCCTTAGATCATTAAGAAAGAATTCTATTCAAGTTCATTAATAAAAATTGATCAATAAGGAAATCAGGAATGAAAAGAACAATAATCAATAAAGAAGAGGTGGCAGATTGGATTCGAGAGGTAGGTACAAATGGAGTAATGCTAACGATCAGTGAACCACATGCAAAGTTGAAATATTTGAATCTTGAGCAAGCACACATGGAGCCCATAGTTAGTCGCATTATCGAATTAGCTAGTAAAGTTGTATATGGAAAGCACAAGAGATTCGAAGCGTTGGAGGGATTAGTCGTTTGTGAGAGCCCCATATTTCGTCCTCACTTTCATATTGTCTTCAAGAAGCCAGAGACGATAGATAAAGTGAAATTCAAGGATAAACTGACGAAACTTGCTATCCGACTATGTAATAAAAAATTCAGATTCGATCTGTCGGATTCAAATTTACCAGAAGGGCTAAAGAAAGTGATGGCATTTCCCTGCTACGATAGGTTTGTGGAAGTAACTAATACTCACAAAAACACTGGGAGCTATTTGACAAAAGAGCATGCAAACTATTACTTATTAACCGGAAGGAAGCTGGTTTTGAAGGATAGCAAAATCGAGTTATCTATGAAGCTCTATGGGGCAACATTAAGCCCAGTTCTCTAGTCAATTGCTGAAAAGGTACCTGCCTCAGAAGCCCTGGAGCTGCTTGGAGCCGTAGATGTCTGGGCTCGGAATAAGTCTTCATGTTAATTAGCGAGTCTGGCGGATACAAATTAGGTAAGTTGGAGGCCTTGTACCTCCTGACCTGCCCCTCCCATTAGTTTCATGACGTAGTAGAGTCCGATTGTAAATTAAAACTACCCCAGTTTCTGGGGATGAGGTCAGGATATCTCAGCCCTGTAGACTTTGAAAGAACTCAATTAGCTTAGCTGTGCGTCTTCAAAACCGGCAACAGCCCAAGACTTCAAACCCCATTACCGCGAAGCGTTAGGTTATTTTTGTAAAACGGAAAAGGCTGCCCTCTGGATCGTAGTGAGCCTCTGATCAACCATTAATTCCTTAATTATCTTTCTATTTTGTTCAGTAAGGCTCGCTTGATCGGTATTAGGATACGCTTCCTTCATCCCAGCAATATCAATCTTCGATAACGTCCGGTTTGGTGGGATATAGCAAGAACCAGTTTTAGGCAAGGGTTGCTTGAAAATTATGTATGGCAATGCGTAATGCATGATTGAGTTTGGATCATATACGGTATAGGCCACTTTGCCATCAGGGGAATCTCCCACTTTAAACCCATTCTTCATACCAGTTAGCGATGAAACTTCAATTCTATGGAAGTTTTCTTTTATCTCACTATCGTCCCATCTGTATATTTGTTTTATCTTTCCCGTATCCATTTGAGCTTCACAGTCTGCAGCTGGTGTTTGATGTTCATGATGAAAGCCTAGCGCATGCCCAAATTCGTGTAATACAGTAGTAGCAAATTCTGGATCCTTGGGATCACGAGAATCAAAATCCTGAAGACCCATACTAGGAGCAGATACTCTATACATAGAGTCCGTCCCGATCAAAGACCAATAACCTTTCGTACGGAATGTAATTCGAATATTACTACTTTCATTTGGAGAACAGGTTCTGTAAGCGGGGGCAACTCCGAAATCAAATTTAACGTTACCGTGATTCGTCCAAGTTTTAGCAAATTCTACAATAGCTGGCCTCGCAGTTTTCCCTTCCTCATAAAAGCAAATCTTTACTATTGTGCCTGGGTCCCAAGTTTTAGCACGCAGAATTACAGCTTCGACTTTCTTTTTGTCGGCTTCAGTTAGACCATATATATTTTGAGATCCGGCCTCTCTAGCTAGAGCAGAAGCAATGACAATAGCATGACTCTGATCTTTCATGGCGATTAACGTCGCGCGTTCGGAGTTGCGCAGTTGCGAATTTTCGTCTTTATCGCTGCTAATTTGATCGGGTGCAGGTGTCGAATTTCTTAGTCCGGTGGAGTCCGATATATTCGATAAGTTTTCCGATTTTAACCCCGGCAAGTCGTGCGCCACTGCGACGTTCGTAAGC
Organism: Nitrosospira multiformis ATCC 25196; assembly: GCF_000196355.1. Taxonomy (NCBI): domain Bacteria; kingdom Pseudomonadati; phylum Pseudomonadota; class Betaproteobacteria; order Nitrosomonadales; family Nitrosomonadaceae; genus Nitrosospira; species Nitrosospira multiformis. The sequence goes on from NC_007614.1 coordinate 121,501, forward strand.
CCAAATACAATAAGTACAAGATTACAGCGAATAATTGCGGATCTACAGTCAGCAAAGTTAAAAATGTTTAACATCGTTCGCTCCTAAGCAGAAAAGGCGTACTCGTCTTCGTGATCCGCTAGACAAATGGTGATTCTGGGATTTTTAAGTTGATCCTATTTAAAACAGGTTTCTGCCATATGGTCTGAGCTGCTGTCGATTTTAAAGAAGACGTAAAACTAGGCGACCCTGGTAAGGCGGAGCGCTTTGCCTATCATGGCCTGTGATCCGCAAGTACTGGCAGCCGCAGTTCACTTAAATACCTCCAACGCAGTTATTTTTTCATGTCCTCCAAGTTTTTCCTTGCCTCTAGAAGTTGCCGCCGTGCGTCAAGGTATGCTGCTTCATTGGCAGCCGATTCCTTTGCAGTGTCAAATCTTCCGGTAATTGCTTGGGCAACACCGTTGAGAAGACTGAGGGGTGTCGTTATAAGTCCGTATATTTCACTCGGATAATCTAACGTCGATTTAGTTAGCATTCCATTAGAAAATGTATAGTCATGCTGCCTCGTTACAAACACACCACGATTGACCGGCGCGGACCTAACCGTTTTTCGATCAGGTATGGTTACCCAGAACGAATACAATTTCCTTTCTACATCATCACCTTTACCTTTATATTCTATTTTAATCAATAAGTTAAATGGATCTCGGTAAACGATACCAGGGATGCCGGGCGTCTCCGTTTTATCCGTCTGTTCTTCCACTTGTTTAAATTTCTTTTCCTTTTCCATCTGTTTTTTCGCTTGGTCGAATTTTTGCTTCAGGGCATCCTCCCAGTCCTTCAGCCGGTCGTCCTCGCCGATCTCTAGGAAGAAACAATTCGCGTTCAGCTCCTTCAACTGGAGGTCGTTCTTATTATATGGATCAATGTCGACATGTACGGTGAAAGGTATAGCAAGGGCGGGGACACAAGTTTTCTCTTCCTCTTCCTCTTTCTCTTTCTCTTTCTCTTTCAATTCAGCCAACGGCACGATTTTTGCTACAGCACCAGCAAACGCCCCTATTTGCTCGGCAATTTCGATTCCTTTATAGGTACTTTTTGTGGTGACGCTCGTAAGCAAACCGTCTTTAGTAGTCTCAACGACGAAATTGTCGTCATACCACCAACTGTGATGAGGGACTAAATATAATTTTTTTGCCTTTTCATCCGGAACCAATTTCGATTCGACAGTAACGCTAACTTCTTTTTTCTCATCGACCGTACCACTAATTGATACAAGTCCCCTAGGTAAATAATACTGCCGCGTTATTCCAACTTTCTCGTCTTCTGACCCAAGTATCTGTTTGGTCTGGTAGATCGAAGCACAGCCCGACATCATTAACAGCAAAATTATGGCAAACAGGCTTTTTAAATACACTGATTACCTCCCGAGTAGTTTGGTTATGACAACTGTTACCTGCCAAGGTGAACCAATTGTCTTTTGGCCATCCGTTTAGGCTTTTTACCCTTCCCCCAGCCGCCTATCAGTTTCTCACAACCCAATACTCAATATAGTGTATCAAGCTTGCGACTGCACCAGCTCAGGCAGCGCAGGATTACCTTCGCAAAAATTGCGCCCGCGGCTTGCAACTCATTTATCGGCATGGTTCAGAATAACCTCTTTCTCAGCAGCATTTTTTCCTCCTCTTCCCGTTGTCTTGAAGCAGCGTTCTCCTTGTTTTTCTGATGGTGCTCCTTGGCAAGGGCCAATATTTCTTGTGGCCTATTCAGACTAATCTTTTGCATTACCTCAACCCCGTGGGGTAATGCGAGAGCATATAGAGCAGCTCACTGCGGAATATCGTTCGATGAGTGTTATTTCAAACTGTGAATGTGGAATAGATGAGAGAGATGATCCACCCGTAATTACTTTTTAATCTCGCAATTCAATTATTTATAAGCTTGAGCGGAGCGCATTGTTCCGATAGTCTTAACATACAATATTTTATATAATAGATGGGTGAATAAGCCGATAGACGAACCAAAGCCAATCGAGTTCAGGGGAAATTCCCTTAGTGATCTACGCACCTTCCCTGTTTTGGCTCGGCGTGAGACGGGATTTCAGCTCCACCTAGTGCAACATGGTATCGAGCCAGATCATTGGAAGCCGATGAATACGATTGGCCAAGGCGTACGCGAGATCCGCATCTGGGATGAATCCGGTGCTTTCCGGGTCATTTATGTTGCAAAGTTTGCTAATACCGTCTACGTGCTTCACTGCTTCCAGAAGAAAACCGCAAAAACCAGCAAGGAAGATATTAAATTAGCCGAGAAACGGTATCGCGATCTTTTACAGGAATTGAGGTTAGCCAAATGAGCAACGAACGATTTGCCAGTGTATGGGATGCGATTGAAGATACTCCCGAAGAAGCAGAAAACATGAAGCTTCGTTCCTCCCTGATGCTGGCGCTGAAAAATCATCTGCTTCGCAATAACATCAGTCAGACTGAAGCTGCTAGGTTGTTTGGAGTCACGCAACCTCGTATTTCTGATCTGATGCGTGGAAAAATCAACTTGTTTTCCCTAGATGCCTTGGTGAATATGGCTGCTGCGGCCGGTCTGCATCTTGAAATTCGTGTAGTTGAAGAGACTGCATAACATGGAATTGATCGAGAAACGGTTGAAGGCAGTGCTTGCCTGACATGCGACAGGTGGAAAATCATAGTGGAAGACAAAGAGCATCCTCAAGACACCGCCAATGTATTGGTTGACCTCTGTTTTGAAATCGTTGTCCGGTCTGCGCTGCGAACATGAAGCTGCCATTACGATAATCGCGTAATGCCACAAGACAGATTTCTCCAGATTGGGCCAATTATTAATTGGCTTGGTTATCTATGTCTTGCCTGCCTAGCTCAATCAAAAACCCCTTAGCAGAAAAGTCGTCAAGATTGCGAATGGCAATACGCTGACAGTCCTCGATGAGTCAAATCGGCAGCACAAAATCAGACTTCTGGGGATGATGCGCCTGAAAGTGAGTGCGCAGCCGTTTGGCACCGTATCCCGGTAAAACCTGGCCAACGTGGTGTTTGGCAAAACAGTTGCTGTGGAGTGATTCAGCACCTGTTGCACCATGGGATTTCAGGCACAACAAGCGCATTGCCTGTTGCAGAGAAAGGATGCAGCATCACCTTTTTTGCTCATAGTTTTCCCCAATTGGCGGGGACAGGTCTGTTGATAACATTGCCAAAGTTGTGTCCCCGCTTGAGTTTTCGTTACTGCTTAAGATCAGCGCTTTGCCCCAGCATGGATCATGGCAGCCGCTCAAGACTTTCCACTTCAGATATCCATACTCAACAATAGGTGTACCTAAGTCCAATTGTCAGTATTATTCCTATCGATAAAAATGGTAACCCCCTGTTCTCTAAGGTTTCTCTAAGTAGTTTATTCAACCAAAACAAAAATATGAAAATAGATAACCAATTGAAGAATTGCGAACTGGTATTGGGTATTGTCGCCCCGGTTGGGGTAAATCTCGATGACGTACAGAACCGATTGGAATCTTTTTTTAATCAATTTCTTTACGAATTTCATTTCATCCATATCAGCAAACTCGGTCAACCCTACATAGAAGCTCCTCTCCCTAACCTCACAGAGCTTCAACGACTTGATAACGGAATGAACAATGGAAGATTCCTTCGAAATAAATTCAAGAGAGGAGATTTTTATGCGCTTTTGGCAATAAAGGCGATCAATCAGAAAAGAGCCAGTATCAATGGTAAAACTAGGTTACTGAAAAGATATGCACATGTAATTAGATCATTAAAACACCCTACTGAAGTGGAAACACTTCGCCGTGTTTACGGGGATGGTTTTTTTCTATTAGGCGTATCTTCGAGCATTGAAAGCCGAAAATACTATCTCAAAAATATAAAGGGTGTGCCGGAAGAAGAAATCGATAGATTGATCTCCCGAGATGATAAAGAAGCAGGTGACTTTGGACAGAGAACGCGAGACGTTTTCCAATTAGCAGATGCATTTGTTACGACAGATGATACGGCACGCCTTTCTGAACAACTTTCTAGAATACTAGACCTTTTATTTGCAGCTCCTGTCGTTTCCCCAACAGCTGATGAGTATGCGATGTTTATGGCATACGCAGCATCCCTTAGATCCGCCGATCTATCGAGACAAGTTGGTGCGGTAATCTCTAACGTATACAACGACATAATTGCGACTGGAGCCAACGATGTGCCGCGTTTTGGGGGAGGGCTTTACTGGCCTACCGATGAGGATCAAAGAGACTACGTGTTGGGCAAGGACTCAAATGAAATGGAAAAAAGAGAAATTACCCTACGCATCATGAAGAAGCTTGAGCCTAACAGTCAGAAAAATGATGAATATCTAATAGCAGAAGGTAAAAAAATTCTCAGCGACACGGGAGTACTCAATATTTCCGAATATGGGCGAGCAGTTCACGCTGAAATGGAAGCAATAATCTCGGCTGCGAGGAATGGAATATCTATACGGGGTAGTACCTTATATTCTACCACTTACCCTTGCCATAACTGTGCAAAGCATATTGTCGCAGCAGGGATCTCTAAAGTCAGATACATTGAACCCTATCCGAAGAGCTATGCAATAAAGCTACACGAAGACTCAATTGAAGCGAATGGTAGGGGCGAATCGAAAAAGGTACAGTTTGAGGCATTTGTTGGAATCGGGCCAAGAAGATTCGTTGATTTATTCTCGACGAGTTTGAGCAGTGGACGAAAGTTGATCAGAAAACAAGATGGACGCTTGGTAGAATGGAAACGTAACTCTGCCGAATTGAGAGTCCCGATGATTCCACTATCTTATTTGGAAGCGGAGACTTGTGCCGTTGAGGAACTAAACGAGGTTCTTCGGCACATCTCAAATGAGATACTTTCTTAGCTATTTGTCTTGCCGTCAGCATTCCCTACACTACAGTATTAAATCCGGGACAGCACTGAAGAATATTTCTCCACATACCGTAAGAAGTGATAACGAGATTTTTTTCCTTGTAATTCCAGCACACAATTTGCTCCGTTTTTTATTGGGTAAGCGTGTGAGATGGAGCGTGTTCTATAAAACCCGGTGATGATCTAAATACGCCCCATCATATTGACAACGCAATGTTTAAAAAAATCGTACTACATGGTTGGCGTCAGTTCCGGAACGTTGACATCGATTTCCACCCACGTCTGACAGTGCTGACTGGAGCTAATGGAGCAGGTAAGACCACGTTATTAAATTTGGTTAGTAGGCACTTCGGTTGGGACGGGTCATTTATAAGCACACCAGTACCACGTCGGTCGAACCCGAGTCTCATGTATTCGACAGATTTTTGGGATATAGACGATATCCAAGTTGACATTATCCATTCCTTTGAAAGAGAGCAGAATCGGAAAAAGCAAGCTGCTGCGCAAGGATCGCAAACAACAATTGGGAAAATTATTTACGGAGATGGAACTGAGACACTAATAACAGTACCAAATAGCGAAGTCGGATCAAGATACGATGTAAGTATTCCGGCACGACAACGCATCGATGGCCTGCATATTCCTTCACACCGCGCACCGTCCACTTATCAGCAGGTTCAAAATATTCCGACGATTCCTCGCAGAAGACAGGAGGTATTTAACCAATATCTTAGTCTTGTCCAGAGTAGATACCTTGGAAGCTACACTCAATGGTCTCCACAGTATTACATGAAGGAAACGCTAATCAGTCTAGCTACTTTTGGATATGGCAATGCAGTTGTAGATGCAGACCCAGAGTCTGCTAGGCTCTTTGAGGGGTTTCAGGAAATTCTTCGAAAAATGCTTCCTCCAAAACTCAGGTTTAAACGCTTACAAATTCGTGTTCCGGAGGTTATTCTAGAAACAGAAACGGGAAACTTCTCTATCGATGCTCTCTCCGGAGGGGCTGCAGCAGTAATAGATTTAGCGTGGCAAGTATTTATGTATGAGCCATCAGAAAGTGAGTTTGTGGTAACACTGGATGAGCCTGAGAATCATCTGCATCCCGAACTGCAGCAGAGAGTTTTGGCAGATCTCCTGACAGCTTTCCCGTCCGTACAATTCGTAGTCGCTACCCACAGTCCATTCATTGTTGGATCTGTACCCCATTCTCATGTTTATGTACTCGGATATGACGACAGTCGCCGCGTAAATAGCACTCTGCTAGATACAGTAAACAAAACTGGGACGGCCAACGAAATACTGAGAGACGTGCTTGGACTTGAGTTTACGATTCCAGTCTGGGTCGAAAACAGGTTGGAGAATTTGATTGAAAAATATTCGAAAAAGGATTTCACGGAAGACAACCTAATGATGCTTCGTCAAGAAATGACTTCGCTTGGTTTGGGCAAGCACGTACCTCAAACGATTTCAATGCTGGCACAGAAGAAGGATGGGCAATGATCAAGCTAAATAAATTGACTGTGCCACCTGAGATTGCGGAGAAAATTAGACAGCGCCAGCAGCATTACAATGAACTTGATGCGAAAGGTGAACAAATACCAGATTCCCTGGCTTCCGCATATAAAGCACCTGAAGTTAAAGAGTTACTTCGATGCGAAACTGCGGAAAAATGTGCTTATTGCGAGAGCAAAATATCTCACGTCGATTACGGAGATGTAGAGCACCTACTTCCAAAGTCTAAGTTTCCTCAGCTGAGATACAGCTATGAGAACTTAACTTATACATGCAGTGTTTGCAACACAAAAAAGGGGGATTTTTTTGACGCACAAACACCTCTACTAAATCCTTACAAGGATAAGCCTGAAGATCATCTGATGGCGGTAGGATCAATGATTTTCTTTATCCCAGGGAGTGATAGAGGTTTAGTTACTCAGAAACGGCTTGCATTAAACCGAAGCAACCTAGTGGAACGGCGTGGCGAACGTTTGGAGAGCGTAGCTACTCTCATTGATCAGATTGCTCGAACGAAAACATCAGCCATCAGGGAGGTGCTTCTCCATGAATTAAAGGAAGAATGCGAAGCTAGTGAGGAGTATGCTTTTGTGGTACGAACTTACGTGGAGGCAGTTCTTCCGTGGATCAATTAGCAAGTAAGGATCAGTTTGGGAGATATTAGGTTAGGAAACCTTCGGAAGATTTTTAATGGTTGTCTAGACACGAAAAGCGAACGCGAAAAGAAGGCTTGGAAAATTGCTCCTAAATTAGGTAAATCCATCATCTTCTAGAAGAATACATCTTGAATCAATGATGATTTTTCTATTGTCAGTTTGAACCCATAGGTTGTACTTACGTCATCAACCAACTCAAAAAACCATTTTGGAGCAAGGGGTGAAACAATTACTCGCTCTATAAGTTTCTCAATGTTACATGGGATTGCCAAACCTAACTCGATATGCTCCGGCTTCATCAGCAGCGCACGTACCTCTCGTTCATGTTCGAATGATTTCTGCTTTCGCCAAAAGGCAGCGTTCAGATCCACAAAATCACTGTGCAAATCGACATACTCAACTCTGCCAATTTCAATTTCTGGATCCCTCCCGAGAGCTTGGTACAGGCCTTCGTATGTGGTTCTTATAGCAATTGCATTATTCACGGACGATGAATAGAGCTTCCACATCGCTTCAGATTCAAACTCGTTCTCGTGCCAACAACTTATAAACGTTCTCTTTCTATCAAGTTCTCCACCTTCTTCAAGCTCACGCAGCATTCTTATTGCCTCCGACTCGATCTCCTCATCAGACAGGGGTGGACGGATATTAGTAGGGATAGTGCGAAGTGAATTCCGGAACGAATCCAGAAAGAATTCATCCCATAACCATTTGTTCTTTCGTAGCCCTTTTGCCCCCTCCCAAATATCATCAAAACAAACTGCGCTTGGAAAATATAGGGTTTTCGTGGAGAGGAGACTAACAAACTTTGTGAAGTCCATATATCTCCATAAGATGCTTTCTGCCTCTGGCACTTTATACCAGCGAGCCATGAAGTATTCACGTCTCACGGTTTCCGCTAAATCAGGAGAGCATTTCTTGCACACGTACATTGGGTCGCCGGCACTACCAAACCCCCAATACGAGGTATCCGACTCCTCGAACTTGTAGCCGCATTTAGTGCAGGTGTCATAGTGCTTGGACGCAAGGCGTTCTAGTTCGATGGGAATTTTGTCATCAGGCCTTGACCCAAGGCGTCCTATTTGAAAAGTAAATTCTTTATTAATTATGGGAATCCTTTATTACCTATTAAAAACGAAGAAAAAGGTAGGGCGGTGGAGAGGTCATTATCCGTGATAAGGTCTGCGTGGGCTTCCTAAACTAGGTTGACCGCCTTTGGTGTCATGTCATCATTAACATCAATGTATAGCTGAGCAGCCGCAATACTCTGATGTCCAGCTAAGGACATTGATACCCGAACTCCGACTCCTTTGCTTGCCAAGTTTGTAATGAATGAGCACCTGCCGCTGTGACTCGTAGCACTGTCAATTCCCGCTTTTAAGTAGATAGCCTTGAATCCATTTCCTTTCAATGGTTTATAATACAGTACGTTGCATAATAACCCGTGTTTTATAGAAAGATTAGGTTACTGCTCGAGCACAACTTCTTATCTAAAAGGAGGTTCCATGTACATGTATATAGCCAAAAATAATATGATATTTATTGTCATATAATAGGACATAGTGTCAGGAGACTATGACTGCCTGCCGCAGCAATTTCGAGCGCCCGCTTGGCCTGTGCCTGTCCTTTGACCTCTTCCATGCCGGGATAGCGAAGCGCACTTCCCTCACCCTCGCCTGTACCCGCATCCCTCTCCGCATGAAGCGAATAAAGCTGCAGAGGTTCACGCCCGGCAAGGTGGGCGCAAATCTGGAGCAGGGAAGTTGCGGGGTAAACTGCGGCTTCTCTGACCAGCGCTGCCTCTGCCGCATTTTGTTCAGGGAGCACGAAGCTGCGGCCCGAGCGGGCGGCACCATAAGTCATGGCGAGCGCCCCGCGGATGGCCCGCAGTTCTCCGGTCAGCGCCAGTTCTCCCGCCCATTCATAATGGCCGAGCTTGTCCGATGGAATCTGGCCGGTTGCGGCCAATATACCCAACGCAATCGGCAGGTCGAAGCGGCCGCTTTCCTTGGGCAGGTCAGCCGGGGCAAGATTGACTGTGATGCGCCGAGGCGGAAATTCGAAGCGTGTGTTCTGCAGCGCGGCCCGCACGCGATCCTTGCTTTCCTTTACTTCCGCTTCCGGCAGGCCGACGATGGTAAAGCCCGGGAGCCCGTTGGCAATGTGAACTTCCACTGTTACCAGTGGCGCCTCCATGCCAGCGATAGCGCGGCTATAGAGAACAGCGAGCGGCATGCAAAAAAATTCTCAACCGGAATGAATCATCTGATACAGATAATAAACGGCAGAGTTGAGCATTTCTTGCGTGTTTAAAAACTGATGTAAAATCTGGATAGCGTCTTACTCCGTCTCCGACAGATCATCCAGCGTTTCCGGGGGAACGTCCAGGGTGTTGGGCAGGGGGCCGCTCTTCGCAGCGCTTTCCAATGCTGCCACCCGTGTTTCGAGCGCGATCAGCTTTTCACGCGTGCGCTTGAGCACCTCCTGCTGTACCTCGAATTCTTCGCGCGTTACCAGGTCCAGGCGGGTGAACACCGCTCCAAGCATGACGCGAAGATTCTTCTCGACATCCTTCACCGGGCTTTGCGCCACCAGTTCATTGACTTTGGTTACAATTTCATCCAGTACTTTCTGATTAACCATAATTCCTCCTGTTTCCGCTTCGCCACCGGACCGGTGAGAAGCGATACTTGATGTTAAAATCTCATACTTCGATCAAATAGGCAATCAGCAGATTATATGGAACGCTACCGTCTTCTGGAAAACTGGCTCCTCGAGCAGTTTCCTGACAGGCAGTTTACCTTGTCGCCTGCTTCGGCGGATGCAAGTTTTCGACGCTATTTCCGCGTCAAGTTCGATGACGGCAGAACCCTAATTGTGATGGATGCGCCCCCCCAGCAGGAAGACTGCCGTTCCTTTTTGCAGGTGGCGAATCTGTTTTCGGCGGCAGGTGTCCATGTGCCGGAGATTCTCGCACAGGATTTATCCCACGGCTTTTTGTTGCTGTCCGATCTCGGGAGCACGACCTTTCTGCAAGCGTTGAATGCCAATTCGAACAACATCGACAGCGCGGTCAGGGATGCTGATGCAAGCCGTTTATACAGCGATGCCACGAATGCTCTCCTCAAGATCCAGCGTGTGAGCCGGCCGGGCTTGTTGCCGGATTACGACGAAGCGTTGCTGCTGAGGGAACTGAATCTTTTTCCGGACTGGTATCTCGCATACCATTTGCAGGTGACGCCTGTCGCCGGCCAGAAGGCGCAACTTGATGCCATTTTCCGCCTCATTCTGGAAAATAATCTGGCGCAACCCAGGGTTTTTGTTCACCGCGACTACCACTCGCGCAACCTGATGGTAACGTCACCCAATCCGGGGATTCTCGATTTTCAGGATGCAGTGTATGGTCCCATTACTTACGATCTTGTATCCCTGTTCAAGGATGCATACATCCGCTGGGACGAAGAACGCATACTGGACTGGCTGATCCGCTATTGGGAGGAGGCGCGCAAACTCCAGTTGCCGGTTGCAGCAAGCTTCCCGGATTTTTACCGCGATTTCGAGTGGATGGGCGTGCAGCGCCATCTCAAGGTCCTGGGAATATTTGCACGCCTGAATTATCGCGATGGCAAGAGTGGTTATCTCAAGGACATCCCGCTGGTAGCGAATTACCTGCGCAAGGCGTGCGAACGCTACCGCGAGCTCAATCCCTTGCTGGCGCTGCTTGACAGGTGGGAGAGCAACAAGCCGGGACTGAAAGTTGGCTATACTTTCTGAGAAGGCGGGAAACGGGTTCACGGCCATGATCCTCGCGGCGGGACGTGGAGAACGCATGCGTCCCCTGACCGATACTTTGCCCAAGCCTTTACTGCGCGTGGGAGGCAAGGCGCTGATCGAATATCACCTGCAAAATCTCGCACGAGCCGGGTTTCACGATATTGTCATCAATCACGCTCATCTGGGACAGATGATCGAAGCCGCGCTGGGTAATGGCGAGCGCTTCGGGCTCCGCATTCACTACTCGCCCGAACCGGTTGCGCTGGAAACCGCGGGTGGAATTGCGCAAGCCCTGCCTATCATAAGAGCGGGCTTTGGCAAAGGGCGTCGACCTTTTCTTGCCGTGAATGCCGATATCTATTGCAGCATGGACTTCTCAATTCTGCTGCCGGTCTTGCACCGCCTGCGGGACCATCCGGACAGCGCGCTTGCGCATCTGGTGCTGGTCGATAATCCTGCGCATCACCCGAACGGGGATTTTTCTCTCGAAGCCGGCAGGGTTGCAGTAACCGGAAAAGAAATGCTTACGTTCAGTGGCATTGGCATATATCAGCCCCAGCTTTTTCAGGATATTGTGCCCGGAACCGTGGCTAAACTCGCTCCATTGTTGAAGGAGGCCATGGCCGGAGAAAAAGTGAGCGGACAACGCTATGCCGGGTCATGGGTAGATGTGGGTACTCCGGAACGTCTTCGCCTGCTCGACATCGATCTGATGCGGCCGGTGTCCTGAACTGCCTCCTGCCACCTCCCGGCGCTCCGGAATCAGGCGGGAGCGGGATCAGGGAAAAGAATGGGCCGATTTACTTTGCTTTATCATTCAGATACTGTAAAAATGCTTGCTAAATGACCCCCGTTAAATCCTTCGCCGATCGTCGCCACTCCCTGGCATGGCAAATGCAGGAAGGCGTTGCCATCATTCCCACTGCCCCTGAGCACCTGCGGAACCGGGATGCGCATTATCCTTACCGTTTCGACAGCTATTTCTATTATCTGACGGGCTTTACCGAGCCGGAGGCAGTGCTGGTGATCGTAGCCGGGCCCGTGGATGGGGTATCGAAACACATCCTGTTTTGCCGGGAGAAAAATGCCGAGCGAGAGATATGGGATGGGTACCGTTATGGCCCCGAAGCGGCCCGGGAAGCGTTCGGGTTCGACGAGGCCTATTCCATCTCTGCACTGGATGAGCAGTTGCCCAAGCTGATTGCGGGACAACCGGCAATCTATTACTCGCTGGGTCACGACGCGGCCTGGGACAGGCGGGTAGTGGGGTGGATCAATGAAGTGCGGCAACAGGTGCGCAGCGGCCTTACTCCCCCCGAGGACATTCGCGATATTCGCCGGCTGCTGGACGAGATGCGTTTGTTCAAAAGCCCGGAAGAGCTGCAGGTTATGCGCCAGGCGGCACGGATTTCGGCGGGTGCGCATCAGCACGTCATGCGGAAAACTCGCGTTGGCATGAGGGAGTATGAAGTGGAGGCGGAACTGCTGCGCGAATTCCGCCGCCACGGAGCTCAAGCGCCGGCTTACACCCTGATTGTTGCCGGGGGAGCGAACGCTTGCGTGCTTCATTATGTCGAAAACAAGGACAGGCTGAATGAAGGCGAATTGTTGCTGATCGACGCAGGCTGCGAACTGGACGGCTATGCATCTGATATCACGCGTACCTTTCCGGTCAACGGAAAATTCAGTGCGGCACAAAAGGATTTGTACGAACTGGTGTTATATGCCCAGGCGGCGGCGATAGCCGAGGTAAGGCCCGGTAATTCCTGGGACGCTCCGCACAATGCAGCCATTGCCGTACTCTCGCAGGGCTTCATTGAATACGGTCTGTGCCGCGGCAGCCTGGAGGAGGTAGTGGAAACGGAAGGCTACAAGCGTTTCTATATGCACCGCACCGGTCATTGGCTGGGGTTGGACGTGCATGACGCCGGGGAATACAAGCAGAATGGAAGATGGCGCGCTTTACTCCCGGGAATGACCCTGACAGTGGAACCGGGGTGTTACATCCGCCCTGCGGATGATGTACCCGCCCATTTTCATAATATCGGCATCCGTATCGAAGACGATGTTACGGTAACGGAGGAGGGGTGTGAAGTATTGACGTCAGCTGCTCCAAAGATGGTGGATGAGATTGAAGAACTGATGCGACGGCGGAAATCGAAATAATGGATGAAAACCCTCGAATAGTTATCAGACGCATAACCCGCGATGGACGCACGGGAGCGCCGGAAGAGTCCCTCTTCAGAGCGGGTGGAGGGGGTGGTCGTTTGCTCACCTATCTGTTTCTGGTCCCTGTGTTTATCGTCATGGCAGTCCTGGGCATTTTCTTTTTTACCGCTTTTCTTGCATTATTTGCGGTCGCCGCCGGTGGTCTCGCATTCCGTATATGGTGGTTGCGACGCAAGTTGCAGAAATCCGGGCAGGCCGCGGAAGGAGATTATGTTGTCATCGAAGACGCGGAAATTGTCGAAGAGCGCGTTGACAAGACAAAAGGCCGCCAGGGGCAGTAGTGCTCAGCAGCAGTGGCAGCCAGGAGTAACCAGGGGCAATAACAGAAATCCGCTTCACAAGCCAGCTTTTCCATGATCGACGCTCAATATCAATATGACTACGACCTGATCATCATCGGCGGCGGTCCGGTGGGCATGGCGTTGGCTCTCGCCCTACGGAACAGCGGGTTGTCGGTGCTGTTGCTGGAGGCGCGCGGGTTGCCGGAAAAAGCGGAAGACCCGCGTCCTCTGGCATTATCCCAAGGCAGCCGGCTTGTCCTGCAGCGGCTGGGTGTCTGGAAGGCGCTATCCGACGTTACTCCTATCTTCACCATTCATGTCTCCAACCAGGGAGGGCTCGGCCGAACCGTGATGATGGCCCGTGAAATAGGCGTGCCCGCGCTGGGATACGTAGTGAATTACGATGAAGTGTTCCGTGCAATGCACAAGGCCCTTCAAAAGTGCAAAATGGATTACCTGACAGGAGCGCAGGTAACCCATATGGAAGCAAGCGACGGATTTGGACGGGTGGAATTTGAACATGAGGGGATAACAAAAAAGGCAACAGCCAGGCTGCTGGCCGTGGCCGACGGGGGCCGTCTCACCGCACAGATCGAAGGCATCACGCAACAGGTGCATGACTACGAGCAATGGGCGATTGTTGCGCGTGTAAAGACCGAGCATTTTGAGGAGCATTTGGCGGAGCAGGTTTCCAGAACAGAATTATCAGATGCAAAACAGTCGCTTGCGCGAGTTCGAACGAGACCGGGAATGCGGTCCTTGCAGGCCAAGGCTGCGGAGGATGCTCCTAGAAGCCATCAACCCGGTGTGGCTTATGAACGCTTCACTCCGGAGGGTCCCGTTGCACTACTGCCCGCGGGCGACGGCTTTGCACTGGTATGGACCATCTCTCCCGACAGGGTGCAGGAAATTCTCGGGCTGGATGATGCCGCCTTTCTTGAGCGGTTACACGGCCATTTCGGCGATCGTCTCGGCAGATTTGTTGAAGCCGGCAAGCGCTCCGGTTTTCCCCTTGCACTCAAGTACGCGACTCCTGTCACGGCCTCTCGCACCGTGTTGATTGGCAATGCCGCCCAGACGCTGCACCCGGTTGCCGGACAGGGCTTCAACCTGGGGCTGCGCGATGCGTGGGAGCTGGCTGAGGAAATTATGGCATTTCCTGCGGAAACCGGTACACCTGCCATGCTTGCCCGCTACAGCAGCAAGCGCCGGTTGGACAGCAACATGGGACGTACCTTCACGCACTCGCTGGTTAAACTCTTTTCCAACGGCAATCCCTTTTTGAGCACGGTGCGCGGCGCGGGGTTAAGTGCGCTCGATTGCCTGCCACAGCTCAAAAAGTTCGTTGCGCGGCGCATGATATTCGGTGCAAGAGGTTGATCCCGGGGATGAAGTTGAGATCGCCCGAGCATGCACGCCCCCGTCCGTTCGTGAAGCGCAAAACGGATAAGGGTCAGAGCGGTTTGGCGCAAGATAACGCGCCGGAAAAGGCTGCACGCGCATGGCGAAATCTGCTTAAATCTGCTTTCCAGCAACGGGATTTGCTTCGCCATGAATCGGCTGGTACTCTCTCCTTGCCGCGGCAGCTCTGCTACCGAGGCCTTATCGAAAGCGGCAGGGCTGCTACCCTAATCTGCAATAGCTGTTAGAATTACGTCCATTCTCATCCCTTGCCCGTCGCCGCACTTTGGCGGGCCAGTTCAGAATCATGAAAATCGGTTCTCATACTCTCAAAAACAACCTTATCGTGGCGCCTATGGCGGGAGTGACAGATCGCCCGTTCAGGCAATTGTGCAAAAGCATGGGCGCCGGAATGGCTGTGTCCGAAATGGTGTCGAGCAATTCGCTCCTCTGGGGTTCCGAGAAGACACGCCGCCGCGCCAATCATGAAGGCGAGGTGGATCCGATCTCGGTGCAGATCGCCGGCGCCGACCCGGCGATGATGGCGGAAGCTGCGCGCTACAATGTCGCGCAAGGAGCCCAGATCATCGACATCAACATGGGTTGCCCTGCCAAGAAGATTTGTAATGTCATGGCAGGCTCTGCATTGCTGCAGGACCCGCCGCTGGTCGGGCGGATTCTGGATGCCGTCATAGGCGCGGTGAGGGTGCCTGTCACCCTCAAGATTCGCACGGGGTGGGATACCCAGCACAAGAATGCGCTCTCCATTGCCCGCATTGCGGAGAATGCCGGCATCCAGGCGCTTGCTATCCATGGACGTACGCGCGCCTGTGCTTACACCGGCCATGCCGAATACGATACCATCGCGGCAGTCAAGGCTGAGGTGCGGATTCCCGTTGTCGCCAATGGGGACATTACAACACCGGAAAAAGCAAAACACGTGCTTGACTACACGGGAGCGGATGCGGTCATGATCGGCCGCGCAGCACAAGGCCGCCCCTGGATTTTTCGCGAGATCGATCACTATCTGGCTACCGGCTCACACCTTCCGCTGCCTGAAGTAGCGGAGATTCACCGTGTACTCGTCGCACATTTGCACGATCTATATAGCTTCTATGGCGAGTATTCGGGGGTCCGCATCGCCCGCAAGCATATTTCCTGGTATACCAAAGGACTGGTCGGGTCAGCGGGTTTCCGTCATGCCATGAACCAGCTGCAGTCTACGGACCAGCAGCTGTCTGCGGTTAACGACTTTTTCAGTGAGCTTGCCGGCTACGGGCGGCGGTTGACCTACGTCGAGGCTGAGGAACTGGTGGCATGAGCATAATTAACGAAAACGATATCGCGCGGTGCGTACGCAAAACGGTCGAAGATTACTTTAACGATCTCGACGGGGAGAAGCCGCATGCCATCCATGAAATGGTGATACGCAGCGTGGAAAAGCCCCTGATCGAACTGGTCATGGAAAGAGCCGGGGGTAATCAAACCCGTGCCGCCGAATTGCTCGGCATCAACCGCAATACGCTGCGCAATAAAATGAAGCAGTATCAGATCAAATAGACGCTCGGGCAAAATTGTCGTTACGCGCCTGAAGGTCAGCCGCAAGCGGGCCAATTAACGGTTGTAATGCATCACGCTACAGACCCATCCTGATTCAATAAAAATACGAATGTCGATTAAACAGGCCCTGATCAGTGTTTCAGATAAAAGCGGTATTGTCGAGTTTGCTCAAGCGCTGCACAAACTTGGAGTAACCATTCTGTCAACGGGCGGCACCGCCAGACTTTTGAGGGATGCCGGCGTTGCCGTGACCGAGGTCGGGAGCTACACCGGCTTTCCCGAGATGCTGGATGGGCGGGTCAAGACCCTGCATCCAAAAATACACGCGGGAATTCTGGCCAGACGGGATTTGTCCGAGCATGTGTCCGCGCTGGAAAAGGCGGAAATTCCTGCCATCGATCTGGTAGTAGTGAATCTCTATCCTTTCAGCCAGACAGTGGCGCAGCCGGATTGCAGTCTGGAAGAGGCCATTGAAAATATCGATATCGGCGGCCCGACCATGGTGCGCGCTGCGGCCAAGAACTACCAGAGCGTGGCCGTAGTCACCGATCCGGCGGATTACCCCGCGTTACTTGACGAGATGAAGACTGCCGGCGGCGAGGTTACGCCTGAGTTCCGGTTCCGGCTGGCGTGCAAGGCGTTTTCGCATACAGCCGCCTATGATGGGGCGATCAGCAACTACCTCACCTCCATCGAGGGGGAAAATGCACAACGTCGTACCTTTCCGGAACGCCTGAATCTCAATTTCAGCCTGGTGCAGCCTCTGCGCTACGGGGAAAACCCGCATCAGCAGGCCGCCTTTTACCGCGATCCGCAACTCGTTCCCGGCAGCCTTGCAAGCTACAGGCAGTTGCAGGGCAAGGAGCTCTCTTACAACAACATCGCGGACGCGGATGCCGCCTGGGAATGCGTAAAGACGTTTGATTCCCCGGCCTGTGTCATCATCAAGCATGCCAATCCTTGCGGCGTGGCAATCAGCGATTCGCCGCTCGCGGCTTACAAGCTTGCATTTGCCACCGATCCCACTTCCGCATTCGGCGGCATTATCGCTTTCAATCGCACGCTGGACGCCTCGGCCGCCGAGGCGGTGATGAGCCAGTTTGTCGAAGTGATCATCGCGCCGCAAATGACCGACGAGGCAAGGCAGATGCTCGCGCGCAAAGCCAATGTGCGCGTGCTGACCGTGCCGCTCCAGGCGGGGAACAACGCCCACGACTTCAAGCGAGTGGGTGGAGGATTGCTGGTGCAGACTCCGGACAATCTCAACGTTACCCCTAACCAATTGAAGGTGGTGACCGAAGTCCAGCCAACAGCGCAGCAATTGCAGGACCTGCTGTTTGCCTGGCGGGTGGCGAAATTCGTCAAATCGAATGCCATCGTCTTTTGTGCCAACGGCCGCACGCTTGGCGTGGGCGCCGGACAGATGAGCAGGGTGGATAGCGCGCGCATTGCCTCCATCAAAGCCGGGAACGCGAACCTCACCCTGGCAGGCTCGGTAGTGGCATCCGATGCCTTCTTCCCTTTCCGCGACGGACTGGATGTCGTCGTCCAGGCGGGGGCGGTGGCGGTCATCCAGCCGGGGGGCAGTGTGCGGGATGAAGAGGTTATCGCTGCGGCGGATGAACAAGGGGTGGCAATGGTATTTACCGGCGTGCGCCATTTCAGGCATTGAATTCAAGCATTGAATGCATGGAAAAAGCGGTTGTTCAATGCCGGCCGAGCCACCTCTCCCATACCCGAACCCCGCATAGCCCTCCTTTTGGGTCGATAGTGCGCAATGCAATGCTCAATGAATAAAAATTTCTTTGTTTCCTGGTTATTGATTTTTGCTTTTCTATGAATCCCTCGATCAACCCAACCCATTATCCGCTAGAGGCGGATAGCACAGCCCGATTCGCAAGGGGACTCCTTGCAGTTCTGAATCCAGAGATATGAAACTACTTGTAATCGGTGGTGGTGCCAGAGAACACGCCCTCGCGTGGAAGCTGCTGGATTCCTCGCGCAGAAGACTTCCTGCGACCGTATTTGTCGCCCCGGGCAATGCGGGTACCGAGCTCGAAAAAGACCTGAAGAACGTGCCCATCACCACCATCCCGGAGTTGATCGAATTCGCCAGAAAGGAATCGATCGCGTTCACTGTTGTGGGGCCGGAAGCCCCCCTGGCGGAAGGTATCGTCGATGCCTTCCGTTTCGCTGGCCTGAAGATCTTCGGTCCTACCCAAAAGGCAGCACAACTGGAAACTTCCAAGGATTTCGCCAAGGCTTTCATGGGCCGCCATGGCATTCCTACCGCAGACTATGCCACCTTCAGTTCCGCTGCCAAGGCGCACCGGTATATCGACAAGAAGGGCGTTCCCATCGTGATAAAAGCGGACGGCCTGGCGGCAGGCAAAGGCGTGGTCGTGGCGGTGACGCTGGAAGAAGCGCATGCCGCCGTGGACAAGATGCTGGGGGGAAAGTCGGGCAAGGCAGGACCGAAGATCGTGATCGAAGAATTCGTGGAAGGCGAAGAAATCAGTTTTATCGTCATGACTGACGGTCGTCACGTTTTGCCGCTGGCCAGCAGTCAGGATCACAAGCGCCTGAAGGATGGCGACGAGGGACCTAACACCGGAGGCATGGGGGCCTACTCGCCCGCTTCCTCAATTACCCCCACTCTCCACGGGAAAATAATGCGGGAAGTCATCCAGCGCGCGATAAGCGGGATGGAAAAGGAAGGCGAGCGCTACATCGGTTTCCTTTATGCCGGGCTCATGATTACCCCAGACGGGGGCATAAAAGTGCTCGAGTTCAATTGCCGCATGGGCGATCCGGAAGCCGAGGTTATCCTGCTGCGCCTCAAGAGCAATTTTATCACCCTCATCGAGCATGCCCTGTCCGGGAATCTGGACAAGATAGAGGCCGAGTGGGACCGGCGCGCTGCTCTGGCGGTGGTTATGGCAGCGAGTGGATACCCGGATTCTCCCCGCAAGGGCGATGCCATCGAAGGGCTGTCCGCCTTGCCTGCAACGTTGCCTGTGGAGAGAGACTATCATGTTTTCCATGCGGGAACCGCCCGGGGCGGCGAAAACGGGGAAGAGATCGTGACGGCCGGTGGGCGCATTCTCTGTGTGGCTGCCTTGGGCGACAACTTCAGGATGGCTCAGCGACGTGCTTATGAAATCGCCGAGCAGATTCACTTCGACGGTTGCCAGATGCGACGTGATATCGGGTATCGGGCTATTAACCACCGTAAATAGCGGTGGACGGGGTGGAAGAAAAAACTCAGCAGCAAACAGGTGTATGGGAGATCGGATGAGCACTGCACAACAAGCCCGGGAGTTCTTTACGGGACTGCAGCAACGCATTGTGGAGGGACTGGAAAAAGTCGATGGCACGCACTTCCGCCGTGATGAATGGGAGCGACCGGAAGGAGGCGGGGGCCTGAGTTGCGTACTGGAAGAGGGTAACGTGCTGGAGCGCGGCGGAGTGAACTACTCGCACGTGTTCGGGGGAGGCTTGCCCGCCTCCGCTACCGCTGCGAGACCTGAACTGGCGGGAAGGGGTTTCGAGGCCATGGGAGTGTCGCTCGTGCTGCATCCTCGCAATCCCTATGCCCCTACCGTGCATCTCAATGTGCGCTATCTGGAAGCGCGCAAGGAAGGCGCCGAACCCGTATGGTGGTTCGGCGGGGGCATGGATCTGACGCCCTATTACGGCTTTGAAGAAGATGCAGTGCATTTTCACCAGACCTGCAAGGACGCGCTGCAACCATTCGGCAACGATTTCCATCCGCGCTTCAAGAAATGGTGCGACGAATATTTTTACCTCAAGCATCGCAGGGAGCCGCGAGGTATTGGCGGCATTTTCTATGATGATCTAAGTAAACCCGACTTTGACAGCTGCTTCAGCCTGACGAAGAGTGTGGGCACTCACTTCCTGGATGCCTACCTGCCGATTCTGGAGCGGCGGAAGAGTGTACCCTACGGCGAGCGCGAACGCGACTTTCAGGCCTACCGGCGCGGCCGCTATGTGGAATTCAACCTCGTGTGGGACCGGGGAACCCTGTTTGGGCTGCAGTCGGGGGGGCGTACTGAATCCATCCTCATGTCCCTGCCCCCGGTCGTGAAATGGCGTTACGACTGGAAGCCGGAGCCGGGCAGCGCGGAAGACAGGCTTTATACCAATTTTTTGATCGGGAAGGATTGGGTGTAAGCCGTTATGGATAGCTGGTCGTTTCGCGACGGCATACTATGGCGCAACGGTTTGTTATAAAATATGCAATCAGTGGGGACGTAGCTCAGCTGGGAGAGCGTCGCGTTCGCAATGCGAAGGTCGGGAGTTCGATCCTCCTCGTCTCCACCATTTCACTGTTCCACCAAGTCCCAAGAAGTCCTAAAAGCCCGCTAAATGCGGGCTTTTTCATTGGCTTATCGTCCTATCCTATCCCCTGCGTTCTATTGAAGCCAGCAGCTAAAGGGGGGCATAATTTGCCAATATGTGCCCCCAATGCAGATTTGATGCCCACAATAAGGGGTTTTCATGAAATTAAACGATGTGGCAGTGCGCAAGGCCAAACCCGAGTCCAAGTCTTACAAAATGGCTGATGGTGGAGGCATGTATCTTGAAGTGATGCCGAACGGTTCAAAATATTGGTGGTTGAAATATCGGTTCGGTGGAAAGGAAAAACGTCTTGCGTGCGGAGTTTATCCGGACGTGCCACTAAGCCTTGTACGCAGCTGGCGAGATGATGCCTGCAAGCTACTGGCACAAGGAATTGACCCTGGGGCGAATTGCAAATCACAGAAGACAGTAAAACAGGGACAGGAAGCAAATAGCTTTGAAGTAATAGCGCGAAGGAGATCAAAACCCTGGTGGCCAGCCCTAGGGTTTCTCTTCACCAGAGACTATATAATCGATTTACATATGTTAAGTATTTCATAGTAAGCCTTTCCTTATATTGTTAATCTACCTACTCGCTTCTCTCCCCAAGTAGAAAAGCGATTGCAGTACCCCCGCCCGGCTTATGCCGGGCTTTTCTTTTTTTGCAGAGATGAAGGCTCTACCAGAAGCCCTGATGTGCTCCCCATAAAACGTGCCATCTGGAATCTAGTAAAGTTCGTTTTTCGAGAGGAGAACGGACGTGAAGAAGCGATTTACGGATGAACAAATTATTGGATTTCTGAAGCAGGCAGATGGAGGCATTCCGGTCAGGGAATTGTGCCGCCAGCATGGTTTTTCCGATGCGTCGTTTTACACCTGGCGTGCCAGGTTTGGTGGGATGACAGTATCGGATGCCAGGCGGTTGCGAGATCTTGAAGCAGAGAATGCTCAGCTCAAGAAGCTTTTAGCCGAGTCGCTTCTTGATGCTCAAGCCTTGAAGGTTGCTTTGGGCCGAAAGCATTAACTCCACAGGCCAGGCGTGAGGCAGTAATGGCGATGCTTGAGCAGACGAACGTTTCCGAACGCCGTGCCTGCCTGCTTGTGGATATATCACGTACGGTATTGCACTACATGTCCAAGGTGCGGCTGGAGAATGAGCAACTGCAAGGTCGAATGGTTGAGTTGGCCTCTGAACGCCGTCGTTTTGGTTATCGACGCATTCATGCCCTGCTGCGGCGTGAGGGTGTTGAAGCCAATCACAAACGCATCTTTCGCCTTTACCAGGCTGCCGGGTTGGCAGTAAAGCGCCGACGCAGGCGAGGGGGCGTAGCAGTTGAACGTGAGCAATTGGCATTGCCAAGCCAGCCCAACGAGGTATGGTCAATGGATTTCATCTGTGATGCACTGGCGAATGGCAGACGCATCAAGGTATTGACCATCGTTGATGACTTCACCAAGGAATCCATTGATCTGGTAGCTGAACATGGCATTTCGGGACAACATGTCGTGCGCGTATTGGAGCAAGCTTCACAGTTTCGTGGGTTGCCCTTGGCCATTCGCACCGATCAGGGACCGGAGTTCACCAGCAAGGCACTGGATCAGTGGGCTTATAAGCATGGTGTCCAGCTCAAATTGATTGAGGCGGGCAAGCCGACGCAAAATGCATATATTGAGAGCTTCAACGGTCGGTTTCGGGATGAGTGCCTGAACGATCACTGGTTTACCAGCCTGGCTGAGGCACGGATTCGGATATCAGCCTGGCGGCGCGACTACAACGAGCATCGACCGCACAGTGCACTAAATTACCTAACCCCGGCAGAATTTGCAGCCAACTGCCGCAGGCAAGAAGAAATAAACGGCTGTGAAAGAAATGGAAGCTAATTTATAACTGAACTTTGCTAGAACGCCCCTGGCACTACTACCGGGGGCACATCAGCCCTACAATCGATTTAAATTGAGAGATGGTTACTCAGGTATTGCCCTATCAAAAATAATCTACATAAGATGAGAATGATATTGTGGGGGCACAATTGTGGGCATATTTCTTGTCACGTTCAATAATACCTTTTATTACAATATATTAAGTTTTAATTCGAGAGTCCTCGTTCCCCCCAGCCGCTAAGTGCGGGCTTTTTCGTTGGTTTTTCCCTCCCGTCACATCCCATCAAGCTCTGTTGAATCCGGCCCATAGTGAGGTCATGATTTGGCGAAAAATATCCCCCGGAACTTGATGTTGTAACAGGTCAAGGGAAAACATTAATTCCTACTCATAAGCTGGCGAAAGTTTCCCAACCGGAACATTTCGAATAAGGCTCACGCTTTAGCATCGTTTTATAGTTGGCCGGTAGATTTTGCATGACCGCCTGTATTTCTCGCTCGTCCTGTGGGGTGATCACCGTGGGACCGGCAAATGGCGTTTTATTTCTGCGCAAATTCATATCGAAAGCCGACTTATGACGTAAATCGAAAAATTGAAGCATGCGCCTTAACACTCTTTCGTCTTTTAGCTGTGCATCGACATCTATAAAAAATACGCGGTCCTGCCATTGATTCCGTTTAAGCAGCTGCATTGCCCGGTATTCGATTTCAATCCACTGCAACAGATAAAACTGGAACCGACTCAGGGTGTGCCCGGTGTAGTGCTGATAGATAGCCTCCTTTCCGGTTAATGCCCAGCGAAAATAACGGTCGCCTGTATCGCTTTTATAATCGACAAACGGCATTTTTACCTTGCGTATCAGTTGTTCACGCATTAGCTCGCTTTTGGCTACCTTTGCGGGATGACGAACAAGGTGAACAAAACCCACATTTTTTAAAAGTGTGCCTGCATGACGGTCAAATGCTTTCAGGAAAGCATGGTTAGATTCGAAATACGCCGGTTCTTTACATTTAGCGATAAATCCACATTTCCGCATCAGCACTGGCAATAATGCGTTATCGTCGCGCCGTGTATTCCAGTCTATCGGTTTTCCGAACAAAACAGGATTTCCGGGAACAAGGTAGGGTTCATGGGTGCTATAGCACTGTTGCACATTTTTCGAAAAGAAGTCGGCTAGATAACTTGTGCCGGAGCGGCCGCTTGCCAGAGCAAAAAGCGTTAGTTTGGGCATGGATTCAGGATCAGGCATGCTGAAGGGTAATTTACCTCAATGCGACAAAGTCTTAACGCCTGCCCTTGCTTGACGACCTCGCAGTATCGGTGAGGCCCTGAAGGATGCCTAATTGAATGAATTCTGGAAGTGTCGGCTGGGTAATTACCGGTTATCGCAAATATCGAGGACAGCACGGTGCGGATTCTCGTTGTGAGTATAAGCCAGCGCAAGGAGAGATATCGCTGAATGTTTTTTCTCTGTTTTTGGTATTGAAGGAGGAAGCCGCACGTCAATTTGCATTTGTCCATTATTTCCATTATGTCGTAATAAGAGCTAGACTTAATCCATAAAATGAGCCCATAAGATAGGAGTTAAATGAACTGATTCTCATGGTGAATCAACCTTAGAGGGAGGCTTCCATGGAGATTGCAGGCCAGCCAAAAAAAATTACTGCATTGACACGTGTGCGAGACACGTTAGCGATACCTCTCGCTGGAATTGCCACATTTTTCTATGTTCTATGGCAATTGGTGACGGAGCAGCAGCTTTTTCTGCGTACCTTTCTTGTGGAGCGCATGGGCAAGCGTGCTGTGAAGAAACTGCCGCTGGGATATTGGAATGTGCTGGCGCTCAAAAGCATCATGTTGTGCCAGCATTTGTCTCATAACCCGAACCTGCTGCGAGATGCCCGCAAGCGTACCGAATCGCGCATCCTGCAACGGTTGCAGGATCGGGGCGTGCCGCGCGGGCAAGTTCTCCCCATCACGGAATATCAACCCGTCCAGATAGAGCCCCATCGGTTTTACCGGGAGCATGTGAAGCGCGGCGTACCGTGCATTATGCGCGGGTTCGTGGGTAACGCGCCGATCGACTGGACGCTCGACAAACTTGCGGAACGTTTTCCGGATACCATCGTCCAGGCGCTGGACAAGCGGAGCAAGAAGATGGTGAATGTCTCTCTGCGCGAGATTGCGGAGGACCGCCGCTGCAATTACATTCCGCAGCAATTGTTGCTCGATCAAAATCCGACTTTCTACGAATATTTCCGCATTCCGCGCTCGCATGCGTATTTCCCCGTCATGGGACGGCCCTCGAAGCCGGTTCTGAGTTTTCTGATCTTAGGCCTGGGAGCGGGATTGAACGCCAACTACCACTGTGAGGAAGGGCCCAACTGGTATCTTGCCGTTTCCGGTTCCAAGCGCTGGACCTTGATCGAATCCGAATATTCCTGGTTGCTATACCCGGCAGCGCTTGGCAACGGCATGCGCCGGTTTGCGGAGTTCATCGCGGATAAGGAAGGGGAACCGAGCGACCGGGATGCGTATCCCCTGGTGGAGTATGCGCCGCGTTACGAGTTCGAGCTTCATCCCGGCGACGTTCTGTTTTTCCCTGCCTGGATGTGGCACAAGACGATCAACCTCAATGAAGAAGGCCTGGGGGTCACCTGCCGTTACACTGCCCCGACCGAAATCTCCAACAGATATTTCCGGGCCCTGCAACTGCTCTCCGGAGGGTTCTGGAAAAGCTGCGTGGAAGTCATTAGTTGCGGCATACGGGGTAATATCGCCTCTCTCGCCAGTGATACCGACCACAACGAGCAGGAAACAGTGTTGTACTGAGCGGAATTTCTTCCGTTTCCTTCTGTCACCGGCAACCTTGGTGCTATCCCCCCGGAAAGCAGTTTATGTTTGCCTTCTTGCGCTATGCCCGCACTTGGCATCGATGCCGGCTCTATCTCCCATAGAGCCGGGAAAGAAATGCGCCCGGAAATCAGCGAGCAGGGAGGGGGCCAATTTTCTTCTCCGTCGGCGCTCTTCTCTTCTCTTTTAGTGTTCCTTCTTTATCGCTTCTCCTTGTTTGAAACTTCCCCCCAGTTTACTCCCTTCCTGCAAGTAACCTTTACAAATACCCAATCCCTACTATAGTCATAATAAGGCTGCCCAGGAAAGTGCCTCAATCAGAGACGAAGGTGGCTGCAAGGGTAGCTACGCCAGCAGCGATTCCTGAACGGACCTCACCCGTTGGCCCATCAGGTGAATCCCCCGAGTATCGCAAACATACCCCGCTCCACGGGCTGGAGCATCTGGAAAAACCAGCCAGATGTATTCATTCCAAGGTGAGCGATCCCGTTTAACAACAAAGGAGAAACCAATGGGAGATGGACCGGTAGTGCTTGGGGTTAACCGCACGCAGGATGCAAGCATCTGTCTGATGCATGGATCACAGCTCATATACGCAATACAAAAGGAACGGCTCACAAGGCGCAAGCACCACTGGGGCAGGCTCGACGATTTCCGTAATGCATACGTGCCGCATCTTCCCGATCTCGGCAAGCCGATCGATGTCCTTGTCGAATGCTATTCATCCGACAGCGAGATAAAAAATTTTCCTGCCTATGAGCGGGAGATGGCCGAGACGCTGAAGTTCGCCCCCGGCTGCCGGCGCAAGCGCATCTCGCACCATCTCGCCCATGTGTACAGCGTATTCCATCCGTCGCCATTTGAAGAGGCTGCGGTGATGATCATCGATGGCCAGGGCAGTCCGGTTTCCGAATTCACTGAGAAATGGAGCGGGTCGGACAGTGTGCCTCAGGATTGGCGTGAAGTCTCCTCATTCTATCGGGCAGACAGAGGGCGAATCGAATGCATCGGCAAGCAATTGTGGGACCGTAACGAGCGATGCCTGGTTGGGCTCGGAATGTTTTACTTCCTGCTGACACAGGCGGTTTTTCCAGGCGAGGGCAACGAAGGCAAAGTGATGGGACTTGCCCCGCACGGCGACCCGAATGCGCTCGGTCTGCCGCCCCTGCAGGTGGAGGGTCCCCAGGTGACGATTCCCGGTCGCTGGATGGAAATCCTGCGCGATCGCAGCCGTTTTCGCTATGCTGCCGATGATACTTCCCGTTTTGCCGATAGTGCCAATCTGTCTGCTGCCGGGCAGCGCGCATTCGAGGAGGCAGTGCTCGAAGTTGCCCGCTGGCTGCACGCGCAAACGGGCGCCGAGAACTTATGCTTTGCCGGAGGCACCGGTCTTAACTGCTCCACCAATGATCGCCTCTTGCGTGAAACCCCTTTCCAGCGCGTCTTCATTCCTCCGGCCCCGAGCGATGCAGGCACTTCGCTTGGTTGCGCCGTGTACGGCCTTACCGAAGTGGGGGGAATGCGTTGCGACTATAGATGGGAGAACGACTATCTCGGGCCCGAGCCGCATCTGTCAGACATCGAGTCCGTGTTAAACGGGGCGGATGACCTTGTCGTGGAGCATATAGAACAATCTGCCGACTTGTGCGGACGTATAGCCGACCTTCTGGCTGACAGCAAGGTGGTCGCGCTCTATCACGGGCGCAGCGAATTCGGCCCGCGCGCACTCGGCCACCGCAGTATTCTTGGAGATCCGCGCCATGGCTATGTGCGTGACTGGATCAACGCCAGAGTCAAGGAGCGGGAATGGTTTCGTCCGCTGGCGCCGGTAGTGCTGCTCGAGCAGGCGGAGGAATTCTTCGATATCCGCCGTCCATCCCCCTTCATGCAGTTCGCCGCGCCGGTCTGGCCCAAGGCCGCCGACATCATCCCCGCTGTCACGCATGTCGACTGCACGGCCCGGTTGCAAACCGTTGGCGAACAGGATGACCCCTTCCTGCGCACCCTGCTGAAAGCATTTGAAGCCCGTACCGGTGTTCCCGTAGTGCTCAATACATCCTTCAACCGGAAGGAAGAGCCCATCGTTGAAACGCCTGCCCAGGCGCTTGAGTCATTTCGCCGCACGCCCATGCACGCACTCGCCATGCCGCCCTATCTCGTGCGCAAGCGTATCGAACCCGAGGCGGTCACTCCTGTCGGGTAGCAGAAGAAAACAGCAGGAGAAATAACGTGATTCGAGGCTATCCCGCTTCGGCAGGCGTCGTTCCCGGCGATTCGCTGGTTCTGCACATTGCGACCGACGCGCCGCGCTTTCGCGTGGTTTTCTATCGTTGGGGAGAGGGTCTGCTGCGGGTGTCCGAAACGGATTGGCTGGCAGGAAAATATGCACCTCCACGAAGCGCGGCGGAAGACTGGCAATGGCCGTCATACGCGTTTCCTGTTCCGCACGACTGGCTGTCCGGAGTCTATATTGCTCACCTGGAGGAACCGGGGGGCAATGCGGTGTCCCTGGCAATGGAAAGCGCCGCCGTCCTGTTCGTCGTCCGCGGCAGTGGACGCAGCAAGCTGCTCTACAAGATTCCGCTCGCCACTTACCATGCCTATAACTGCACCGGCGGTGGCTGCTTCTACGTCAATCCTCCGCGTTCAGAGGACCCGCCAGGGGCCAGGCTCTCGCTGCTTCGTCCGGGTGGCGGCATCGGCGGCGAGACCTGGGGAGCGCTCGACTACTACGATTTGAGTTCGCCGCGCCAGACTTTCGCCCATTGGGATGCGCGCTTCATTCGCTGGCTGCTGCGCAATGGATACCAGCCTGAATTCTGCACCGATCTCGATATCCACTCCGATCCGGATCTGTGCGGTCGCTACCGGCTTATGCTGAGCGTGGGACACGACGAATACTGGAGCGAGACGATACGCGACCGGACGGAAGATTTTGTGTCAAAAGGAGGCAACGTTGCCTTCTTCGGCGCCAACCTCTGCTGGTGGCGAATTCATATCCTGCATGGCGGAGCGGCGATGCTATGCCATCAAGGCGGTCCTCATGGAGCGCTTGATCACTGGTGGCCATCCACAGGTGTGGCTCGTCCCGAGGATTCGCTGACAGGGGTGAGTTATCGGAACGGGGGCGGCTGGTGGGATGGGCCCCGGAACACGGGAGGGTATATCGTGCAGGATCCGGAGCACTGGGTGTTTGCCGGCACAGGGTTGGGTCGCGGCGATGCGTTTGGTGACAAAACCTCGCCACCCCTGGTCGGATACGAGTGCGATGGCGCTCCGCTGGATGACTTCGACAAGGCTTCGGGACTTGCAGTCCTTTCCTCGAACGCCGGAAATACCGGTACTCCAGAGGGGTTTCGTGTTCTGGCGGCAAGCGTGCTGGATGGCAATTGGCAGGAACTCCCCCCTCGGGAGGCTTATCCCGCCCGTGAAGGTATTCACGCGGCAACAATGGGAATTTTTTCGCGGAACGGCGCGGTGTTCACCGCGGGAACTACCGACTGGGCTCAGGTACTCGAAAATCCGCTGGTCGATGCCATCACACGTAATGTCATCGACCAGCTGCTTCGCGAGTAATCAGGGGATTTCTGCTCTGTGCTGCAAATCGTCTTGCGATGGAGCCGACAGCATTGGCAGCAATTCATTCGAGGCGATCAGTTCCGGATCAGCTCCTGAAAGAGTTTTGCCCAGCGCGCAATGGTGCCAGCATCAAACGCGCCGATGCCCTTTTTGAGCGCCTGTTCCTTGACGCGCTTTGCAACTTCAACTCTCCATTCATCCCGTAACACCAGGTCCTGTGCTTCGGCCCAGGCCTGCACCTGCGCCACCACGGGCTTGCCGTTGACCAGGACGTCCGCAAAGGCCGTGTCCGTATTCCTCTCCCAGCGGTCTATTACTTGTGCAAAAAACGGTGCAGGTATCAGATCTTCTGTCGTGGAGTTGCTGAAGAGAACGTAATTATCCGTCGAAAAGATACGCTCCTGCGCGTCGCTGTACAAATCCGACTTCAACTCTGCATTGATCTGCTTTCCTGCTTCGTCATCCCGCAGGACTACCTTGGGCAGCGGCTCGTCGCGCCCACTAATGATGCTTGCGATCACGCCTACCGTTTTGCTGGCGCCAGCCGGCGGAAAGAGCAGTTCGCGCTTCGGGGCTATCTTGTTTGCCCCAATGAGGAGTGTCTTGATGGTCGAGAGATAATATTGATCCGAGACGCGCTGCACGACGACCGGTTGACAGCCCGTTACCATGCTCTCGGCAATATTCAGGTTCAAGGCCGAGTGAACCACATAGGCGGCTCCCGCCTGCCGGACATCCTTTTCCACGCTACGAAGGTCCGACGTCACTTGCGTCGTTCCGTTCGCGGAAACATATACCTTGCGCGCGCGTCCCAGGTGCTCTGCATCCAGCAGGAATGGTGAATGGGTCGTGTAGAGGATTTTGTTGACTTTTGCAAGACTGTCAAAGAAGGCAAAAAGGTTGCGCTGCGCCAGGGGGTGCAGGGACAATCCGGGCTCGTCCAGCAACAAGACGGCGTTCTGGTGCTCACCCCCGCTTTCCACGAGGAAGACCAGATAAAAACTCAGAAACCACTGCAGCCCCGTGCTTCTGCTTTCGAGCTCAACTTCCTCCGGGCGGCGGTCATCGGAAACCCATATGCGGAAATGGCTTCCATCCGCTTCGAAGCGGAATTTGTAATCTCCCTGCTTCCACCAGTTTCTGAACTTTTCCGTCAGAAGCCCGCCTGCCGATTGCAGCAGGATGGAACGCTCCCTTTTCTTCATCGCGATTTCCCGGATTTCTTCCACTGTGGGTTCACGACGACGGCCCTTGCGCCTTGGAAAGTCCCGCCCGAGTTCAAGAATTTCTCCCGGCTCGAGGCCTACGAATTTAAAAAGAACGCGCAATGTACGCGACTTGGCTGCTTCTCTGGGCCCAAGGTCAGTGCGTTGAAGATTCTGTACTACGTGGGGAAGATAGATTTCAGAATCGAGATTTCCGAATTCAGAGTAATAGACAAATTTGGGAAGGGAGTGGATGACCGTATCCACAACATCCTCTGCCTCTTCCCCCGATGATCTCCTGATCTCGCCAAGCTCTTCCCGCCGGGGGAAGGAGATCGAATAATCCCCATTGAAGTACCGTTTCACAGCGATGAGGGAGGCCTCTTCGCTGGAGATCTCCAGCTTGCCGCACAGCTCTTCTCCAAGCTCTCCTGCCTCAAATTCCGCCGTTATGAAGTGGAAGCTTTCCGGTGCCTGGCGCACAGGGCCGAATTGTTTTTTCGGGTAGTCGGAAGCCGGCACGATCTCTCCCCCGACTGCCGGATTCAGCTTCCAGAGCGGAACCAGCAGGTTTGTCTTGCCGGATTCGTTCACGCCGATGAGCGCGGTAACGCTGTCAACCTCAATCCAGCCACTGTTCTCCACCGAGCGAAAATTTGTGACCAGAAATCGGGTAAGGTGCATGGGGTGTATTATTCTGTCGTCTATTGCTTCTCCCGGGGCCGGGGCGTCAACCGGGCTGTCAACAGGACTTTCAACGGGACTTTCGCTGTTGCTTGTGGCTTCCGCATGATCCTGAGGCTCTGGTATCTCTGGTATGTCTGATATTCGGGGAAGGAGCAGCATGTCTTGCAATGGTTGCTTATTCATAAAGTCTGTGTCTTTTTCTTTGACAGGCAATATATGTATCGTCATTATAACTCTCTGATTGCTCAGGGCGGGTACTTAAAGAGCGTTTGTTGAGCCAGAATTTGCAATACTTTTCGACACTCTTGCCAACCCCCCAAAAAAGCCGCGGAACGCACGGCCACGTCTTACCTCCTTATTCTTTTCCTGCTCCCATTCTCAGGTTGCAAAGCTAGGCGCCGTACAGTTCTGCGGCAGACAGGCCGAGATCGAGTCGAATGAGCGGC
Organism: Nitrosospira multiformis ATCC 25196; assembly: GCF_000196355.1. Taxonomy (NCBI): domain Bacteria; kingdom Pseudomonadati; phylum Pseudomonadota; class Betaproteobacteria; order Nitrosomonadales; family Nitrosomonadaceae; genus Nitrosospira; species Nitrosospira multiformis. The sequence goes on from NC_007614.1 coordinate 152,829, forward strand.
AGGGGTGGAGGCTTTAGTGGCAGGCTCAGCTTCTGATAGGTCGCCTTGCTCGAAAAACCATAGGGTTCCGCGTCATCGTTGTCGAAAGCGTAATAGACCGCATCCACTCCTGCTATCACCATGGCTGCCAGGCACATGGGGCAGGGGTGGCCGCTGGCGTAAACTATGCTGCCTCTCAGATCAGGACGACCGAGCTTCCGGCTGGCAGCGCGCACTGCCTCCATTTCTGCATGCGTGGTAGGATCATTGCTCTGCACCACGTCGTTGACGCCGGTGGAAACGGCTTGTCCCTCGACAACGAGGACTGCGGCAAAGGGCCGGCTACCCCGTTCACGGTTGTTTTTGGCGAGACGCACTGCTTCCCGCAGAAATGTTTCATGTTGAGACATCTGGCTTCCTGTTTGACTTACCTGTCTGTAGCGCTTGTGCCAAGCTGTCGCACCGATATGATTACGGCAAGCTCCTGGAATCCCTTCCCCTTAAAAAAGAATGGAGGGCAGAAAACTTCCGGCGGGCTGGTTGTAGAGGCCAAGGCTCATCAGATTCATCGGTTGAACTACCCGAAGCCCCTGCTGCAGGCACCAGCGGAACAACTCGCTATTATGCGTGGGCAGAAGAAAGCCTGGACCCGCAAACGCGGCCGCGGCGCCGATCAGGGCCTTGAGGTCTTCATTGCTTTCTCCCACTGCATGTCCCGTGAAGCCAATTAACGTCGCGTAACCGGTAATGTGCCCTCCGTGTTCCACCACCATTGCGGTCTGCTGCCCAATCGCGTGGCGCAATTCCTGCCCTCTATCGTGACCGTGTATCTTCCGGCACAAGGCGTCGCATGCATTTGCATCCTCCGCCCTTGCCGGACGGACATTGTAGCCGGAGATATCGATTTGCAGGGGCGCTCCCTGCAGAGTTGCCAATGGTTCCCGCACCTCAAATCCGAGCTTGGTGTAGAGGGAGAGGGAGCGGTTATTATATGCAGCTTGCACCAGCCGCACGCCTGCGAAATGTTTATTCCGCGCATGCTCCAGCACATCCTCCATCAGGCCTCGGCCTACCCTGTCGCTTTGGGTTTCCGGTATTACCGTCAGCGGCCCAATGCCGGCAATGGCGGAATCCTGCCATAAGAAATTGCTGCCGATGATTCTTCCTTCGCTTTCAGCCACGACCGAATATACATCGGGTCTCGAGAGCAACCCCAGGAGGAGATCACGCGCCACTTCGAACGAGGGAAAGTCGGGTTCAAAACCATGCTGCTGAGAAATGGTCCTGAATGCTTCGTAGCAGATCATCCCGGCCGCCCCGGCATCCGCCTGGCGGCCTTCCCGTATTTTGAATTGCATGTTTCCCCGCTAATGGAATCGCCTGGTGGGCGACGAACAGCAGACGTGCGCGCAGTATGACGATGTTACTCCAGAAAAAGAGAACACTCTCGCGCAAACTGCCGTTGATACTCCAGGAAAGGGTAATCATGCGCTTAAGCCTGAAAAGTGCAATACTGATTCATGGTTACCGCTACATTCCGTTTTTATGAGGAACTGAATGACTTTCTCGTTCCCGAGCGGCGCAAGCGGGAATTTTCCTGTCCCTGCGCCCGTGCAGCGACCACCAAGCATATGATCGAAGCACTGGGCGTCCCGCACACCGAAGTGGAGCTGGTGCTGGTAAATGGAGAATCGGTGGGGTTCGACCGGATACTGGAGCATGGCGACCGGGTCGCGGTCTTTCCCAAATTCGAAATGGTCGACGTCGCGCCCTTGTTGCGCGTGCGCGAGCATCCCCTGCGGGTAACGCGCTTCATTGCAGATGCTCACCTAGGCGGTTTGGCCCACCTGTTGCGCATGACGGGTTTCGACACGCTGTACGACAATAATTATCACGACCGCCAGATCGAATTGCTCGCTGCCCAGGAAAAGCGCATCGTGCTCACCCGCGACCGGGAATTGCTCAAGCGGCGTTCGATTACGCATGGATGCTATGTGCGGACTTTGAAGCCACCTGAGCAGCTTTGTGAGATTTTCGATCGGCTGGACCTCGCGCACAGCATCAAGCCTTTTACCTTATGCCTGAACTGCAACGCACCTCTGCGGCCTGTGGAGAAGAGTGTAGTGCTTGAGCGCCTGCCGCCGTCAGTACGCGAGCGCTTCGACCATTTCAGCACGTGCGATATCTGTCACCGGGTTTTCTGGGAGGGTTCGCACTGGCAGCGCATGCGGACGATGCTGGAGGAGTGTATTAAGCCAAACCGATTTGGGGGATAATTGCTTACTTACGTTGAGCAGCTGAATATTCCTCAGCGGGAGGAGAAGCGTGATCTCCTGTTCATCCGGTCACAACTTTTGATCACGTAATGGCCTAGATCAAGTAATTGTGCCATTCGAATTTCTTTCCGGATGTGGTAGGATTAGCACCCTCAGATTTAGGCTTCAGGTTCGGCAAGGGCGAGCGGCATCGGGTTTTGCCTCTGTCATACGTTGAATCTATAACTGAAATTATTCCGGTTTATTCAATCCGGGTCGTTAGCTCAGCTGGTAGAGCAGCGGACTCTTAATCCGTAGGTCGAGCGTTCGAATCGCTCACGACCCACCATCAAACAACGGCTTGCAGGGTGCGAGTCCTTTGTTTCGACCCCAATTTTACCTTTTCATGCGAATGCGTATATGGGACGCAAACGACATTACGGGGGCGGTGGCTGTGGAGCAACTTGTACCCAGTCACCGGGACAATCCTTGACATAAGGATAATAACCTTCCGATTCCCGGCAATAATACCAATAGCCGGATGGGAGCTGAGCCGTATTTTGCGTGTCATTTTGTTCCGGAAGGTTTTGTTGGATGTATACCGGCGGTGCTGCAGGCACGGGCACCGCGATTGGATAAGGATACATGGGCGGATAGGGATAATAAGGCGGCCCATAAGCCAGGGCACCATAACCCAGGCCATATCCTAATCCCAACCCTAGCCCATATCCCCCAAATCCAAATCCCAAGCCGTAACCGTAGCCACGATAGAAACCGCGCGGGCCCCGGTAGTAACCGAATCCGCCCCCGCGATAGCGGCCGACTCCACCGCCTCGGTAATAACCGACTCCTCCGCCAAAATGCTCTCCACCCCCATAATGCATTCCTCCCCCGTGCGCCCATCCCCCACCCCCGATGTGCCCACCGCCTCCAAAATGCATTCCTCCGCCTCCCATATGTCCGCCCCCTCCCATATGTCCGCCCCCTCCTATATGTCCGCCGCCACCAAATACTCCCCCTCCATGTCCTCCCCCGCCACCTCCGCGCGCCCATACTGAAACGCCAGGAATCAACCCAAGCATGAGAAGGACAACGCACATCAATTTAATCTTCTTCATACAGATCTCGGTCCCTATCGGTCCTATCGCGGGCTTGACTTGATCCATATTTCTTTTGGGATTAACGCAACCAGAATCCACCGACTTTCTGGTCCTTCAGGGCCATGAAAATGAGAACGTCATCATTCCCGTCCTTGAATACCACCTTCCAGACATATACGTCGAATCCCTGTTGGCGCAGTGTGGTCAGGAATATCGTGGTGTAGCCTTGCTTGAGGCGCGAGGCGAGGGATTGGTTGATGCTGCTGAGCATCTCCTTTGTCATCCCGGCTTGAAATGCTTCATCTCCTGGCGATACAAAATCGGCCAATGAGTTAGCCAGAATAGCTGACACCATGTTTTTCATGATTGCTTCAATGGGCTGTGGCGCCTGCGCCGATTGCCGCGCTTGCGCCAGCACCACAGAAGAGGTGAATGCAAGAAAAAATATGACAGAAAGGACCAGGCGATTTGCAGAGGACGTCAAAAGAGGCAGATGCATAAGATTCTCCATGGAGAAAAATAGAGGGGCATAGAGAGGGCGTGATAGGCGCCGCTTCCTGTAGTCAGTTCCAGGTAGCCGCTGGAAGTATTTTCTCTGCCGGATTTCTAAGGGTGCAGAGATCGAGAATGAGGGCAATTTCCCTTTACTTTTCCTTTATCCATTTTTCACGTGTCGTTCCATGTATTCCTGCCATGAGGAATCCCCTCAGCAGCACTGGGAAGGTGGCGTGCAATTCCAAAAAACAGGTTAAATTCGGGAAACCCGATAATCTGTGCGGCACCTCACTCAGTGAACCTTTTTAACGTTCGTACGAGTTTTTGAAATTATCTGTCGAGCAATTGCACGTGTCTTTCATGACCGGCAGAGGTTGCCACATCCAATGAATGGAAAGGTTTAATGGAAAAGTCATAGGCATGGCAGAGCGATACATTGACTGTTCCGACCCTTGAAGCGGCACATCGGATACGCCGGGGGGATTGATGCCCTGAGCACATCTCGCCCTGCGCTAAGGTTGAAGCAGCTTTCAGTTCGATGAAGGTGCATTCGCCATCTTCTTACCCCCTGCATGGAACAGGTGGTGGAGCATGAAGGCAACAATTGCCAGATTCAGTGTCAAGGCGCCAAGGCTCAGCCAGGTAACACGCTCATACAATTCGAAAAGCTCAAAAGGCACGTAAATCGCGCCGCTTGCGGCTGCAAACCATTGTGCCCAGCGCCTTGCACGCCAGAGCCCATATGCCTCGATGAATCGTGCCAGCGAGTAGGCGCCCGCTCCAGCCGCAATCAGCAACAAGCGGGTGTTTGTGAGCTGATTGGCCAAATCAATAAAGATGTGGGGATAACGGGAGGCGGGATTCAGGTGAGTGTGCGCCAGCAGGTGCTCGACAGCCTGCTGAATGTCGTGATGTACCAGGGAGAGTAAATCAAATCCCACCAGCAATACCAGGGCACCTTTGGCAGCTTCAAAAACTGCGAGTGTGCGTAATGCACCCGATAATTTCATAAGCGGTAGTGGAATATCGTATCGAGCCAAAGGGGTAGCTCTCTCACCTTGTCAATTTACAGCAACGCAACCTGCCCGGCGAGCCGGGCCTTCAATTTCCGAATCGCGTTAAAATATCTGACTGGCGACGCGGGCTTCAGGGTTCAAGCAGCCGCCAGCGGTTTAATCCAGGAGGCAGTATTCCGCCTTTCCTTTTCCCGTCTGCCCGGTATTACCGATGAAATGGTGAAAGACGCACCTGGGCTCGCATTGGCCAAACGCGAATTAGGGGAGAGGGGGTAAACGGTATTCAGGATAGGCTCGTAGAGGACGAATGCATCTGGCATTGCTTGGGAAGGGCGAACAACGCTTAGCCAGCGCAGATTGCTTAGGTGAGAAAGGAGTTCCAGCCTACTCCGCGACTCCCTCCGGAAACCCTCTCAACGCAAGCGCAGCCAAGCTATAGATGGCTACCGCCAACAGGATCACGAAAGTAAACCCCAGGTGAATAGCCAGTAAAGTGGCGAGTACCGCTCCCACGACGGAGGCGAAACCGTTGATTGCCCAGACCCAGGGGATTGCCTCTCGGGCAGTGAAAGCTAACCTCATCGTTCCCGTGGGAAAGGGCATGCCCATGCAAAACGCAAGCGGCGCGATCAACGCTACCGAAATAGCGATTTTTGCCGGATCGGATAAATGGATCAGCGTATCAAACAGGCTGGGCAGGATAGCGAGATAGAGCAGTGCAAGGACACCTATTGCCATTACTGCAACAGTCAGATGTCCACTCTTCCGGAACCGCTTTTGCAAGCGCCCGGCAAGCCAGCTTCCCACACCGGCAAATGCCAGAAATGCGGACAATACGCCGGCGACCGCATATAACGGATGAGCCAGAAACAGGATAAATTTTTGGATGAACGCGATTTCCATGAACATGAAAGCCAGGCCGATGGCAAGGAAGTACAAAGCGACTTTTGCGGGAGGCAGTGCTCGACGTGCTTTTGAGGCCAGAAGTGGCGCCAGAATGAGAACAACGCTCGCAATGAATGCCTGGATCAGCGTTGCTACCAGCAGTGGATAGCTCCAGTCCAGAAGCGGCATGCCTCCCTGTTCCCGCAAGGCGAACAGTTCGCGCAGGGAATCCCACTTGAAGAAACGGAAAAAAAAAGGCTGATCGTCGGTGGCGGGCTCGATAAAGAATTTATACCGATCGATAAAGGTTTGGCGATCCCCGGCCAGTAACGCGGTTGCTCCCTCGAAGAAATAGGGCTGTGCCAGCACATTGTAGCGATTTGCTTCCTCGGGTCGCATTCCCGGGTAATAGGTTGTGTCGAATGAGCGCTCACGGCAGAATTTCCTGATCGCTTCGATCTCCGCCACCGTGAAATTGCTGTGCTTCACAAGCAGCGTGACCGTTTTCCAGCCCCTTATCATTACAAGGCGCGCTCCTGGATTGTCTACGCCGCTTCGCTCCAGGGCGGTGATCGCTGTCGCGAATAATTTCAGGGCATCCCGTGGTGGGAGAGTCAGCCAGCGCGTAATTGCCAGCACCCCGCCCGGCATTAGCCTTCTCAGATAGGTTTGAAACGCTTCCACGGTATAAAGGTAGCTTTCACTCAGGCCGTACACACCCGCGGCGGCAACACCAAACGAATCCAGCAGGGCGACCTGAATCAGATCGTAACGGCTGCGGGTTGCGTTAACAAAGCCGCGCGCTTCCGCCTCGTGTATATGCACCTGGGGCAATGTGTAAATATCTCCCCCAAAGTCATGGAAGCGCTTCTCGACGAGATCGATGACGTTGCGGTCGAGTTCTACCCCATCGATCCTGATCGCGCCATGGTAGAGGGCCTGCAGAACGTCGCTGCCCGCCCCTGCTCCCAACACCAGCACATGCGGGCCGGCGTGAGGCCGCTGCAGCACATGGTAAGGTAACGCCGAGGTAAGCTGGTCGAGATAGGATAGGGGTTCACGTCGGCCATTAAAGCGCGTCAGCACGGAGGGGCCGTCTCCATCCACGAATATGCCCAGCTGATCCGGCGGTTCTTCCAGCGCATTAAGGCTCATTCCCGGCGCATAACGGAAAGGAACGCGCGGGCTTTCCACGACCGTAATCTGTCCCAATGGACTGGAACGTTCTCCGATCACCTGCGCGCCCGTAATATTCAGGGCTTGACTCAAATCCTTGTAGGGGGAAGGATGCACACGGAACCCCTCGGGGGGGATGGCCAGCAATACCAGGAAAGCCAGCCCGAGAAGGGCAATCCACAGCCACTCGGGTCGTATCCTCATCTCGATTGTGGCGACAGCGGCGGCAAACAGGGCCAGTGCGGCGAGGACGATAAGCAGGTTGTGTGGTGGTGTAAGAAACAGCACGCCGATAACACACATACTGCCTATTCCCGCTCCCATAATATCGAAGGCGTAGATGCGCCCAGCCTGCTGCCCAAAGTGCGACAGGATGAGGCCGATACCTGTTCCCGCGCAGAAGAAGGGCAGCATCATGAGCAGATAAATGGAGAGCAGGTGCGTCAACTGGAATGGATCCCATAGCAGTTCAAGGGGGTTGAACGGGATTTCCTGCGCCAGTAGAAACGCCGCGGGCATGAGAAAAGCGAGGCCAATGGCTGCCGCGAGATAGATAGGGCCTATGTACCCGTTAATTTTTTCTCGTAAGAGTGTGAGAGCGGTGCCACTCGCTCCGTAGCCCAGCATCGCCGCGCTGATGATCATGTAGGCAAAATGGTGCCACAGCACGATGCTGAACAAGCGCGTGAGCAATACCTCATATGCCAGTACGCAGGCGGAGAGCAGTCCGATGGCAATAAAGGGCGGACGTGGCAAGGACATGATGATTAATGTCCGCCTCTGAGAGGAACGAACCGAACCGGGACAATTTGATGGGTGGTAACTGAACCGTCCGGCTGTTTCTCCACCAGCATCAGGTACTGGGTCATGAAAGGTGCGCCCAACGGCACCACCATACGTCCGCCGGGCTTCAGTTGCTTGAGCAGAGGAGGGGGCACATGACTGGCGGCGGCCGTTACCAGGATGGCGTCGAATGGGGCCGCTTCCGGCCAGCCGTAATAACCGTCCCCTATGCGGGTCTTCACATTGTCGTAGCCCAGCGATTGCAATCTTCCTGCAGCCTCGTTTCCCAGGGGTTCGATGATTTCAATTGTATAAACCGTTTTCGCGATCTCCGCCAGGACAGCAGCCTGATAACCCGAGCCCGTCCCGATTTCAAGAACCTTGTCGTCTTTCTTGAGCTTCAGCAGCTCGGTCATCCGCGCAACGATGAGGGGTTGCGAGATCGTCTGTCCATGGCCGATCGGGAGTGGATGATTGCGATACGCAAATATGGAGAGCCAGGCAGGTACGAAGCGATGGCGCTCCACTTTTTCCATTGCCGCTACAACACTTGCTCCGGGAGGGGAATTACCGGATGCGGCAATCACTTCCCTCACCATTTTCTGGCGCAAGGCCTCATATTCCGCAGCTGACAGCGGAATAACACAACCGAAATACATCAATGCGCCGAAAGCGGTCGCAAACTGCCAGTTCATCAGTTCATTAAAGCAAATTTGCGGCAACTTGCTGAAATGCGCCGCCTTACTCGTTGCGGCGCATTGCTTGGACTCAGGGTATGTTCAAGATCGCGCAGGCGGTTCGAGGGTAAGGTTATCCAAAACTGAAAATCTTACCCTACGGAGGTGGGAGCGGGGGGAGTAATCATGGCAATTTTGCGCTATTGCCCAGGTTGAGGCGCAACTTGCAGCCATCCACCCGGGCAGCTTTTCACGTAAGGATAGTAGCCTTCCGGATTCCGGCAGTAATGCCAGTAGTTTGAGGCTTGGGGCTGGGGCGGGGCCTGCACGACGCCCTGCTGGATATAGACAGGGGGAGCAGCGGGAACCGAGACGACAGGGGCATACCCATAGCCTGCCGGAGGATAGCTGTAGGCAGGGGGATACGAGGGACGAGCAGCATAGGAACTCAGGCCATAACCCAGCAGACCCAACCCCAGACCGATTCCAACCCCATAGCCCCAACCTCCACCTCCGCCGTGTCGATGGTGATGATGCCCATGGTGGTGGTGCCCATGATGACCGTGACCATGCCCTCCCCCGGCCCATGCGGGACTCATGGGAGCTGCCATGAACAGCGTGAGTGCAAAGCACCCGAATTTTATTTTTGTCATGAAGATCTCCATTCCAAAGTAGTAATTAACGCAGAGCCAAGCCTCATTATTTCAACCTGCAGAAAATATAACGCGCCACTTTAGAATCGGTTGTCCTGTGGTTACTAAAAATTCACAAAAATTTCACAATATTCTCTCTGACGGTAAACGGAGGAGGTAGTATCGCGTTATTGGATATTGGGTAGTGCAGGAGGAGCAGCCGGAGTCATTCACCAGACAGCCTGTCTTGCAACACTGTACTTAAGTCCAATAGCCATCGTGGCAACACAAGAAGATAATCGCCACGAGTGAGATGTGAATTCGGTTCAAATAATTTCAACAAAAGGAGATGAAGATGCGGATTCTGGCAATATTGTTGGCGGCGGCAATCGCGTATGCAACCCCGGTAGTGGCACGGAACGGCGGCGGGAAGCACGACGGACATCAGGGAGTTGAACATGCAAACGCCGGAGGAACGGCATCCGAGCATATGGGCCAGCACGGCATGGAGAACTCGAACGCGCAGTGGTCAACTGATGCGGCACGCGGGCAGGATCGCGCCGACTGGAGAAACCAGGATGGGCGGGGGAATGGGCATGGAGCGGGCGATGAAGATCAGGCCGGGAAAGGCAAGCATAAAGGTTCTCATGATCATGGAGGCAGCGACAAGGGCAAGAAGGATAAATCCAGTAAGGGATCGAAGGGTCACAATGGTCACGAAGGCCACAAGGGTCACAAGGGCCATGGCAAGGATGCGGATTACTAGGAATTGTCCCCAGGCGGCGGGAAAGACCGGGAGCAACAGCAGAAAAAGACTTTTTGGAAGGAGATGTGATGTCGAACGAAGCGGTTAACTATTGGAAGTTTGCAACGATTGGAATATTGCTGGTGGGCGCAAGCGTTGCATCGACTCTGTTCCTCACGGGGCGGGATTCCGATTCCAAGCCCGAGCTCGCGGCTTCCGCGGCTGAGACTGAGGCAGTTTCCGCTGGCGGCGAGACTCCGGTTTCCGAGGCAGGGAAAAAGCCTCTTGCTTCAGTCCCCGAACCGGCCCCAATCGCCCAAGCTGCCCCTGAGCCTCCAAAGCGCCCCAGAGTAACGCAATCGAACCAGAATGCCGCAGCTGCGGTTCCTCCTTCCCCGTCCTATGCTCCCCCGGCGGCATATCCCCCCCAGCCGGTCCGTTCGTCCTACCCGTCTCAGTCCGTCATGAATGAATGCAACCGCTATGCAAGCGAGCAGGTGAACAGCAAAGCCGAAGAAGTGCTCAAGAACGCAGCGCTCGGCGCAGCGCTAGGGGCGGCTGTAGGTGCTGCAGGTGGAGCGATCGCCGGCGGTGGAAAAGGTGCTGGCAAGGGTGCAGCGATTGGTAGTATAACAGGCGTTGCTGGCGGAACTCTTTATGGTCTCAACGAGACCAAATCCCATGATGGACAGTATCAGGCTGCCTATTCTTCCTGCATGCGCGCCAAGGGGTATTAAGGCCTGAATTGCAATCGTTAAACGAATGCTTCAAGAATGCCGTTGGTCGTCGGATGATTTGCCTGGTCTGTGAGTGCGGGATGGCGTTGAGCGCGAGGTAGAGCTGGTAATCGTGGGTTTCGGGTTTCCCGCAGTACTCAATACTCCCGCTCTGCTCAGCAAAGAAAGGCAGCGCCGATCGTCGAGCAGATCGGCAGTTGTAATGGGCCCCTTGCTGGCATGGTGCTGGGCCGAGCTTGGTCGAGTTTGGCCGAGTTTGGCTTGAGCCACTTGAAGTAGGTATCGATGAGGTCTGCTGATAGAATCTGCTAACGCCCTTGGTCGTGCCTGCATAAAAGTGTCCTGACTGTCAAGATAGCCAGGATGAGTTGAATTAAACCAGAATAACAAGACGTGCGAAGTGGCATGCGCCACACTCAATTGATGACGATGTATTTATTTGGACTGGTTTTGTTAGTTATTTCTGTTTCTTTCCCCCTGGTTTCACGAGGCCAGGATAATACGCTGAACAATCCTCACCCAGGCCCAGGATGGAAAGTTGTGGCGACAACTGACAAGGAGGTCTTTTTTGTCCATATGCCGAGCATCAGGAGGCACGGCAATACTGTGGATGTTTGGGAAATGTCCGACTTTCCTAATACCAGGACTCCTTCCAAGTCGACCAAGTTTCAATATAGGTACGATTGCAAAAATAGATCCTATTACACCCGGCAAAGCACGCACTATTCTCAGTATGGAGGCAGGGGAGATATTATGTCCTCCTCAATAGAGGAAGGACCAGTAACGAAAGTGATAGCCGGTACTATAGGGGAGACACTGCTGGAGCTGGTGTGTAAGAAGTAGTGTCCTCCTACAAGGGGTTATATGGAGTATCAGGAGAATTCGATAAGCCTGCTCCAGGATGAACTTATAGGAAGTGCAGCCTTCGTAAGTGAGTTGCGCTTGAAAGGACACGGCGCGATGAAGAAAAACATTCTTGCGGCACTACTTCTCCCTGCTGAAAGAATGGATCTGCGGCTCAGGCATCTTCCCTTCGAAGCAAGGATGGCCATGGCAATCATTGCGCTCTCAACCCTTGTTGCCTGGCCTCTTTCAGCCGCTGACTCTGCCGATGAAATAATACGGGCAAAAGCAATCAGTATCGTTGATGGTGACTCGATCAGCGTTGTTATAAATCAGGAGCTGGTAAGGGTACGCCTGGCAGGGATAGACGCCCCGGAAGGAACTCAGCCATTTGCTATTGATTCCAGACAATCCCTCCACGACTTATGCTTCTGGGTAGAAGCAGAGCTCAGTTCGATAAGCAAGGATTACTATGGGCGCATGTTGGCAAAGGTCAAGTGTAATGGAGTGAATGTTAACGCCGAGCAGGTACGGCGAGGAATGGCATGGGTAGCAGACCAATCGGTGGGGGAGAGGGAACTCGTTCAGCTTCAGGAAGAAGCGCAGGCTGGAAAGCGAGGATTATGGTCATATGAATCATCCATACCCCCTTGGGAGTGGCATTCGCGGGGATGGTATTCCCAGCGGAGTTGGTCTGGCCCTCGATGAAAAAATGGGGATATAGGAAAGATCAGGAAACGTATCATCCACTGCCTCATACTTTCATCATCAGTTTCGTGAAGAAATACTACTGATACGAACCCTGTCTCCGTTTGAAATTCCATCCAGTGTATTTTCGATAATGCGATCGTCAGGCCTCAAACCTGCCCTGAGTTCGACGAGTTTGCCCAGATCACTGATGATCAGGACAGGTTTCAGTACAACCCTGTCATCAAGCTGTTTCAGATTGTTGAACCCGAACAAGGCCGAATCAAGGAATTATTAATGAGTTTTCCCCTGTTACCGGGGATAGAGCGGGGATAGGTTTGTGGATAAATTCCTTAAGGCTCTGTTTCAGCTGGCTCTGTGGGGGTTGATCAGATTTGTTGCAGCATTGTTTCACCCACCTATGGCAGTATTCTGAAAGAGACCCAAGTTTTCCATTTTCGAGTTGTGCGAAAATCGCTGGATGATAGGCGGTATATATAGTTTGTGAAAGATTAAGAGGGGATGAAGGCGCGCAATGAACCGTCTCATGGGGAGAGGGATGATCCAGGGCTGCGATAATATGGCATCCCATGCGCGCGTCAGTTCTACTGCGAGGGCAGACCTTGTTGCGACTCAATCGGGGTAACTGCTGCGCGGCGGAAACGGCATTCCTCCGCCAACGTCGTGCAGCCACGGTACAACAATGAAAAGACCACCCCGACAGGGGTGGCCCGAAGAGTGAATGCGATAACCCTGTTTGCTCAGGTGCGACGACGGCCCGTGAAGGCAAAACCAAGCAGACCGATACCCATCAGAGCTAAAATGCCGGGTTCAGGCACTTCTGCGGCGGTAAAGCCTTGGGATCCATCGGTTTGGATTACAAAACTCGATGCAGTGTCAGCCCCGGTGGCAACTCCGTTAAATGCTGCCGGCCGCGTATATTCCGGAGCACTCTGGCCGGGGAACTGAAGCGAGGCTTGAAACTGGGTGCCTGACAATGCCGGATTTATATACGTGCTATTAGTGAAGGTGACCGTTCCGAACAGAAAACCGCCGCCCGTGCCGAGTACGGCCGGCCCGGGAATCGCACCGGTTGCAGCGAAGGTGCTGAAACCGCTGTCCCATGTTCCACTCAGTATATTCACCCCGTCGAGAAAGCCCGTCCCGGTGGACTGATCCGCATTAGGACTGGAATCAAGGAAAATTTCCCATGATCCGCTGTTCGTAATGATCTGAATGCTGGAACACCCGTCGTTCTGGCAAATCGCGGTCTGTGTAAGCGTCTGAAAGGTGGTTATTTCGTACGTTCCGGTTTCAGGACCAGGCGACGACACAAATAGATTATTCGTCGGGGAAGTGGTGTTGATGACACCTGCAAAAGCTTGATACGTCAAGGTGAAGGTATCGCTATCACCGGCTTTGCTGGCACCGGTCAGGTCAAACCCCTGAACCCAGCCGCCCCCATTTGAATGCCAGTCGAAGCCTGTAAAATTTTGCAGTACTCCATCTGCGCTGAATGTGTCCAGGGTTGCGGAATATCCAATGGCGGGACCACCCAGCAATACTGCAGCCATTGATAAATTGATGAGTTTTTTATTCACGATTCTTTCCCTCTTGATAGCAATAAAAATAAAAGAAGCTGTTTGTTTCAAATTATATAAAGCAATCTCTATGCCAGCTTTTATATTATTTTATTTTACCAGTAATATCAATTATTTATAAGTTATCGACTCTCTTGCGTCCAGATTGGAATCCCGTGGCGTAAAAAATATCGACGCCGCTCCTGCTTTACAGACCAAGTCTGCCTGCAGACAGGATGAAGATGAGACACTCTGATCATCCCCTTGGCAAATGGCAACACTGAGGAAGGCTGGCAGGTATCGATGCGCCCGAGCGCAAGCAGGGAGGTGGGCAAGGCCATTTCTTCGGAGGCTGTCGATACTGTCATCTTCTACAGCCTGAGATCGGGGTTCCGTGCAAATTGAAGGTGGCCTCAGCGCATGTGCGGAAGCGGGATTCAACGCGAAACCTAATCGGTTTAGGAATTTTGTACAAAAGTTGCAGGAGAGCCGTCCAATTTTTGCAGCGGTAAATGCCGCGGAATCCACGACACCGCCGGCAGGGTAAATGTGTGGCGCTCCAGGTCGGAGCTGATCTTCCTTACCAGATTATGAGGCGGTAGTTTGCCTGCCATTTCTTGCTGGATTGTCGCGAAACGTTTTAGACGTCCAGAGGGAGACTCTAAAGGCGGCTGCTGCGGGAGGTGTATCTGGAGCCCGCCGTTCTTGCACCTGCTCAATTTGAATCAGTCTTCCACTCCGTTAGAGCATATAGGTTAACCGCTTCGACTCACACTTCAGGAGCGGACTTACTATTTTGCTGCACTGGCGGCAGACTGCTAAGCATGAAATTGATCGGGTTTGTTTCCCCACTCCTATTATCATCCCTTGCCTTGATTTCAATGGCCTCGGCCTACGTGTTGCCTCAAGCAATCAATTATCCGTTGTTTGTTATTGGCATTCGCCACGCGGACTGCAAGCATCAGGCCAGCCTGCTCATGTGGTATTTTGTTCGCACTTTCGCCCTCGCCGCCTAAACCACCTGCTGTACCTGCAAGTGAACCTGTATAACTCCCTGCGGCAGCCGCTACTGCCCCGGCGGGTTCCCCAGTCACCGGGCTGGTAATACTTGCCGCAATGCCTCTGGAGGCTGCACGGGTTGCCATTCCTTTTGCCGCCCCTTTTGCGCCACCCTGGTCGTTGGTTCTAACCGCATCACGATCCGAATCGAGAGCACCTGGCTGATTGTTAGATAAAATGAAAATATCATTCTTGTTTACAGAATCAGCCAGTGACGCTGCCGCTGCCCTGGCCTCATCGCCTGTTTCAAATCTTACTGTGATAATGTCTTCCATAAATCTCTCCTGAAAATGATGGATTGATGATTTCCAGTCTTCATCGAGTACTTCATTCACACATCATTCAATTCGCCAACGCCACATCGAACTACGGCTTTTCTGCCCCCAGTCTTGTCGATCAACTGATAGCGCGGATTACAGAAGTTATTTTAAGAACGTCGGTTATCCCCATCTGTTCGGTAACTCACCGCGGAGAGAATATATTTTCCTGACCCGATCAGGCCAAGGCAGAATCTTTAGGACACCTAATAATCCTTAAATTAAGATCCGGCCTTAGTGGAGAACTGGGCCGGTCTGGAGAAGTATCGAAGATCCGCAAGACCATCAGATGACGGGGACACTGAATGTCGAGAGTTCCCCCGGAGGCCGTGATCACCCAAGCGGATGTCCCACGGCCTGACGCGCTGTAATGGGAGGCTGCTTTGGCACGTTCTGTTTTACTCTTGGAGCAATTGCCGGTTCGATCCGCAAGATCGATTGCAACTGCCGGAGCCCCGGAATCTGCTTCAACCCGGCCGCACTCAACTATGGGGCACTTTACCCCCGGCGAGAGCTGCAGAGCAGGCTTCCTCATTGCCGATGCCTTCTCGTGCGGCTGGTTACGAGGTGATGGTGCCGTTGAAGAGGAACCAGTCTTTTAGGCTCTTTGCTTAGGGAAGTACTTAACAAATCGCTGGAAAATTGGCTCCGAAGCTACGAGTGTTTAGGGAACCGTAAAAGCATAGGGGGTGCGGACGAAGCTCTGAGGACGTCGCAGACAGCTTTAAGTATGTTTTCCAATATTTCCTCTCGCTCAAACCCGATTCAGCAGGTTTTTGTTTCTTGACCCCCCGTAGACTTCAATCCCGATAATGCCCGCTAATGGTTCCCAGGTGACAAGCACAGTCCTGCGATAGATCAAGGAATTTCCAGCCTTTTCGCCATATCATCTGTTATCGCGCCCTCTACCTGCTCTATTCACAGATTCTCTCCCAGATTGGCTTGGACTTATCCCTCGCTCTTCTAAACATCCTGAGGGTTTGCTGACTCGCCTTACTCATAGGGAACGCATCTTCCTGAAATTCGTTCGTGCGATCCGCTTTTCATGGTTTTTTATGGTAAAAGGCAAAATATAGACTGCAAAACAAAAGAAATTTGTGTAACTGTACGCCTCCCGATTCAAAGGGCTTATTGAACAATAGGGTGGGCAGATTCTGAGGAGTATGTAATTAATGATGAGACGGGCATTTATTCCTGCTGTTATTGCTGTATTCATTACTGGTATTGTCATATTGGGGTTTGCCGCCGCCCTCTATCACAGCCTTTTTTTCTATAAAGCAGATGGAGTTATGTCACGCGAAACCGCAAAACGCTTGGGGCTTCTGAGGGATGACCCCGCTTCATTCCCTGCCGAACTGGCGTTCAGGAAGAGCGAAACCGGTGGGTACTTTTATAGAAAAGGAGGAGGAACTGCCTTCATTGATGAAACAAGCTATACCACTATCGATCTGATTGCTGGATGCGAACGTCTGGGTGGTTGCCAATTGCGGAAGTGAAAAATTTGCTGTGAGAATAGATTTGTTATTAATCCTCACAGGGGGATTCTATATTGCTTCGATAAAGGAAACGCCAGGAAAGGGAAATGAAGGAAGGGAAGGACGAGAAAGAGAAAAGCGAAATTTTGGCTTTGTCCATGAACGAACAACGGATTCTCCTTAGGACAGACGCAAGCACCCTGATTTCAACAAAGGCATTTTCAACCCAGTTTGGATCATATGGAGGTAGTTCGACCTTGAGGAGTGGCCATCCGGTTCCGCTTGCAACGGTGCCTAATATAATGACAGATACTTTCAATCATCGCTTTGCTGTAGGGCACAAATGAGGCCACTTGTTCCGTAGGCTCGGCCAGGTCGTCTCGTGCGGTACCCAGGTAGGCTGCCAGCGCTACCATCAGGACCGCTCGATGCTCATGTGGTAGGCGCTCAAGCAGCCATGAGGCGGCTGCGTCCTTGCGTGCGATTTCACCCGTGGATACGCTAAACCAGATGCGTGCAAGAGCAAGCACAACATTCCGTTCGTCACCTTGCCAGTCAGATTCTTCGTTCCACTGGGCAGCAGTGTCGGAAAGCGCCTTCACAAAGCTTTCCTTCGGGACTGGATCGAACAGCTCTGATGCAGGCATTCCTACCAGGCAGACACTGCGTTGTTTCACCGTGGTTAGCAGAATCGCAAGGTCGTGGTCTGGGACGGCAGACTGGATAATTCCGGTCTCCAGTCGTTCGCGAAGCCATTCACCAACTGGAGCTCACGCTTCGGCGGATATCGCCAGGGAACTACCTCTTCCCGGACGATAACCGTCACTTCGAGTGCACGATAAGTTTCACTGGTTCCAGGCCAAGCTCATATCCCAGCTTGAGTTTTCGTTACTGTTCAAGATTTCGGCACTTTGCCTCGACTGGATAGACCGATCAGGTCAGATGCAACTGGAGTGAGCCCGCGAAACGGAAAAAATCCTACGTTAAGGCACATGATGTTTCCAACTTGTAGTAGCCAAGAGTGCATCTGCAAGGCATGAGGTACGGGAAGGAGTGCTATCGAGCCGTTGCTGACATCGGGAAACTTGAGCGGCAAAGGTTTCACTCAGCCCTTATTGTGGAAGCAGCAGCCGTACAAGAACCTGCAACTACATGCAAACCGATCTGTGGAACGAGGAACTGGAACAGTCCCGTGAACTTCTAAAGAATTTTCTGAAAACCCTGCCGGAAGCAGATCAACAGATTACTCTAATTCGTGTGTTTCTCAGGAGAATCGAATCGTTGGCTACGGGCTCTATCTATAAGATTTTTAGCCGCTGCATCCAATACCTTGGAACAAGTCGGGCCGTTTTCTTTCCCGATGCAATATTTGTTGATGAAATCAGTTTGGCTCATCTTTTCGCCGTCGACTACGATATTGCTTGGATCGTCAACGTAGGGTACTTCCCGCTCGCAGGCCAACACAAATATCCCTGGCAAAAGCCAGATTGGTCTGATCATTTGTAGCTCCTCAGGATTGCGGTACTCTGCTTCGTATTGATCTTAATGAATCCTGCCTCCGATTACGGCATCTGGCTGATAGTCCAATACGTATCGATTGATCGTATGACCTTCACGAATTGCGTGTAGTCGACGGGCTTCCCCATATATCCTGCAGCGCCGAAATTGAAGCCGTTTAGCTTGTCCTGTTGGTCATCGGAAGTGGTCAGCACCACCACGGGAATACGTCTGAGCCTCCCGTCTTTCTTCACTGCCTGCAGGAATTCGAGGCCATTTATGATAGGCATGCTCAAGTCCAGCAAGATGAGACAAGGCTTCTCACTATCCTCATCCCGTAGATAATTTAGCGCATCTTCCCCGTTTTCCCGGTGCACAACCTGATTTGTAACCCCAATTTCCTTGAGGGCGCGGGTAACCTTCATCATGTCCACCTGGTCGTCCTCAACGAGAAGAATAGGTTTGTTAGTGATCCTCACAGGGGATTTCCTATATTGCTTCGATAAGGGAAACGCCAGGAAAGGGGCATGAAGAAGGATGAGAAAGAGAAAAGCGGAAATTGCGACTCCGTCTCCTTTAACTGGACTAATTGCTAGGCATGTTTATGATACCTGCAATTGCCTCAACTGGCACCTGTAATAAGACCAGGTTGGAAAGATATGCGTGGAAACCGGGATCGAATGCTCTCGCCCGATCCTCGGCGGACAGGTAAACGTTCCGGTTCTTGGTCGCCAGCTGGATATCTTCAGTATCCCTTGATAGACCCTCGTTTACGAAAATGCCCTCATGAGTGGTTTACCACTGCCTTAAGGTCGAGTCAGGCTTGAACACTGCATTTTTGCCGCCTTGATCATCGCATTCTCTCCCGTTTTGGGATTGTGTGGCGTTGAGTTGCACTCTCAACTTTGCCCAAGGCAAGCCCTCCGGACGCTCCAATCGGTATGCCTACATTCTGTTGAGATCGGAAAGACTGTGAGCCACCCGCTCCACAGCCTGCTTTCCCTCCTCGATGGCTTCCCTCGCTCGATGAAAATCGAGCAGGCCAAGGTGGGCCAGTCGGGGCGCTATTATGAGGTCGGGAGGTTCGCCCGCCATGCGGCTGCGGTTAATCCGTACCTGCATAATATTGATACTGGAAGCCAGCACGTCCAGCATGGATGGCATCTTGGGTATTTCGGCCGAATGCGCAGGGAGGAGCGCTCCAAGACTCTCCTGTAGCTTGCGTATCCAATCCATAACATCGCCAGCTGATGCGTCGGGAGGAGGCTCGGCGCGCAGATGGCGCCCCAACATATCAAAGCTCAGATCAACTGCGATCACCACATCGGCGCCCATTGCCCGAGCCAGCGATACCGGGACTGGATTGACAAGTCCGCCATCCACCAAAACCGAACCTTCGCACAGCACAGGGGAGAACAGCCCAGGCAGGGCGATGGACGCACGCACTGCCTCAAGGGTCGATCCTTCGCGCAGCCAGACCTCGGCGCCGGTATGCAGCGATGTGGCTACCGCGGCGAAGGGTAGGGCCAGGTCCTGAACAGGTCGATCGGGGAATTTATCTCGAAAGAAGCTCATTAGCCGCTCGCCCTTGAGGAGCCCACTGCCCAGGCTTATATCGATATATGCAATGACCTCCCGAACGCCCAATCCAAGTACCCACTGCTCGAAGCGATCCAGTTCCCCTGCTGCGTAGACGGCGCCTACCAGCGAACCGATAGATGTTCCGCAAACGAGATCTGGCCGAACACCCGCTTGCTCAAGGGCACGGATTACACCGATATGCGCCCAGCCGCGGGCGGAGCCACTGCCCAGCACAAGTCCGACCCGGGGCGCGCGAATCCCGCTCATACGCAATCTCCATGCGGAGGGTGAAGGTGCTGCCGGCACGACTCGATGGTTCCGCAGCGTACCTCAATGTTTTCCCTGTCTATGAAATTCAACATCTGCTATTTCTCAAGCTGATGTGCGAAAAATCCTTCTTCCTTCGGCCCTCCCCAAAAATAACGGAAAGGGTCATAGGCCTGAAAGGGACTGTGGGGTTGATCGGGTTGGATTTCATTTTTATATCCTTTATTGAGAATGAGACTCATAATCTTCTAAAAGAATAAGCACATGCAATAGCATTCTTTAATAGGCGGGGGATTAAGAAGACCATCCTTGAGATACCTGATTGCATATTCACGAAAAAACTCTTTGCTAATTCCTCTTGTTTTTCTCCAGGCTTGCAAATATAATAAGAATCATTATCATTTATCCTCAAAGAAGATAGGTTATCCGTTACCGCTGGTTACTCCTTTTTCCAGCGGTCTTTTAGCCAGCCAGCCCCGCCCGCGGCAAGCCAGCCATATTTTTATTCAGAAACCCGCCCCTTATTCGGGCGGGTTTCATATTGTTTAATTAAAAGATATTCCTGAGATCGATCTTCATCGCGCAGCTGTCATTTTTTCTCAATTAATGAGCCCTGAATCTAAAGCTCACCCGCTAACGGAGGATTATTGGTTTGCGGGAAAAGTGTGTCTGGAGCTCCATTGATGTGCTGTTCAGAACGCATACCCCAAGTTTGGGCGACTTTGGAAGCAGCCTGAGTCCGGTTATAAACACCTAATTTCTGGAAGATATGGTACAGGTGATTCCTTACTGTGAATTCACTGATGGACAGAATGCTGCCTATTTCGGCATTGGTTTTTCCCTTTCCTACCCAGTCCATTATTTCGCTTTCGCGTTCACTTAGCCCATGACCCTTGCCACCGAGTGAATCAGCCGGCGAGCAGAAAGATGAGGAAAGGGCGCGATCCGACGTAGTCTCGTCCAGTGGCGGTAGAGCTTCTGGACCCGAGACGAGAGCTCCGTCGTTTCGAAATATGCGGTTCTGGCACTCGGCAGAGAGGAAACAATATCGTGCTGAATGAAATTCGAGGCAAAATTTCCCCAGGCGACGATCAAGATTTCATGAGGCAGATGATGCTGTATTTCGCCCTGAAGCCATCTCAATAAATCAAGATGGCGGCGCACCCCTAATCCTTCTTGAATAACTCGAAAATAAGAGTGTAGGCGATCCATTGGAATGGATACGCCATGATCAATTTCTCCGGCACTTAATATCTGCATAAATCTGGTTTTCTACCCGGGTGAGAAGTTTTCAAGTGAAAGCTCGGGAAGAGGAAAGCAAGGTTAGGCAGTCTACTCAACCCCATACTCAAGTAAATATTCTTGTTCAATAAGACGAACAAGAAATTCTTTCAAATAAAAATAATTCTCAATACATTAAAAAAATAAGAATCATAATCGTTACCATTAATGAGGAAGTGAAATGCATTTCCTCCTCGGGTAAGTGGCTGCCCATTTGCTCCAGAAAGTCCTGGAAATTCCAGGACTGAAAGAAGAATTTAATAGCTCAAGAGGGAGGGAGGTGATATCTGCGAATCGAGTTGGATCAAAGAATGCCGCAATAAAAATAGATGAACTTCAAAAATTAATAACCTGATTGGAGATAACAAATGAAGTTGAATACGATCCATTTCAAAAAAATAGCTGCTTCCGCGCCATTACTTATACTTACGTTGGCTCTTCTTGCCAATCCAGCACACGCCGTTGACTGGACTGAGATCGGTGATGCAGGGCAACTGCTGAGTACGGCACAAATGCCGACAGGTGATGAAGGCCGATTGAGAAACATTTACGGAACCATTTCGACCAATAATGATGTGGACCTGTTCAGGATCTACATTTCCAATCCCACTACATTCTCTGCGGGTATCAGCTCTACCAGTGGCAACCTTGATTCGGGACTCATTCTGTTTAACGAGGGAGGGTACGCGCTATATGGAAATGATGATGCCATGCTTGGTACGCGTGTCTCAAGCCTGCCGGCAGGCCACGTGAATGGGCCGCAGGGACCGGGCTGGTATAATCTGGCAATATTTGCCCTTGGTACGCCGCCCGTCAGCGGCGATGGTTTTACGCCCGATCACTATATGTTTCCCAATGTAAGCTCTCCTTATACCCAGATCCTTACCCCGACGGGGCCTGGAGGAGCAGCGCCGCTGGCGGGATGGGCACAATTGGACGATACGGTTGCGATCAGCGAGGATTACCGCATAAGACTTTCAGGAGTAACGGTCTCTCCGGTTCCCGAACCGGAAACCTATGCCATGCTGCTTGCCGGCCTGGGATTGATGGGAACGATGATCCGGCGGAGAAAAGGATTTATTGGCTAACAGGCTGATTTCCTATTTTGAATCCCGGCGATCCAGCTTGTATAAGTGAATCCTGGGAATCGGTAATCTTCTGCCGGAAACCTTGTGGATAGCGTTCCATCTACAAGGTTTTTCATTTGGAAGGCCTGTAATGACCCCACTGCAACTACTACGCCACTATATCAAGCCAGGTATTCGATCGTGCCTATGGCAAGAGGGTTTGCAGATTTCATGCTCGGTAAACCCCAAAGATGGGAGATGTAATGAAGTAGATCGGAACAGAGTATGAGCAGTTTATCTTGACCTTACTAAATGGAGTTGCCCCTATTAAACCGGACAGGATGCGGTTAGTAACTGGCTGCGGATGAATTGTCTTGGCGACTTCATCTTCAGCCCCTTGTGAGGATGGAATTCATTGTAATCCTCGAACCATTGGTCAAGCTGCGCCATTACGGTTTTTGCGTCGGGACGATCATGGACATAGACGTAATCCCGCTTGAAGGTTTTGACGAAGGCCTCGGCCATACCGTTGGATTCGGGACTTCTGACGGGAGTAAAACAGCTGATGAAGCCCATATCCTTTGCAAAAGCAGTTGTCTCGCTGGCGGTGTAACAGCTGCCATTGTCGCTGAGCCACTCCACCCTGTGTGGGAGCAGGTCAACGGTGCCGAAGCGCCGCTCAACGGATTCAGTCATCAGATCGCGCACCATTTCCCCAGTAATGCCGCCAGTGGTGGCAACATGGCTGATGACTTCACGATCACAGCAATCCAGGGCGAAGGCAACACGCACTACTTGCCCATTCCAGCAGGGAATCTCAAAACCATCCGAACACCAGCGCAAATTGGAACGCAAGGTAATGACCTTGCCTTCATGAGACAGCACGCGCTGTTTGCCCGTATATCGGGCCAGCAGCAGGCCATTCTGGCGCATGATGCGATAGACCCGCTTGTGATTGACAGCAGGCTTGCCCATTCTCTCCAGTTTGCGGTTAAGGAGAGCGCAAATCCTTCTGTATCCGTAGGTCGCGCGGCAATCCACAATTTCGCGGATCAAGGGCAACAGCCAGGCATCATCAGCCTTGTTGTAGCGGCAACGAAAAGACTTTTCCTGCGGCTTCATCCGTTCCACAAGACGGGAGCGCGCCACACCCATGGTGTCTGCAATGGCCTTCATGGCAAATCGTCCGGTGGCAGCAAGGGCATGCGCGAGATCAGTTTTTTTTCATGCGCAAGCTTCACCGCTTCCGTGAGAATCTCGTTCTCCAGGGTTTTCTTGCCCAGAACCCGCTCCAACTCCCGGATCCGCTTCTTCAACTCTTTCACCTCGGCCGCAGACACTACCGCATCACCACTACGCACTGCTTCTTGTCCGCCCTCAGCCATAAGCTTCCTCCAGCGAAATAACAAGCTCGGAGCAATACCATATTTTCGCGCCACATACGAGACACTCATGCCCGGCAAGCGGGATTCCTCAACAGCTTTTAATTTCTCACCCAGGCTCCAGCGCCTGCGGCGCTCGATCCCGGTGACGATTTCAATACGATCCAAACCTGAAGCACTATGCATAGCACCAGGCATATGCCTATCTCCTATCATCAGTGCATCTGTGTCCGGTTCAATTGGGGGCTACTACACTAAACGAATCCACTCAATAAATTGCTTTCCCGCGATCTCTCCTTTCACCCCATGGGATAGTTCCCCATATCGCCAAGAGCGTTGCTGCTTCATCGACGTATAACGGCCCGACAGCCTGACAAGTCACGAACAAACTCAACCTCGTACCGCTGCACCCTTCGGGGTCCCTCGTACTCAAGAATGGGTGGATTTAATCCCCAATTCATTGTCGAAAGTTCTTACACTCAATGATAGAGATACGCATAAATCTTCTTTTAAGTCCTTGTCCTTATGCGTAAATAAGTGATGACATAGTATTTGCTTAAGTCAATGCGGAATCTAAGATTTTCTGATGAGCTTACAGGAAAGGGAAAAATAAAAAAACAATCATTGGCATAGCCCCGGCGGCTGGAGGGCCTGTGGGCACTGGGTATGCCCCCCGGAATGCGATGCTTGCTTACCCTGGATTGATGCCATCGGGGAAATATCAATAGGCATTCAGCCAGCCCATGCGCCCATGGATTCCTGCCACTAGAAAATGCCTATGAGCCTGTTTGTTCCCTTCCCGTTGAGTTGAATCGATTATGATAAAAAAAGAAAAGCACAAGACAATCATAATGCTCGGAACATCGCCTGAAGGACATGGCGGAATCGCGACTGTGGTCGGCAACTACGGAGATTGCGGTGTCCTGAAGAAATGGAAGGTCAAATATGTAGTGACGCATGTGCAGGGCTCGGGATTTGCAAAAGCATGTGCGGCAGGAGTAGCGATGCAACAGTTACTCTGCATGCTGGTTACTGGCCGGATCGGATTGCTTCATGTGCATATGTCCTCAAGGGCAAGCACATGGAGAAAGTCACTTTTTCTGCTGATGGGGATGGTGTTTCGGGTCCCCTATCTCATTCACTTGCACAGCCCGAATTTCGTTGATTTTTTTGAGCATGAGTGCGGAGAACGTAGAAAGAGGTTAATCAGATTTCTGCTATCGCGGGCGCTATATGTTATTGCCTTATCTCAAGGTTGGGCTAAAGATATTAAGAAGATTTCTCCTGCTGCACGTACAGTAATTCTTTTTAACTCCGTACCGCTACCTGCTGCGAGGTTGCGCGAGAAAGAGATGGAAGAAAGTAGCAACGCGCTATGTGATCCTCCTCTTATATTATTTCTTGGTCATGTCGGTAAGCGTAAAGGTACATTTGACCTGATCCGAGCGGTAGCGTTACTGAGCGAAAATTTCAGGTTAATTATCGGAGGCGACGGCGAACTCCAGCGGGCGCAGATGTTGTCGGAAGAGCTGGGTGTCAGTGACAAGATTCTGTTTGCGGGGTGGCTTGGCAAAGCAGAAAAAGATCATTTGCTCGCTCGAGCAGCTATCTTTGTACTTCCTTCGTACCACGAAGGGGTGCCTATGGCGATCCTGGAAGCAATGTCCTGGGGAATTCCCATTGTAACCACCCCTGTGGGGGGCATACCCGAGGTGGTAACGGAAGGACAAGAGGGCCTACTGGTAAATTCCGGTGATATCGTAGGACTCGCACATGCGTTAGCGCGTCTGCTTGCCGCACCATCCCTTCGCCGGGAATTCGGAGAAAGAGGAAGGCACAAGATCGAGTCCAAGTTCTCTATAAAGGTTCTGCAACCGCAATTGGAACAGTTGTGGATAGACTCGGGTGTATCAGAGCCAGAGCCAAGGCCAGAGCCAGAGCTAGTGATGCAGAGAGGGGAGGTGCCTGCCCCCGAGATTCAGCCTAAAGTATGATCACCGCCTACTCCATTACCGCCGGCAACTCGGCAGCCAGAGCATTCTTTTCCTTGGTTGACGCTCCCAGCAGGGCATAGCCGAGCAGTTTTCCCTCGGCGGTTTTGTACAGGGCCTTCACGCCGCTTTCATCTTCCTCCACTAGCCATTCGCCCTGGGCGCCGGCTGCGGGTGGCGATACCACGGCCGGGCAGGCTGGTGTTTTAACCAGGACAGGCATCGCCGGGTAACGTATCGGAGTGGGAGTTTCAGCGAGAGTCGGTGCCAGCCCGCGGGCGGCATGCATGATCGGCATGACGAAGGGTAAAACTCTGCCTTCCACCTCTGCACAATCGCCTAACGCGTAAATATGCTCATTGTGCGTCTGCAAGGAGCGATTTACCACTATTCCGCGGTTCACCCCCAACCCTGCAGCCTGCGCGAGATGGATGCGGGGACGCAGCCCGACGGCGGAGAGCACGATCTCGGTCTGCAGCGTTTCTCCGCTGGCAAGAGTCAGGCGAAAACTTTCATGGATCCGTTCCACGTATTCGGCGGTGGCGCCCAGGTGAAAAACGACACCCGCGGCTTCGAGCCTGTGTTGCATGAAAGCGCCTCCAGCCTGCGGCAGAAGCCGACCCAGGGGATGGACACTGATATCGATTACCCTTACCCGATAACCTGCTGTCGCCAGATCATTTGCAAATTCACAGCCGATCAGACCGGCCCCAAGGATGGTGACATCCTTTTTTCCTCCCAGGGCGTCGCGTAGCCGTTGGTAATCCTCCAGATCGTTGACCGAAAGAATGTCCTTCGCACCCTCTCCTTCCAGCGGCAAGCGGATGGGATCGGCCCCCATGGCCAGAACGAGTTTGCTGTAGGAAACTTTCTCTCCATCCTGTAGAGTTATTGTTTTGCTGGATGGATCAATAGCACTTACGCGGCTATAAGGGCGGATTGTCAGCTTAAGCTGCTCGGCCATTTTCTCGGCGCTTGCGGTGACTATGGAGGCAGGTGTTTTGCCTGTCGCCAGGGCATTCGAAAGCATCGGCTTGGAATAGAAGCCGCCGTGATCTGCGGAAATGATCAGAACGGGCGTTGTAGTATCCAGCTTGCGGAATTCCCGGGCGACCGTGTAGCCGCCAATGCCGCTGCCAATAATGACGATTGGTGGTGTGCTCATGCTTGAGTTTTTGCCCTGTTGACGTTGCTGCTCGTACTGCGATGTGTTGCTGAGGCTGCTCCGGTTTCGATTCGCGCTGCGTTCAATGCTTCCGTGTGAGGAACCGTATCGCCCGGGATGATACGGTAAGAGTTGCTACGATATTTTTGAAATGCAATCATTCTGCTCCAGGGGTGGATTCTCCAAAATGTCGATTTGATTCTTGATGTGCTGGAAAATTCCAACCTGCCAATAATGCTTTTGCTCCAGACCATGGAGAAAAAATTTGAGATGAATAGGCTCGTGTTTCCTGCCATTTCCGTCAGACATCGAAAGTTTACACCAGACCGGCTCAGACTCATGCGAAAATCGGGGCAGAAAACGAGGAGCGAAGGTGAATAATCACTGACGCGGTCACCGCATAGGCACGGGTATGACGGGCAGAACGAAAATTGGTTTCATCGGTCTTGGCATCATGGGTAAGCCAATGGCGAGCCATCTGCTCAGGGGCGGTCATACCTTATTTCTGCATTCCCGCAGCGGCGTGCCGGGAGAATTGCTCACGCAGGGGGGACAAGCGTGTTCTTCGCCGGCTGAAGTCGCGCAGAACGCTGACCTTATCATTACCATGCTTCCGGACACGGGGGATGTGGAGCGGGTGCTGTTCGGTGACAAGGGGGTGGCGGAGGGATTGAGCGCGGGGCGAAGTAAAGGCGGGATCGTGATGGACATGAGTACCATCTCGCCAGTTGAGACGCGGAAATTCGCCGCTGAAATCAATGAGCTTGGGTGCGAGTACGTGGATGCCCCCGTTTCAGGCGGAGATATCGGCGCCCGGAACGGCACTCTCACCATCATGGTCGGCGCCACTTCTTCGGCCTTCGTGCAGGTGAAGCCGGTTCTCGAGTTTATGGGTAAAACGATAACCCTGATCGGTCCCACTGGCACGGGCCAGGTCTGCAAGCTTGCCAATCAGATCATCGCCGCGCTTACTATCGAAGCGGTGGGTGAAGGTTTGCTATTCGCCTCGAAAGCGGGGGCCGATGTGCGGAAAGTGCGCCAGGCATTAATGGGCGGTTTCGCTTATTCCCGCGTGCTGGAAGTACACGGCGAGCGCATGATCGAGCGCGCGTTTGAGCCGGGATTTCGCGTCGAGCTGCACCGGAAGGATCTGGGCCTTGCTTTGTCCCATGCCCGTACACTGGGCGTGAGCCTGCCCGGTACGGCGACTGTTCAGGAATTGCTGAATGCGTGCATCGCGCATGGCGGGGCCGGATGGGATAGTTCGGCCCTGGTACGGATGCTGGAAAAACTGGCGAATCATGAGATCGAGACCATCGAAGGCTCGCATGATGAATCATGAGTTGAATTGGCGGCAATGAACCGTATGAATGACGCTCTCGAACTTGTAAAAAAGCTTCGGACCTTTCTGCCCGCGGAATCGGTGCTGCATGAGACCGAAGACGTGAGGCCGTACGAGTGCGATGGCCTGTCCGCTTATCGGCAAACGCCCATGATCGTGGCGCTGCCGCGGACTGAAGATGAAGTGGCGGGAATTTTAAAAATCTGTGATGCACTGAAGATTCCGGTGGTCGCCCGCGGTGCGGGCACTGGTCTCTCCGGCGGTGCCTTGCCGCATCCGCAGGGAGTGCTGTTGTCGCTGGCGAAGCTGAAAAACATACTGGAGATCGATCCGGCAGCGCGTACGGCAAGGGTGCAGCCAGGCGTACGCAACCTTGCGATCAGCGAAGCTGCAGCCCCTTACGGACTGTATTACGCGCCTGATCCTTCCTCCCAGATTGCCTGCTCCATCGGGGGTAACGTGGCGGAAAATTCCGGAGGTGTGCACTGCCTGAAATACGGACTGACAGTGCACAACATCCTCAAACTGCGTGTTTTGACTATTGAAGGCGAGCTTCTCGAAATGGGTGCCGATGGGCTGGACGCTCCTGGGTACGACCTGCTGGCGCTCATGACGGGCAGCGAAGGCATGCTGGGTATCGTGACCGAGGTGACGGTGAAACTGACTCCCCGCCCGGAGAAAGCCCAGGTTGTCCTGGCGTCGTTTGACGACATCCGGGACGCGGGGAATGCAGTGGCGAATGTGATCGGCGCCGGCATCATCCCGGCCGGAATGGAAATGATGGACAAGATCACGACCGGGGCAGTGGAAGAGTATGTCCACGCCGGCTATAACGTCGAAGCGGCTGCGATCCTGTTATGCGAATCCGACGGCGCGGAGGAAGAGGTGGCGGAGGAGATCGAACGCATCAACGAGATTATGCGGCAGAGCGGTGCGACGGAAGTCAGGATATCCCGCGACGAAGCCGAACGCGCTCGGTTCTGGGCGGGGCGGAAGGCGGCTTTTCCTGCCGCAGGCCGGGTTTCCCCTGATTACTATTGCATGGATGGCACCATCCCGCGCAAGAATCTTGCGAGCGTGCTGACCGGAATCGAAGCGCTTTCTGCCGAATACGGCCTGCGTTGCATGAATGTATTTCATGCGGGTGACGGCAATCTGCATCCGCTGATTCTTTACGATGCCAATCATCCGGGAGAACTGGAGTTGACAGAGGAATTCGGGGCAAAAATACTCAGGATGTGCATAGAGGCTGGGGGAACCATTACTGGCGAGCATGGCGTCGGCATTGAAAAAATCAATCAGATGTGTTCCCAGTTCAAGACAGGTGAGCTGGAAATGTTTCATGCGGTAAAGGCGGCTTTTGATCCCGCGAGCTTATTGAATCCCGGAAAAGCCATACCTACCCTGCGGCGCTGTGCCGAGCAGGGGGCGATGCACGTGCATCGGGGCAAAGAGAAATTCCCCGAATTGCCGAGATTTTGAAGTCATGTCCATTTCATATACTCTTCACGGTCTTACAGGCTGACGCAGTATGCAGGAAATCGTTGATCAGCTTGCGGCGACCATTCGCGCCGCTGCGGCGAGTAACGTGCCGCTACGTATCCGCAGCGGCGGCACCAAGGATTTTTATGGCCAGCAGGACAAAGGACGAGACGTCGCGCCCGAAGGCATTCTCGATCCCACGGCTTTTGCGGGTATAGTGGATTACGAACCCACCGAACTGGTCGTGACCGCGCGGACGGGCACCCCCCTGGCGCAACTGGAAACCGAATTGAATGGTCGGGGTCAGATGCTTGCGTTCGAGCCACCGCATTTCGGGGCGGGCGCCACCCTTGGCGGCTGTATCGCGGCAGGCTTATCCGGGCCACGCCGCGCCTCGGCAGGCGCCGTACGAGACTTCGTGCTGGGGGTGCGCATGCTGGATGGCAGAGGGGATGACTTGAGTTTTGGCGGCCGGGTAATGAAGAACGTGGCTGGTTATGACATCCCACGTTTAATGGCGGGTTCCCTGGGCACATTGGGATTATTGCTGGAAGTTTCCCTGAAAGTGCTTCCCCTGCCCGCAGAGGAACGCACGCTGCGTTTATCGATGAATGAAGCCGTAGCCATTGAGACCATGAATCGCTGGGCAGGCAAGCCCCTGCCGGTTTCAGCAACCTGTTTCTGCGAGGGTGAGCTCACTGTAAGGTTATCCGGCGCAACTTCCGCAGTGCGTGCGGCGCGCGCGGTATTGGGAGGAGAGGAAATTGTCGAAAATTCGTCTTTCTGGAAGTCGATACGGGAGCAGGTACATCCTTTTTTTCGATCAGGAAAGCAACTTTGGCGCTTGTCCATTAAATCGACCACCGCTCCTCTGTCCTTGCCTGGAAAACAGTTGATCGAGTGGGGGGGTGCGGTGCGATGGCTCTCTGTCGATGCAGAGATGGATAACGACGCTGTGGAGACACTTGTCCGCAAGACCGCAAAGGAGGCCGGGGGACATGCCACTCTGTTCCGTAGCCGGACTCCCGCTGCTGCTGTGTTTCATCCGCTTCCGCCGGCCATGATGAATATTCACCGCCAGCTCAAGGAGAAATTTGACCCGATGCGTATTTTCAATCGGGGCCGTCTATATCCCGAACTATAAATGCAAACCAATCTCGCTGATTTCATCAAGGATACTCCCGAGGGAAAGGAAGCTGAGGCAATATTGCGAACCTGCGTTCATTGCGGTTTCTGCCTGGCTACCTGTCCGACTTATCAATTACTGGGAGACGAGCTCGATAGCCCGCGCGGGCGCATCTATCTGATGAAGCAGATGCTGGAAGGCGAGCCGGTGACGGAAAAGACGCAATTGCATCTCGACCGCTGCCTCACCTGCCGCGCTTGCGAGACAGCCTGCCCGTCCGGCGTGCGTTACGGTCATCTGGTGGATATCGGCCGGGGCCTTGTCGAAAAGAAGGTGGGGCGCAGCCTTGCTGCCGGAAGCATGCGATATGTGTTGCGGCAGGCATTGCCGAACCCGACCCTGTTTGCATCACTGTTGAAAGTGGGCCGGACTGTCCGCCCCTTGCTGCCAAATGGTCTGAAGGATTCGATCCCTGCTGCCCCCATGGAAGAAAGCCGACCCTTTCACGCTGCTCGGCACGAGCGCAGGATGCTCGTGCTCCAGGGCTGCGTTCAACCGGCACTGGCGCCCAATATCAATGCTGCTGCCGCACGCGTGCTGGACAAGCTCGGCATATCACTTATCAGCGCTCCGGATGCGGGGTGTTGTGGGGCGGTGTCTTACCATCTCAATGCCCAGAGGGAAGGATTGGATTACATGCGCCGCAACGTGGATGCGTGGTGGCCCTATATCGCGCCCAAGCCTGAAAAAGAGCCGGGAATGAAGCCTGGGACAAAGGGACGGGCAACAGAAGGAGCAAAGGAGGAAACAAGGGGCGTCGAAGCAATCGTCATGACTGCGAGCGGCTGCGGCGCGACCGTGGAAGAATACGGTCATCTTTTGCGCCATGATCCCGCATACGCGGAAAAAGCCGCGCGCATCTCGGAATTGACCAGGGACATCAGCGAGATCGTGGAAGCGGAGATGCCGGCGCTCGTTTCTCTTCTCAGTAAATCGACTGCCAGCAGGGAAAACCCCAGGCAGAAGCTCGCGTTTCATTCTCCCTGCACTTTACAGCACGGAATGCGCATCCGGGGTGTCGCGGAGAAGATTCTGGCTGCTGCCGGCTTTGATTTGACCTATGTGCCGGATGCGCATCTTTGCTGCGGCTCCGCGGGAACCTATTCGATTCTGCAGCCGGAGTTATCGCAGCAGTTGCTGAAAAACAAGGTAACGGCACTCGAATCGGGCCATCCTGATCGGATTGCCACTGCCAATATAGGTTGCCTCATGCATATCCGCAGCGGAGCCGCGCTGCCGGTCGA
Source organism: Nitrosospira multiformis ATCC 25196 (assembly GCF_000196355.1). Lineage (NCBI taxonomy): Bacteria > Pseudomonadati > Pseudomonadota > Betaproteobacteria > Nitrosomonadales > Nitrosomonadaceae > Nitrosospira > Nitrosospira multiformis. The sequence continues at coordinate 184,755 of NC_007614.1, forward strand.
GCATTGGATCGAGATTTTGGACGAGACCCTTGAGGCCGCTTGGCCTGGCACGATTGAAGATTAGCTTTTCAATGCTTCTGCCAGGAGCTTCTTTCGCGCGCGCTCAGCGCAGCAAGCCGGATTCCCGATTCATATTTTTATCGCCTTCACCCTGAGTCCCTTGTTCCCGTTTGCCCCCAGCCTGTCGAAGGGGCCGAGCCGCGCTCGGAACTACGCCTGTCGAAGAGCGGAACAGGGATTAAGAGCCGGCTACCAGAGGCACGGCGAACTTGCGAGGAAATTCTTCGGAAGCGGACCGGCCAGAAGTGACCCGCCTCAAGGAAGGAAGATTTATTCCAATGGAATAAGAAGCGAGGTAGAAACCCTCCTGTTGCTTATTCCGCTGGAGTGGTTTTATTTTTAACCCCCCATCCAACTCTTATATAATCCATGTTGTTACCGTTCCTGCTGCTATATCCATGAGCTTCGTCAACAAGCCAATGGCAAAAAAAATCAGTCCCGACCCTTTGCCGCCCAGGGTCGTTCGGCTCCTGCGGGAGTCGGCGAGTCTTGCCTTGCTGGGGGTGGCGCTCTATCTGGTGCTGATATTTTATGGATATGAGCGCGCCGATCCCGGGTGGTCGCACAGTGGCGACGGGCCCGCCCAGAATCCTGGGGGCATGGTAGGGGCTTGGCTGTCCGACCTGATGCTGTACTTGCTGGGTGTTTCCGCCTGGTGGTCAGTGCTGTTTTTCCTTTTCCTGGTATGGTGGATGTATCGCCGCATCGATGGAAGCATATTCGACCGTCGTCCGTGGTTTGTTTCGATGATCGGCTTTCTGCTGTTACTCGTTGCGAGCAGTGGGATGGAAGCACTGCGTTTCTACTCCCTCAAGGTGGTTTTGCCGCAGATGCCGGGAGGAGTGCTGGGTTTCCTGCTTAGTAAGAGCCTGTCCCAGGTACTGGGCTTTACTGGCGCAACGTTGGCACTCCTGATATTGATTGCAATCGGTTTCAGTTTATTTACAGGGTTATCCTGGTTGCGCCTGATCGAGCAGATAGGCGCCTCGATAGAAGGTTTTTTCCTGCTTGTCTGGCGCAGTATAGAAAGCGTCTTCCTGTTTATCGGCCGTGGCTGGCGGAGCAGGCAGGACCGTCATGTAGGTGCCGTTTCCGCCATCAGGCGTGAAGAGCTGGTGGAAGTGGAAAAAAAGCGCTTGCTGGAACACCCGCCTTTACACATTGAACAACCGGTTGTCGCGCTTCCCAAGCCGCGCAAGGTGACCCGGCAAAAGCAGGCTCCCCTTTCTTCTGACCTGCCTGATCCCACTTTGCCGCCGTTGCGCCTGCTCGATGAGCCGCCAAAGAAAGAAGTGGAAACTCTGTCGACGGAAACACTCGAATTCACTTCCCGCCTGATCGAGCGGAAACTGATGGATTTCGGTGTAGAGGTCAAGGTGGTGGCGGCATATCCCGGTCCCGTCATTACACGCTACGAGATTGAGCCTGCCGTCGGGGTGAAGGGTAACCAGATCCTCAATCTGGTCAAAGACCTGGCGCGATCCTTATCAGTGGTAAGCATCCGTGTCGTCGAGACCATTCCGGGGAAGACCTGTATGGGTCTGGAAATCCCCAATCCCAAGCGGCAAGTCGTACGCTTGTCTGAAATTCTCAGTTCACAGGCTTATGCCGATATGGGATCGCCCCTGACCATTGCCCTCGGCAAGGATATAGGCGGGCATCCGGTAGTGGCCGATCTGGCCAAGATGCCGCATTTGCTCGTTGCGGGAACGACCGGCTCGGGCAAATCCGTGGCAATCAATGCGATGTTACTTAGCCTGCTCTACAAAGCTACGCCCGAGCAGGTGCGTCTCATTCTGGTGGACCCGAAGATGCTTGAATTGTCGGTATATGAGGGCATTCCACACCTGTTGGCTCCCGTAGTTACCGACATGCGTCAGGCAGCCAGCGCCCTGCGCTGGGGTGTGGCCGAAATGGAACGGCGCTACAAGCTGATGTCAGCGCTTGGGGTCCGTAATCTGGGGGGCTATAACCAGAAAATCCGTGAGGCGATCAAGAGTGAGAAACCCATCCTCAATCCGCTGAGCCTCACCCCGGAAGCACGGGAACCGCTGGAGGAGATGCCGGTGATTGTCGTGGTGATAGACGAGCTGGCGGATCTGATGATGGTCGTGGGCAAGAAAGTGGAGGAGTTGATTGCCCGGCTTGCCCAGAAGGCCCGGGCGGCGGGAGTCCATCTGCTTCTCGCCACTCAGCGGCCTTCCGTGGATGTGATCACAGGACTTATCAAAGCCAATATTCCCACACGGGTAGCTTTTCAGGTATCAAGCAAGGTGGACTCGCGCACAATCCTGGACCAGATGGGAGCGGAGGCCTTGCTCGGGCAGGGCGACATGCTTTATCTGCCCCCCGGAAGCGGATATCCGCAACGGGTTCACGGCGCTTTCGTCGCCGATCAGGAAGTGCATCGGGTGGTGGAGTATCTCAAGGAACACGGTGAGCCGCGGTATGTGGACGGTGTGCTTGATGCATCGGATGAGGAAGGCGGCGGGAGCGGAAATGGCGGGGTAGGGGGACAGGAAGGCGGCGAGAGCGATCCGCTTTACGATGAAGCCGTCGCCATCGTGCTCAGATCTCGACGCGCTTCCATCTCCCTGGTGCAGCGGCACCTGCGCATCGGTTACAACCGGGCTGCGCGGTTGATTGAAGAAATGGAGCGCGCCGGTCTGGTCTCGGCCATGCAAAGCAACGGCAACCGGGAGATTCTGGTTCCGGCGGGGAATGAATAAAAGGATACCGGCGAGGACGATGTTGGCAAAGGAATCAAGGCGAACGCAGAATGGGGCGGAGGCGATCAGCCGTAATCCGTTTTTACTGATGGGTTGCGCTACGCTCTATTCATCCCACAGCGGGATGAGTGGAAGGAGCGCAGGACAAAATCATGGGGTTTGGCAAGAAGCAGGAAGCTCTGCTGCCCGTTACTACACTATCAGGGAGTAAGTACGTTGGCCACATCGCTCTCCTGTTTGGAGGCGATGCGGCTATTGCTGCTTATGCGTGTGTCAGCGAGTCAGTCCTAAAACGCCTTGTCGTACGGTACGATGCGGTTGTTGAGGATGACTTTGCTCTGGCCGTTCCAGACGACGTCCGTCAGGTTGGAGTAGCGCGTGATGATCTGCGCTGCAATCCCGCCTGCAAACAGCCCCGACCAGCCCAGAATCACGAAGCCCCAGTGCAGCGGTGCGCTGAACAGTTCTTCCATGAACCAGAAGGCGTGACCCCATTCGTTCAACCCTACGTTCGGCAGAATCATGAGCGGACCTGCAATCGCCATGACCAGCGGGAACGAGGTGCCGCGCGAATACAGCGGCAGACGCGTCATCGCATACAGGTAGCTTGCTATCCCGCAGACGATGTACATCGGGAAGGAGCCGTAGAACACCACTACGTGACTTGGCGTGAAGCTCGTGTCACGGATGATGACCTGGTGCCAGGAGGCGTCCTGTTCGGTAAAGAAGCTGCCGCCCCAGTACACGCCGAACAGATATACACCCAGCCACATCATCCAGTAGAAGTAGCGCTTGACTTCAAGCTTCGGATCAAGATTGTCCAGCTGCTCTTTCGTGTCCCGCGTCTTCCAGATCCAGCCCCAGGTGATCAGCGCAAACAGCGGCATCACGATCATGTGCACTCGCCACAATCCCATCCACACTTTCTCGAACTCAGGCTCCATCGAGTCCATCCCGTGCGAGTAGGCAAACGTGCGCTGGTACCAGATCCAGAAAATCGCTACCGCCAGCATCGTGATCAGGCCAAACTTGTACCACTTCGAGTCATACCACAGCGACATGTCGTAGTCCCGGCCGCTCGTCTTGGCCGGGCTCGACGTTCCCATCGTTGTTGCCATGTCGTTTCCTCCTATTACACAAATACACATTGGAGATAACATTACACCATTTCGTTGGCGTGGAGTGGAAACTGGAACTAAAAACAAAAACCCCGCCGCCAGCGATGTATAGACTTTTTTACTTTACCATTGGTTCCCGGTGACGGGACATTATTCATGCTCTGTTGCCTGACATCGATTGTGGAACTTCGAGAGATCGCCTTAAATTGCCCGACGAGGGAGCGGCTTATTTATAATTACCGTGATCCTGTTCTTTGCCTGGTTCCAATCCCTAGTCAAAATCATGAAGCTATCCGAAAAGTTCTGTGTTTTCCTTTTTTTCCTTTTATTTACTTCCACAACCCATGCAACCGGAATCGGCAGTCTCAAGAGCTTCATGGAGAATGCGCGGACTGTCCGCGCAGATTTTGCGCAAACCGTTCTCGACAAAAGTCGCCACATAGTGCAGACAGCAAGCGGTGCCATGCAATTCGAGCGTCCCGGAAAATTCCGCTGGATATACGAGAAGCCTTACGAACAATTGATCGTTGGAGACGGCGAGCGCATCTGGTTTTACGATCATGATCTTGCTCAGGTAACCGTGCGAAAGCTGGATGCCGCCATTGGCAGCAGTCCTGCCGCGCTGCTTGCCGGAAACAATGATATCGAAAAGAATTTCCATCTTTTGGAAATCGGCCTGCAGGGTAACATCGAATGGGTGGAAGCCACACCCAAAACCCGGGAAAGTACATTTGAGCGGGTGCTTCTCGGATTTACCCTGGAGGGGATACTTAGAGTCATGGAATTGCATGATAATTTCGGCCAGGTTACCGTATTCGAATTTTCGGGTGTGGAACAAAACCGCAAGCTTCCTCCGGAATTGTTCAAATTCAGTCCCCCGGCGGGTGTGGACGTGATCAGTGAGTGATCTGTTCGCGCAGGCCCAACCTGCTGCACCCCTGGCGGAACAGTTGCGTCCGCATGAATTGAAGGATGTGGTGGGGCAGCCTCATTTGTTGGGTCCCGGCAAACCGTTGCGTCTTGCATTCGAGTCCGGCAAGCCGCATTCAATGATACTGTGGGGTCCGCCCGGCTCAGGCAAGACCACGCTGGCTCGCCTCATGGCGTCGGCGTTTGACGCTGAATTCATTGCGCTGTCTGCCGTGCTAGCGGGGGTCAAGGATATTCGTGACGCAATCGAACGGGCACGTGCAGTTTTGCACCAGTCCAGCCGCCATACCATCCTGTTCGTGGATGAGGTTCATCGCTTCAACAAGTCGCAACAGGATGCGTTTCTGCCCTTCGTCGAACAAGGATTGGTAACATTTATCGGTGCCACGACCGAGAACCCTTCATTCGAGGTGAACGGCGCCCTGTTATCGCGTGCCCAGGTGTATGTGCTCACTGCCTTGTCCACGACCGAACTGGGTACCCTGTTCGACCGGGCAAGGAAGCTGGCATTGGCTGAGCTGGATTTCACCCCTGATGCGCGATCATTGTTGATCGAATATGCCGACGGTGATGCGCGGCGTTTGCTCAATCTTCTGGAACAGCTAAAAACTGCGGCGGCGGCTGAAGGAATATCAAGAATAGATGCGGATTACGCCCGTGAGAGGCTATCTCGCGCCGCGCGCCGGTTTGATAAGGGCGGCGATGAATTTTACGACCAGATTTCGGCGCTGCATAAATCCCTGCGAGGCTCTCATCCGCACGCCACGCTTTACTGGATGTGCCGGATGCTGGATGCCGGCGCAGATCCGCGCTATATTGCCCGGCGCCTCATCCGTGCCTCCGTGGAAGATATCGGCCTGGCCGACCCGCGCGCCCTGCGTATTGCGCTGGATGCTTCGGAGACTTACGAACGCCTGGGTAGTCCCGAGGGGGAACTGGCCCTGGCGCAGGCGGCCCTGTATCTTGCCTGCGCTCCCAAGAGCAATGCTGCTTACCTTGCGTATAATAAAACCCGCTCTTTTATCGGTGAAGACAAGTCGCGAAGGGTTCCGGAACACTTGCGCAACGCGCCCACGCGCCTGATGAAGGAGATGGGATTCGGGCGCGACTACCGCTATGCGCACGATGATCCCGATGCATATGCCGCGGGAGAACATTATTTTCCGGAAGGAATGCCGGAAATTGAATTTTACCGGCCAACCAGCCGCGGATTCGAAAGTAAAATATCCGAAAGACTGGCGTATCTGCGCGAGCTGGACAAACAGGCAAAAAAAGAATCATAAGATAGAACCTGCGTCGATTTGGAGTCGAGATGTTAGATATTCATCTGTTACGTACGCAACTGGATCACGTTGCCAGGCTTCTTGCCGAGCGTAACTACGTTTTTCCTCTTGCTGAATTCAGTGCCCTGGAAGCGGAACGAAAAAATCTTCAAACCTCCACCCAGGAATTGCAAGCGCGCCGCAATGGCGCGTCGAAGCAGATCGGCAATGCCAAGAGCAGGGGCGAAGATGCCAGCGCGATTCTCGCAGAGGTCGCTCATCTGGGTGATGAGCTGAAGCAGGCGGAATCCCGGCTGGATCAGGTACAGGCTGCGCTGCAGCACATCCTGCTGCAAATACCCAACCTGCCGCACAGCAGCGTGCCGGAGGGCAGAAGCGAATCGGATAACAGGGAAGTGCGACGTTGGGGAACTCCACCCACATTTGATTTCAGCCCGGCCGATCATGTGAGCATAGGCGAGCGACTGGGATTACTGGATTTTCCCACTGCTGCCAAGATCAGCGGCGCCCGCTTCAGCCTGCTGACAGGCTCGCTTGCGCACCTGCATCGCGCACTGGCTCAATTCATGCTCGATGTTCATGTCCGCGAACATGGGTATACAGAGACCTACGTGCCCTATCTGGTCAATGCGGAAAGTTTGCGGGGTACCGGCCAGCTGCCGAAGTTCAAGGAAGATTTGTTCGAGGTTCCACGAAGAAAAACAGCCGAACCTTTCCTGGAAAACCAGCCGGTTGCTGCAACGCTGCCATCGAATAGCAATAGTCCGCAAGGAGGACAGGACGATGATGACTTATACTTGATTCCCACTTCCGAGGTTCCGCTGAGCAACATCGTGCGTGACCGCATCGTCGATCCTGAATTGCTGCCTATCAAGCTTACTGCGCATACCCCCTGCTTTCGCTCCGAAGCGGGGAGCTACGGCAGGGATACTCGCGGAATGATCCGGCAGCATCAGTTCGAGAAGGTGGAACTGGTGCAAATTGTCCATCCTGCACACTCCTATAAAGCGCTGGAAGAGCTGACAGGCCATGCCGAAGCAATTCTTCAGAAGCTGAAACTGCCTTACCGGGTGATGGCGTTATGCACGGCCGACATGGGGTTTGCCGCCGCCAAGACGTACGACATCGAAGTATGGTTACCGCAGCAAGGCACCTATCGGGAAATTTCCTCATGCAGTAACTGTGAAGCATTCCAGGCACGGCGCATGCAGGCACGTTTTCGCAATGAGAAAGGCAAGCCGGAACTGTTGCACACACTCAACGGGTCGGGTCTGGCGGTGGGACGGACGCTGGTGGCGATACTGGAAAATTTCCAGAATGCAGACGGCAGCGTATCGATTCCCAAGGTTTTGCAAGGCTATATGGGCGGAACCGAGCGGCTTGTGCCCCATAACGCATAAGGCAATCAGACGTATCTTTTTACCATTGTTACCATTGGAGAGGCTCGCTAACCATGCAAAATGTACCTGGCAGTGAAAATGTTCATGCGGCAATCGAGGATACATCGACTCTCGAAGCTGAAGTACGCAGCAGGATGACGCAAGGAGAGAATATAGAACAAGAAGTGCGGGATCTGACGGTAAAAGCTTTGAGCAGGCAAGGACATGACCAGGATTCACTGCGTCATGTCATGGGGGCGGTACTGAAAGGTGTACGTGAAGGAGCGCAGCAGAAGTTGCAATCTTCCTCTATCCAGGCGCAAACGACTTTGTCCCCCGTGAGAGATGCTGTGGCCGGCCTGGATTCTGCATTGGCTCAACTGGCGGCGGCCTCAAAACTGACACTCGAAGAGGCCGCGGGCCGGGCGCAAACGTTTTCAAAAGAGGAGTTGACGCGTCTGCGCGCCAACCTTGAAAGTATTGAGAATCTTTTTTTCGAAACCTTGCAGGAATCCGCTTCGGCTGCACAGGACCTGGTGGAGGTTACCTTGCGGGATATTATTCTCCATGCAAAGCGAAACGGCACTGCGGTAGGTTCTCAGTTGAAAGACGCACTGGAGGCGCTCAACCATCAATTGAAATCGACCACTTATAGCCAGCTCGAAGCAGGTATTCATCTCACCCAGGCCATCACGGACACCTTGCGGCAAGCCGCCGCGAATGTTCTCACCGAGGTTGCGGAGCGGGTCAAGCCCAGCGATAAAACGAGGGGGCATCACGGGTAGGGGCAGGTTTCAGGCAGGCGCTCCAGTATTATCCGGGACGGAGCGCCTCTCTCATGGATTTGCGGTCCGCGTCAAGCAGAGGTGACACAGGGTCGTGATCGGCGCAAATTCAGGATGCGCTCAGATCTTGCATCCTTCCGTATCGCAAGCGGGATTTTCCCCCCCGTTCGCAGATGATTCCATCACTGCAGACTCATCAAATTCTTCGGCCAGCAGCGCCCCAATCGAAAATCCTACGGTCAGATCGCTCACATGGCCGAATTTATGCAAGCGGATATGTCCTGTTTTATCGATCAGGATGAGAGTAGGTGTACCCTGCATCTGATAGGCGCGCATGGTCATCGGAACGCCCTTCGCGGTTCCCTCATATTTGTCTATCCCGATCGGAAAGCGTAGCCGGTATTCATAGGCAAACACTTCGAGCGCCTCGCGCCCCATCACCTCGTGATGCTCGAAAACAGTATGCAGTCCTATCACTGCAACACGGTTCGGATCAAACTCCTGATGGATTCTTTGCGCTTGCGGTATGCCCATCTGCACGCAGCCGGGACAGAAAATCTGGAAGGTGTGGAGTACAACCACCTTACCTCGGAGTGAAGCGAGCGTCAGGGGGTGCGGCGTATTAAGCCAGCCGGAAGTTTGTAGTTCGGGCGCCATGCTTGCCCTGATGTTGGTACTTGTCTCGGCCATTCTGTACCTCGAAATAGCGGGTTGAAAATAACGCATTATAAGGGAGCCTGCGCATAAGTCCCACAGACGATCCTATCGACGTTCGCCAAGGAGCCCTCTGAAAGGGAGATCACATTTCCCCTTCATGTTTTCCCGCAGATCCCTGTCTCGCAAATCGGCGGGTTTTTCACCTTTTCCGGTCACTTGTCAGGGTTACGCCCAGAGTGCCAGATGCTACCCGATCCGCATAAGGAGAAAAAAACCGGGGAGATGACATGGTAATATATTCTACCTCCGCCGTGAAGCATTTCCACAATTCCAATAGGGTAAAATCACCACAATTACAAGAGGGGAAAATAACGATTTTTAGTATAGGGTCATTATTGATTTTATTTGCCAGCATCATGTTTCTTCCTTGTACGCCTCATTTTGCTGTGGTAGAATTTGCGCGTTTCAGGAGCCGCTCTTTCGCGGATATGCAATGCGAATAACAGGGCGGGTGTCACGAGATTTCGGAAGAAATCAGATCGACTCAAATGAGCAGAACAGGGGCGACTGGCTAAATCCGCATGAAATGGGCGTTTGAGTCATTTTTGAGCTCATTCATCCTGCTTGAATCAAGTCGGATGGAATAAGCGGAATGAATGGAATGTCTGGGAAATCATGACATGAACTTAAAGCGTGCAAGGGTGCCGCGTGGCTCTTGCCGTTCTGGGTTTCATGATGCGTTATCAATGTGAGTCAGAAAGCGATTTCGGATTCGAAATGGCTGCGTAAAATTTAGCTGAGACTTCGAACCGAAACTTTGAACTTATCGACATGCCGTTGTTCTTAATGTTTGAATTCGCATAAGCCATAGAATAACACAATTACCGACATTCGCAATATGGATATTATGCCGGACAGATCAGATATCCGCCAGCTTGTAGCCGGTTACGGCGATCTGAGCGGACACACATGGAAATGTTCTGTCCGAAAGCATTGCGTAATGGGTCGAACATTGTGAGATTTTGGAAGATTGGCTCGTACTGTAATCAGTAATCAAGTGGGGGGAAATATGAGCAGTAAAGCAGCAGCAGGTGTAGCGGGGATTGTGGCGGTCGCATGGAATTCAGGACTGGCGCTGGCGGCAGCCGACCCCTACCAGTTAAATCTGCCCGAGCCGCAGACTGTGATTGCCCAGCAGATCTACGACCAGCACACGCTGGTTCTGTGGATTTGCCTGGCGATATTCGTCGGCGTGTTCGGCGTGATGTTCTATTCGGTAATCCAGCATCGCAAATCCAAGGGCTATAAGGCGGCCAATTTCCATCACAGCACCACGGTCGAGATCATCTGGACGGCGATCCCGTTCCTGATCCTGATCGGCATGGCCTTTCCTGCCACCAAGACCGTGATTGCCATGAAGGATACGTCCAACCCGGACATCACGGTCAAGGCGACGGGTTATCAGTGGAAATGGGGTTATGACTACCTGACGGGTGAAGGGGAGGGCATTGGTTTCCTGAGCGCCCTTGCCACGCCCAAGGCGCAGATCGAGAATGCGGCGCCCAAGGGGGAGAATTATCTTCTGGAAGTGGACAAGCCCCTGGTGGTGCCGACGGGCAAGAAAGTGCGCGTGCTGATCACTGCCAATGACGTGCTGCACGCCTGGTGGGTACCGGCGCTAGGCGTCAAGCAGGATGCCATCCCGGGCTTCATCCGTGACGTGTGGTTCAACATCGAGAAGCCCGGCACCTATCGCGGCCAGTGCGCCGAGTTGTGCGGCAAGGAGCATGGCTTCATGCCGATCGTGGTAGAGGCGGTGGAGCCTGAGAAATACGCTGCCTGGGTGGCAGAGCAGAAAACCAAGCTGGCGGCAGTGGCGGTGGACGTCAACAAGGAGTTCGGGCTGGACGAGCTCAAGGCCAAGGGCGAAGCGGTGTATAACGCCAACTGCGCGGCCTGTCACCAGGCCAACGGGCAGGGCGTGCCCGGCACCTTCCCCGCCATCGCCGGATCGAAGGTTGCCACCGGGCCCAAGGACGGCCACATCAATATCGTCATGAACGGCAAGAGCGGCACGGCAATGGCCCCATTCAAGCATCTGTCGGACGTGGATATTGCCTCGGTGATCACCTATCAGCGCAATTCCTTCGGCAATTCGACGGGCGATGCCGTCCAGCCATCCGAAATCAATCAACACAGATAATAGCCTCAAGGAGGAAACCATGGCAGCAGTACACGATCACGACGTTGCACACGCCCACGATCATCATCCCACGGGCTTGATGCGTTGGCTGACTACCACGAATCACAAGGATATCGGTACGCTTTATCTCTGGTTCAGCTTCATCATGTTCCTCACGGGGGGCGTGATGGCGCTGACCATCCGGGCCGAGTTATTTCAGCCGGGTATACAGATCGTCAATCCCGAATTTTTTAACCAGCTTACCTCATTGCATGGCTTGGTGATGGTGTTCGGCGCCATCATGCCGGCCTTCGTCGGTTTTGCCAACTGGCAGATACCGATGATGATCGGCGCTCCCGACATGGCCTTCGCGCGAATGAACAACTGGAGCTTCTGGCTGCTGCCTCCCGCGGCGCTGCTGCTACTTAGCTCGTTTTTTGTGCCTGGAGGTGCGACAGCCGGGGGTTGGACTTTCTATCCTCCGCTGTCGGTGCAAATGGGTATCGGGACGGACATGATGATTTTCGCCATTCATATACTTGGCGCCTCTTCCATCATGGGCTCGATCAACATCATCACCACCATTCTCAATATGCGCGCCCCTGGCATGACCCTGATGAAGATGCCCATGTTCGTGTGGACCTGGCTGATTACCGCTTATCTGCTGGTGCTGGTCATGCCGGTGCTCGCTGGTGCGGTGACCATGCTGCTGACCGACCGTAACTTCGGCACCAATTTCTTCAATGCCGCAGGTGGTGGCGACCCCGTGATGTTCCAGCATATCTTCTGGTTCTTCGGGCACCCGGAAGTCTACATCATGATCCTGCCGGCATTTGGTATCGTCTCAGAGATCATCCCAACCTTTGCGCGCAAACCGCTGTTCGGTTATTCCTCGATGGTGTATGCAACCGCTTCCATCGCCATTCTTTCCTGCATCGTCTGGGCGCACCATATGTTCACCGCAGGCATGCCGGTAACCGGACAACTGTTCTTCATGTATGCCACCATGCTGATCGCGGTTCCGACTGGGGTGAAAGTGTTCAACTGGACCGCCACGATGTGGCGTGGTTCCATGACCTTTGAAACACCCATGCTGTTCGCCGTTGGTTTCATCTTTCTGTTTACGCTTGGGGGCTTCAGTGGGGTAGTCTGCGCCGTTGTCCCGATTGATATCCAGGTGCAGGATACCTACTACGTTATTGCTCACTTCCATTATGTGCTGGTTTCCGGTGCACTGTTCGCCTTGTTTGGGGGTGCCTATTATTGGCTGCCGAAGTGGACGGGTCACATGTATGACGAGACGCTGGGCAAATGGCATTTCTGGTTGTCGATGTTCTTCTTCAACCTCACCTTCTTCGTGCAGCACTTCCTGGGATTGGCCGGCATGCCGCGCCGCATCCCTGATTATGCGCTGCAATTTGCGGACTTCAACATGATCTCGAGTATAGGGGCCTTTGGATTCGGCTTGAGCCAATTGCTCTTCCTCTACGTCGTGCTGAAATGCATTCGGGGTGGCGCGAAAGCTTCCTCGGAAGTTTGGGAGGGCGGAAAAACACTGGAGTGGACCCTGCCCTCGCCGGCGCCGTACCATACCTTCGAAACTCCTCCTGTTATTCGTTAAGAATTGGGGAATAATATGAAGGACGATGCAGAAAGAAGGCGCGCCGCAATCAGGACAGCCCTCTTTCTGCTCGCCACCGTAATTGCACTCTTTGTCGCGGTTATTGTGAAAAACTGGCCATGAACGTAACTGAAGCGAATTCCGTCGTACTCAGGAAGTTATTGATCTTTACTGTAATCATGTTCGGTTTCGGCTTCGCACTCGTCCCGTTTTATGAGAAGATCTGCGAAGTTACGGGTATCAATAACCTGTTACAGGCGGATACGCTGGCGGAGAATACCCAGGTTGATATGGCTCGATGGGTAACGGTGGAACTGGATGCCAACACACGGGGGCTGCCTTGGCAGTTCAAGCCTCTGCAGTCCAGTGTGCGGGTGCATCCGGGCGAGTTGACACAGGTGGTCTATGAAGTGAGAAATAATTCCGACCGGGAGATCAGCGGCCAGGCGATACCCAGCTATAGCCCTCAGTTACTGGGAAAACACTTGAAAAAACTCGAGTGTTTCTGTTTCAGCAAACAGGTATTGAAACCACGGGAGGTACGGCAAATGCCGGTTCAGTTCCTGATCGAACCCGGTCTGCCAACCGATATCAATACGGTTACCATCTCGTACACCTTTTTCGAGTTGGGTAACGATAATACTGCCAGCTTGGATATCAACGCGAACCAGCTTTGAAAGACGATAACAAACAGCCCCCCAAAGGAACGTTGCTCCAGATAACGAAAGCGGTCTTCTGGGCTTTTTTTGGGGTGCGCAAGCAGACTGACCTCGACAGCGATGCGAGTTCACTGACGCCGGCGCAGGTAATCATCGGCGGCCTCATCGGTGCCGCGCTGTTCGTCATGACCTTGGTATTAGTGGTTAAAATAGTAACTTAGAATCAATTTCAAATACGCAGGAGAAAGAGCATGAGCCAACAAGGAGGAGGTCACTACTACGTTCCAGCGCCGTCGACCTGGCCCATTACTGGGTCAATAGCGCTGTTATTCATGGGTTTCGGCGCCGCGCTTTCGGTCAACAGGATCCCGCTGGGTTATGGATTGCTGGCGACGGGCTTTGCCATACTCGTCTACATGCTTTTCGGATGGTTTAGCACCGTTGCCCGCGAAAGCGAGAGCGGCAAATTCAACAAGCAGGTCGATAAGTCTTTCCGCTGGGGAATGAGCTGGTTCATCTTTACGGAAGTCATGTTTTTCGGGGCTTTTTTTGGCGCGCTGTATTACATGCGCATGCATTCCGTTCCGGACCTTGCCGACCTGGACAACAAAATACTGTGGCCCGACTTCACCGCCGAATGGCCCACGGCAGGTCCCGGCATCACCGAGAAGTTCATGCCGATGGGCCCCTGGGGTCTTCCAGCTTTCAATACCCTGTTGCTGCTGACCTCGGGCGTGACCGTCACCTGGGCGCACTGGGCACTGAAGCTGAACAAGCGCGGGCAGCTCAAACTGGGCCTGTTTCTTACATTCGCCCTCGGATTCCTCTTCGTGGGACTGCAGGCGTACGAGTACGGGCACGCCTACTCGGAGATGAATCTCAAGTTAACCACGGGAGCCTATGGCGCCTCGTTCTTCATGCTGACCGGCTTCCACGGCTTCCACGTGACGGTCGGCTCCATTATGTTGTTCGTCATCTGGTGCCGTGTGCTGAAGGGCCACTTTTCACCCGAGAATCATTTCGGCTTTGAAGGCGTCGCCTGGTATTGGCACTTCGTGGACGTGGTCTGGCTGGGCCTGTTCATATTTGTTTATTGGCTGATATAAGAACAGTCAGGTAATCATCCAGGTGGGACCGTCACTCAAGTGGAATAACGCCGAAGTAGGTCCCCAGCATCAAAAGGGTGAACAGAAAAAGCGATAATCCAATACGCAAGGTCAGGGACTTGACAACACGGGTGTCGTGTCCCTTGTCCTTGACCAGGTAGTAGAGCGCGGACCCCAAGCTGGCAAATATGAGAAACAGAAGCAGTACGATAACGATTTTCAAGGCTTGATCCCGGAATTATTAGGTCTTCAGGAAGAAGTTTAGCCGAGTTTAGCATCCTATCCAATGACTATTTCAGGCTGGCGTTTTACGCCACGATTATGGTCAACAGTAGCTGCAATAGCTGTGATAACGATTATGGTGCAACTTGGTAACTGGCAGCTCTCGCGGGCGCAGGAAAAAGAGTCCCGGCAGGAGCGGCTTGACCGTCTTTCACAGGAACCGACCATTACACTCCCTGATCACCCGGTAAAGCTTGAAGATTTTCAATACCGTCAGGTTGAAGCCCAGGGTGAATACGTACCGGGATACACGATATATCTTGATAACAAGATATACAAGGGTATCGCCGGCTACCAGATTGTGACTCCCTTGAGGATCGGCAACAGTGAAATGCATGTTCTGGTAAACCGGGGATGGATAGCGGCAACCCGCGATCGGAGTAAATTGCCGGAAGTGACTACACCCGGTGGGAAGATTTTGGTTTCAGGCATTGCGACGACAGCAATGCAAAAGACTCTGGAATTGTCTCCCGATCAGGTCTCCGGCCGGGTATGGGAAAACCTGGACCTCGAACGTTATCGAAGCAGCACTGGCCTGAAGCTACAGCCGGTGATGATCCTGCAGAAGGATCAAGCGAATGATGGTTTCGTGCGGGAATGGCCTCGACCTGATTCCGGCTCGGCCAAGAATATCGGGTATGCCCTCCAATGGTTTGCGATGGCTCTCGCCGTATTGATTATTTATCTGGTGTTAAGTGTCAAACGAGAGCGTTACTAAAAAGAATAGACGGACGCTGATACTGTTGGCGCTAGTGTTGAGCGCGCCTTTTGTCGCTTCCTATATGCTTTATTTTTGGAATGTGCGGCCTCAAACCGTAAATTACGGAGACCTGATCGAGGTCAGGCAATTGAAAGGGACGGGGCTGAACGACGCGGACCGGACAATTTTTCGAATGCGCGACCTTCGCGGCAAGTGGGTGCTGATGTCGATCGACTCGGGTGCGTGTGACGAGCAATGCCAGAAGAAGCTCTATTACATGCGTCAGGTTCGTACCTATCAGAATACCGAAATGGATCGCATCGAGCGGTTGTGGCTGATCGATGATGAGCAGAAACCTTCCCCCGAAGTACTGAGCGACTACGAGGGAATGCACGTCATCCTGGCGAAAAACAGCGAGTTGCTCAAGGAGGTTCCAGCCGTCGGCTCACAGCATGATCATATTTATCTGATAGATCCCATCGGAAATCTGATGATGCGATTTCCAAAGGATCCTGATCCTGGAAAGATGGCGAAAGACATCAAGCGGCTGCTCAAGGTATCTCAGTTGGAGCATGCAATGGGTACGGATATGAAACACTGAAAGATACGGCGACTGGATGGGTGTGAGCAGCGGGGGCTGCTCTTGCATATAGACCAGTCGTGATTCACATTGATTTGTCGAAACGCCGGGCACCGAGCCCGCGATAATAGGAGACGAAACGTTATGGCTACAACGAGTATTGCTTGGCAGCAAACTGCTTCGCGTGTGCAGCAGTTTTACCGGTTAACCAAGCCGCGAGTTGTATCGCTTATTGTTTTTACGGCCGTTATAGGCATGTTTCTGTCCGTTCCGGGCGTTGTACCCCTGGATACGCTCATTTTTGCTACGGTGGGGATAGCGTTCGTTGCGGGAGCTGCTGCAGCTGTCAATTGCCTTGTCGAGCAGAAAATCGATGCTGTCATGGCCCGCACGCGGGGGCGTCCGCTCCCCCGCGGTACCGTTACCTCGCCTGAAACCTTTGTGTTCCTGGCGCTTGTTGGCGGCGCGGGTCTGCTGATACTGCATCAACTGGTCAATCCGCTGACCATGTGGCTCACGCTTGGAACCTTTGTCGGCTATGCGATCATCTACACTGTGATCTTGAAGCCGATGACCCCGCAAAATATCGTCATAGGCGGCGCTTCCGGAGCAATGCCACCAGTTCTGGGTTGGGCAGCGGTAACGGGCGAAGTGTCGGCTGACGCTCTGCTTTTATTTCTGATTATTTTCGCCTGGACGCCGCCCCACTTCTGGGCGCTTGCACTCTATCGCAAACTTGAATATGCAAAGGTTGGGATGCCGATGCTGCCGGTAACCCACGGCGACAAATTTACGCGCCTGCATGTTCTGCTGTACACACTGATACTCATCGCGGTGACATTGATGCCTTATGCCACTCAGATGAGTGGGCTTATCTATCTGGCCGGCGCGATAGTGCTGGATGTGATATTTTTATACTATGCAGTAAAAATCTACCTCAACTACAGCGACCAGCTGGCCCGCAGCGCGTTTCGCTACTCGATCCTTTATCTGGCAGGATTGTTCGCGGTGCTCCTGGTAGACCATTACATACGTTTCTAAGGGACATGCGTGAGGCATCGACCGCACTATTACAGACTTGTAGTATGGATAGCAGCGGCGCTACTGACGGCCCCGCTCCTTTCGGCCTGTAGCAAGACAGAAAAGCCGGCGTTTCTTTCGACGGACATTACCGGCGCCGATTTCGGCAAAGATTTCAACCTCACCGATCATAACGGTAAGATGCGAACCCTTGCCGACTTCAAGGGGCAGGTCGTCACGGTATTTTTCGGCTACACTCACTGTCCTGATGCCTGTCCTGCGACCATGGGAAATCTTGCGGCGGCGATGGATATGTTGGGCGCCGATGCGTCCCGTGTGCAAGTGCTGTTTATTACCGTCGATCCCGAGCGCGACCGGCCTGAAGTCCTGAAAGCATATCTGTCCGCCTTCAATCCTAGCTTCCTCGGACTGTATGGCGACGAACGCGCGATAAAGAAGACCACGAAAGAATTTAACGTCGTCTACCAGAAACAACAAGGCGGTGCCCACCAGCATGATAGCGTGGACCACTCCACCGGAACCTACATCTACGATACAAAGGGGAAGTTGCGGCTATACGTCAGTAATGATAAAGGCGCAGACGTCTTCGCCCACGACATCTCCCAGCTCTTGAAAACTTCGGGTTAGCAAAGGCATTTTGCTAATCTTGAATTGAACAGTTGAACAGATGCGGAAAATTCCCGTTGCCGATTCGCAAGCTGGATACGCGTGTCTATGGAAACAGCTTTCCGGGATTCAAAATGTTGTTGGGGTCAAACACGCGTTTGATCTCCTTCATGAGTTCCATGGTGACCGGATCGATCTCTTTTCCGATATATGCTCTTTTCTCGCTCCCGACGCCGTGTTCCCCTGACAAGGTGCCGTTGAGTTCGATTACAAGGTCGAATATCTCGTTCAGGCACATTTCCGCCCGCTGCATCTCGCCCGTGGAGTCCGGATTCACCAAAAGATTGACATGGATATTGCCGTTTCCGGCATGACCAAAATTGACGTTGGAAAGGCGATGCTTCGCGCTCAACCTGGTGAGTCCCAGCAGAAACTCTGGCAGAGCCGAAACCGGCACGACGACGTCCTCATTGATTTTTTTTGGCGCAATATCCCTCAATAACGGCGATAATGTTTTTCTCGCTCGCCACAGCGTTGCAGCATCTGCCGTGGGCGTGGCCTGAATCAATCCGCTGCCCCCGCAAGCGCTGAGAACAGCGTTACGTGACTCTGCGACCGAATGCTCGGTACCATCCACTTCAATCATCAGCATGGCGTGGGCATCGGCAGGAAGCATACCGGGAAACCGGCTCCTTATCAGGTTGAGGGACCCCGCATCGAGAAACTCGAGCGCACTCGGGGTCTGCGGAAGCGTCATGATGCGGACAATAGCATCTGTGCAACCGGCGAGGTCGCTATAATAAGCGGTCACGCCTCCCAACGCCTGGGGAAGCGGAGTGAGCTTGAGGGTGGCTTCGGTAATAACTGCCAGTGTACCCTCGGAGCCAATCAGAAGTCGGGTGAGGTCGTATCCCACGACGCCCTTGGTCGTATAGCAGCCCGTCCGGATCACTTGGCCCTTGCCGGTAACTGCCTTCACTCCCAGCACATGGTCTCGGGTGGTTCCGTACTTTACCGCACGGGGTCCACCGGCCGAGGTCGCAAGGTTTCCCCCTATGCTGGAAAAAGCCGCGCTGGAAGGATCGGGGGGCCAGAAGAAACCATGCCTTCTTGCTATATCCTGCACTGTCTGGTTTATGACCCCCGGTTCGGCAACGAGTACGCGATTGGCAGGATCAATTTTGGTAACGCGCACCATCCGTTCCAGCGATAACGCAATTCCCCCGGATTCCGGAAGACTGCCCCCCGAGGTGCCGGTGCCTCGCCCCCGAGGTACAAGCGGAATCCCCGTCTCGTTACCGAATTTCACTGCCGCCTGAACTTCCAGGGCAGACAATGGAAATACCACGGCATCGGGCGGAAAAACCTTCCGGGTATTATCGTATGCATACGCATAACAATCCACCGGATCGGTATAGATCCGATCCGGTGGAAACAGCTTGTAAAGCCGCGCAATATGTGTGGTAGAAAGCGTCAAGGACGGGTGAAAGGACAGATCATTCCACGATGCGGAACTGGAAAGTCGACTCGTCTTCTTCAGCAAGACTGGAAGCTTACTCCATGTACTCGAACACCTTCACCACCTTCTTGACACCGTCGACCCGCTTGGCCAGCTCTTCTGCATTCTCCGCTTCCTCTCCCTTTACAAGTCCAAGCAAATAGACAATGCCTTCCTCGGTGACAACCTTGACGTGGTTAGCCTGAAACCGCCCCGAGTCCATAAAGTGCCCCTTCACCAGAGAAGTGATCAATGTGTCATTGCCGCGGGAGGTAAATGAGCTTGGGCTGCCCACAGTAATTTCATTGGTTACATGACGCACGTTTTCAACGTTGCTCACGAGATCGCCAATTTCTTCTTTTATTGTTTCAGAAGGCGCCTCGCCGGTGAGCAGGACGTTCCGGTTGAAACTGGTGACGTTCACGTGAACGTTCGAGCTGAATTTCTCACTGATACGCTGACCGCTTCTAAACTCGATACTCTCATCCTCTACAAACATACCACTTGTACGGCGGTCCTGAGACATTGCAATCCCCGTTCCAACCCCGGCCGCCATCCCCCCGGCGGCTATCAGGCCGCAGCCAGACAAAAGTGGAAGCAGGAAAAAAACCAGCAAGAGCGATTTCAAATCAAGATATTGCATCGATCTCCCCAATAAACGATAAACGTACAATAATATGCATCCGCGCTAAAGATATATCGGGATCCCGGCTACGGCAAGCGGTGCGTTGAAAGTTCAGGCCACGCCACAGGCATCTCGGGAAACCAGTAAAATGATGCCCTTAAAAAAAGAATATTTCAAACGGAATGAGTGTCCATGCTAGCGAGGGCATGCATTAGTTCAAAGCCGCAACCCGTATTACGAATAGTTAACATCAAAAGCATTCCTGATCCATTCGATGTCGCGCCCCTCATTGCCGGATAACAACACGGCGTCGAAGCGGCAACAGGGCTCGGTTCTCAGCGAAAGCAGATAATGCCGGGCTGCACGCACCACCTTGCGTTGTTTCGATAAAGTGATACTGGAGCCTGCGTCCCCAAAATTCCGGTTCGTACGCATCCGCACTTCGACAAACACGAGAGTTTCTCCATCGCGCATGATGAGATCGATTTCACCAAAACGGCATCGGTAGTTTCTTTGTACCAGCACCAGCCTGTGCCCGGCAAGAAACGCTTCCGCGTACCGCTCGGCCTGGTTCCCCTTCAACCTAAGGGTCATTTCCCGCTATCCTTGCAAAAAGCATCAATTCCAGCCCCAGTTTGCATGGGGAATCAAACGCAATGGATATTTTAAATCCAGTCATTGATAACCATCCTCAGAACAGAGCCTGTGGAACCGCATGGATCAATCTAAAGCAATTGTAATTCCCGCTACCTTATACGTGGTCGCCACACCCATAGGCAATCTGCGCGATATCACATTGAGAGCCCTCGATGTGCTTGCAGCGGTTGACGTCGTTGCGGCGGAGGACACCCGTACGACAAAGCATCTGCTTGCACGCTACGCCATCTCAAAAACGCTGTTCGCCCTGCACCGCCATAACGAAAGTGCATTGTTTGCAAAAATTGCCGGCCTGCTTTCGCAGGGCAAAACGGTGGCGATCGTAACGGATGCGGGCACTCCGGCAATCTCGGATCCGGGTGGGCTGATCGTCAGATTTGTAAGGGAGCAGGGTTTCAAAGTCGTGCCGATTCCGGGTTGCAATGCGGCAGCGTGCGCCCTATCCGTTGCCGGCATATCCAATCCACATTTTCTGTTTTACGGTTTCCTCCCGACCAGCAGCGGTCCGCGACGGCGGGCGCTTGCCAACCTGAAGCCGCATCCCTACAGCCTCATATTTTACGAAGCGCCACATCGTATTCTCGAGTGTATAGGGGATATGACGGAAGTATTTGGAAGGAATCGCAGGATTACATTTGCCAGGGAACTGACAAAGGTGTTCGAGACCATTCATGGCTGCGCCCTGGGTGAGGCGCTTGCCTGGCTGGAGGCTGATTCCGACCGCCGCAAGGGCGAGTTCGTACTCATTTTGTCGGGGGCTGAGCCTCCGAAGGAAACCGAGCTGAGCGAACAGGCGCGCAGCACGCTTCAGCTGCTGATGCACGAATTGCCCCTCAAGCAGGCGGTGAGGCTGACTGCGGAAATCAGCGGCGAAAGTAAAAACAGACTTTATTCATTGGCGCTCTCACTCCAGCCTCATTCCTGAAATATCGATAGGGTACAGTTACTTCCGGCTCCTCGATGAGGGAGCGCTGGCACAAGGATGAGCCCGCGTTTATAATGGCGGGCTCGCATGGCTACCGTCATTGGTGGCGCGAGTGGGGGCAGTTCCCCATCGATATTTATTTTTTTGGAGAGATCGACTATGAAAACACCTGCTACCTTCTATCACGCTGGCTGTCCCGTATGTGTCGAGGCCGAGCATCAGATTGCTGAAGCCCTGGATCCCGATCGCTACGAGGTTGAACTCGTGCATCTTGGCGAGCAAAAGGACAGGATCGCGGCTGCCGAAGCGGCTGGCGTTAAGTCTGTTCCGGCGCTGGTAATCAACGGAGCACCTTTCCACATCAATTTTGGCGCTCCCATGTCGGCGTTGAAGTCCTAATCGAGAAGACGGCGGGCGCCCTGCCCGCCCACAAACCGCCCCCGCATACCCGCCGGGTAACCCAGGGAGTAATATCTGCCACTCCCGTGACTGTCCCGATCTGATTCGGATCCTAGCGCGTTACAATCAGTTCATCAAACAACCGGTCCGTTTCGCGTGGCCTTCCGCTTCCGTACGTACCCTGAGAGTGGCGGTAACAGAGCCTCATCTTGTTCTGACTTGGATGCTGCTCCTGATATGAACACGACAAGCACTGAATCTCCTCTATACTTCCAAATATTACAACAGCTCTCAGGAGAAGCTCATGGAGCTCATATTGTGGCGTCATGCCGAGGCTGAGGAGGGCGTTCCCGATAGTGCGCGGGAACTTACCGATAAAGGGCGAAAACAGGCTGACCTCGTTGCCGCCTGGCTCAAGCCGAGGTTGCCAAAGAACACACGCATCATCGTCAGCCCAACCCAGCGTACCCAGCAGACGGCTTCCGCACTCAGCAAGGATTTCGAGACGGTCGGGGAAATCGGTCCCGGTGTTTCCCCGAAGGCGGTTCTGAAGGCAGCAGGATGGCCTGATGCGAAAGGCGCGGTACTCGTGGTAGGTCATCAGCCTACGCTCGGAGAAGTCGCCGCTTTGCTCATGTCAGGTGATCCGGGGCAATGGACCATCCGGAAAGGTGCGATATGGTGGTTCGCGCAGAAAAAAGGAAACCATAATCTCGGGGAGTTACTGCTTCAAGCCGTCGTTTCTCCCGACACGCTGCGAGCAGGAGATTGATAAGCGCCGTCTTCGCAAGATTTCGGTGTCCTACTCGGTACCGGTTTGGCCTTATCAATTACGCCGTACTGCTCCGATGGAATTCCAGCGATCCCAAGCGCCATAATGGCTCCTGATCGGGCCGACCGGCAGTGCGAGCAGAATCAGCAATACGCCCGCCGTGACGTTGGCTACCGCTCCCAGTCCGGTGTAACCGGTCAACAGAAGGGGGGCGGGAATCAACCAGGCGCCGAATATGATGTTGGCCAAACGCAGCGGACGACCCACTTCGCTCAGGGCCATGAATCAGGTTCTGCAGCTCTCGTAACTATCAGTCGCCGGCTCGGCGATCAGGAGCGTGGTTGCTTCGGGCAGTTGCGAGCGCTACTCCACCGGCGCCCACTGTGAAGGACAGGGGCGGAACATAGCAACGCTCAATGCGCCTGGAATTCAGGGAGCGGTGAGGCATTGAAGGAGGATGCAATTGTCTGGCTCTTGTTTATTTCACCCTGCCCGAATCCATGCCCGAAGACTGGATTGTTGTATAAGGCGTTTGCTCATACGGCGTGTCGGGAGTGTCCGTCGGCTGCTTCGTGCGGGAAGACTCGGTATAAGTCTTCGTTCCATAGTAGGAATTGATTGTATTCTGCCAGGAGGTGTCCGCCATGTCGGGCCAGTCGTCCTTATCGAATCCCGGCGCGGAGTCGAGGCGTTCCTTATCCACATCGAGGATGAAGCGCTTGTTCTCTGTATCGAGCGTCAGAGCGCCCCAGGGCACGGCAAAGAGCTTGTCTCCCATTCCCATCAATCCCCCGAAGGACAATACCGCGTAGGCGATTTTGCCGTTGTTCATATCGAGCATGATTTCCTTGATATCCCCAAGGTCTTCGTCCCTGGTGTTATATACATCCTCGCCAATAAGAGTGTCGGCGCCCATCAGACGGGGACCAGGTCCCTTGCCTTCCTTGCCGTAGTTTTTGTACATGCCGTAGGTGTCACGATCTGTGTAGGCCATGGTTCTCTCCTATAATTAATCCAATTTCATGATTTGCAGGAATCGTAATACGGAGAACGATTCCGCAAATAATAAGGAAGAGAGCAGTTCCGGTCGGTGCGATAGCCAACAAAAAGAGACAGCCCAAAAGAGGAAGGGGGGGAGAGGAGCAGGATGTCGTCAAAACTGCTTTTGCCATCAGCATGTGCAGGTCGTGTAAAATGTCCATAGGCCTGTTTCCTATCAATTACAAATGCGGTACCACGCCTGTCGGAAGATAGTAAACGCGCAATATCGACTCCTGGCCTCCTTGCCAAAGGCCGAAACAAGAAACTTGTGGTTTTGCCAGCCGCGAAGTATTTATCCTTTCTTTCCGCTGCTTGCCCGAGGCGAGGGCTGAGTCAACGTTAATCAACATGACGAATCAACAGATGCCATCGGGACATTCTCTCGAGCGCCAGCCTCTAAGTCTGCTGTGCCTGGCCGCGCTGGGAGTGGTTTACGGGGATATCGGAACAAGTCCGTTATATGTCATGAAGACGGTTTTCGACCCCATCCATGGACTTGCTGTCACCGAGAGCAACGTGATCGGCATCATTTCGCTCATTTTCTGGACGATCATGATCGTGGTGTCGCTCAAATACGTAACGTTGATCCTGCGGGCCGACAATCACGGTGAAGGTGGGATCATGGCGCTGCTATCGCTGGCCAGTTCATCCGTCACAGACCGTCCGCGCTTGCACAACATTCTGTTTCTCATCGGCGCATTCGGGGCAGCACTGTTTTTTGGCGACGGTGTTATCACGCCTGCCATTTCGGTATTGAGCGCAGTCGAGGGTCTTGAAGTTGCAACACCGTTGCTCCAGCCTTATGTGCTACCCATCACCGTGGTTGTGCTGATCGCGCTTTTCATGTTGCAACAGCGAGGAACGGGGGGAATTGGCGCCTTGTTCGGACCTGTCATGGTGATATGGTTCGTCAGCCTCGGACTTGTGGGTTTGATCAATATTGCGGGCGCACCCCAGATCGTCGCCGCATTCAATCCCATGTATGCCTTTGCCTTTTGTATCAGTAATGGCTGGCTGGCATTTATTGCCCTGGGTGCGGTGGTGCTGGCAGTGACAGGCGGGGAGGCGCTTTATGCGGATATGGGACACTTCGGGGCGAAGCCGATCCGGTTGGCGTGGTATGGAGGAGTCCTTCCCGCCCTGACTTTGAATTATCTGGGACAAGGCGCGCTGCTGCTCGCCAATCCAGCCGCGATTTCCAATCCTTTCTTTCTGCTGTTTCCTTCCTGGGCGCTTTATGGTGCGGTAGGGCTGGCGACTGCCGCCACCGTGATCGCCTCGCAATCTGTCATCTCCGGCGTTTTCTCGGTGACCCGGCAAGCTATTCAATTGGGCTTCCTGCCGCGCATGCAGATCCGGCACACCTCTGAACGTAAAATCGGGCAGATATACATCCCGTTTGTCAACTGGACTTTGCTGTCGGTTGTTCTCATGGCGGTACTGGGATTCGGTTCATCCTCCAATCTTGCCTCGGCATATGGCGTAGCGGTCACGACCACGATGGTTATCGAAACCACACTCACTTTTTTCGTGCTCCGCTATGTCTGGAATTATCCATTCCTCCTGGGCATCCTGGTAACTGCATTTTTCCTGGCGATCGACAGCGCATTCTTCTCCGCCACCATACTGAAAGTTGCCCAGGGGGGCTGGTTCCCGCTCGTAATCGGGTCCGTCATTTTTTTCATCATGATCACCTGGAGTCGTGGACGACAAATGCTGGTCGATCACCTGCGCTCCGTTGCCATACCGCTCCAGTCCTTCCTCGAATCGCTTATTGCGCATCCCCCCACGCGGGTCGCGGGGACCTCGGTTTTCTTGACGGCCAATCCTGACGGTGTACCCCACGCCCTGTTGCATAATCTTGCCCATAATCAGGTCCTGCACGAGCGTGTGGTTTTCCTCACGGTGACATACCAGGAAACTCCCTGGGTGCCGGTAGAACAGCGCATCTCGATAAAGCCACTTATGGAAAACTGTTACCAGATCACGGTGCGGTACGGCTTCAAGGATGAAGCGAATCTGCCGTACGCACTCGAATTGTGTGAACCGCATGGCCTCGTGTTCGAACCCTTGAGGACCTCCTACTTCCTGAGTCGCGAGATCGTGGTACCCAGTCCGGGTACGGGCATGTCCCTGTGGCGTGAGCGCCTGTTCGCGGCCATGGTGCGCAACGCCAGCAACGCCGCGGAATACTTCAAACTGCCGGCAAACCGTGTACTTGAACTAGGGGCGAGAGTAGAGATTTAGAGAGACTGTTCCTCCGCTTCGGGTACCTCCGCCTCCTCGAGCGACGGTAACTGCCACTTCCTCTCAAAACCCGCTCCGGCGGGTTTTTGTTTAACCCGCTCGACATTTCTAACAAATCGACGGACCACGCAAAAGGTAAAACTTGGCATTTTTAGTATCCCTTATCCATTTATCCGTAAAACCCCATGTGAGTTAGATTGCCAGCTTGAGGAATTTTAGCGTGACCATTGAAGCATCAGCCTTGAGTGATGGATACAGAGATCCACAATCCCCATATCCCTGGCGGGCGTCCGCCCTCCCGACCGGCTATCGCCGCTCTCACTTTCGTGATTTTTATGTCGCTTACCCTAGCGAGCTGGTCTGTCGTACAGGATCTGCAGGAACGGCATGAAAATACTCGATTTGATAAGCGGGTAGCAGAAGTCATTCACAAGATCGAGCATCACTTTTCAGGGTATGAACAGGTGTTGAAAGGGGCGCTGGGACACCTGCTTGCCTCCCCCTCCGTTTCCCGGAACGAATGGCGCACATATGTGAATGCACTGCGAATAAACGACCGGTATCCGGGCATTCACGGTATCGGTTTCGCCAAATATATCCCGCGGTCAGGGCTTGCCGCCCATACTGAAGAAGTACGCGCGGAAGGTTTTCCGTCCTACAAAGTCTGGCCTGGAACCCCGCGCCAGGAGTATACCTCCATCATATATCTCGAACCCTTTACGGGATCAAATCTGCGTGCGTTCGGATATGACATGTTTTCAAATGCTGTTCGACGCGCCGCCATGTCCCGTGCGCGCGATACGGGAGAAGTCGCGCTTACCCGCAAAGTGAAGCTCGTGCAGGAAACCGGTGAGGATATTCAGGCAGGCGTCCTTATGTATCTCCCCTACTATGGTGCTGCAAATCTGCCGAAAACGGTGGAAGAAAGGCGCGCATCATTGGGTGGCTATGTATATGCTCCGTTCAGAATGGTTGACTTCGTACGCGCCACCCTTGGGAGCGAACTTGATATCCTCGATCTGAGAATTTTCGATGGAAAAGCAATGGCAGAGGATTCTCTTCTTTTCGACAGCGTAAAACATCGATCTGGGCCGTCGCCCGTACCTAAATTTAAACGGGTCATACCTATATCCTTATATGGTCAAACATGGGCGCTCGAAGCATCCTCCCGTCCTGCATTTGAAAAAGCAATAAAGAATTACGAGGCACTCCTCGTTCTGCTGGGCGGATTCGTGGTCAGCATGTTGACTGCCATGGTTTCCTTTGTCCTTTCGGGGAACAAAGAGAAGGCTGCGGCACTGGGACATGTAAATAAAAAACTGCTGTTGGCCATGGAGGAGCAGCAGGCAACAACACGCGAGCTTTCAAATGCGAAGCTTCGCACAGAGAGGATTTTGGAAAGTATTACTGACGCGTTTTATACCCTGGATCGGGAATGGCGTTTCACCTATGTGAATAAGGAAGCCGAGAATCTGCTACAGCGTAATCGCGAGGATCTTCTGGGAAGGGTGTGCTGGGAAGAATTCAAAGAGACAGCAGGAACAACCTTTGATCGCGAATACCATCGGGCACTCATGGAAAACAGGACAGTGACGTTTGAGGAATTCTACGTTCCACTGGATGAATGGTTCGAGGTACATGCTTATCCATCTGAAGAAGGCTTGACTGTTTATTTCCGCGATATTACCGAACGCAAGGAGTCTGAGCAGGCGCGGCAGGAAGCCCACGTTCGTATCCGCCAGCAAGCTTCCCTTCTCGACAAGGCAACGGATGCGATCATTGTTTTCGGAATGGATAATTGTATTGAATTCTGGAACCAAGGCGCGGAACGGCTCTATGGATGGACGTCCGAAGAGGTGATGGGAAGAGAGGTTGAGATGTTATATGACAATGTTGCCGTTTTCGATGAAGCAAACCGGGCGCTGCTCAGTTCCGGCGAATGGAGAGGAGAACTTGCGCAGCGACGCAGGGACCAGAGTATGCTGAACGTGGAGGCCCATTGGACGCTGGTCAGAAATGACGACGGAGAGCCTCAGGCTATCTTCGCGATCAATACAGATATTACCCAGCGCAAGAGCGCCGAGAACGAAATCCTGCATCTCGCCTTATACGATTCTTTGACGGGTTTGCCCAATAGGCGGCTCTTGCTGGATCGCCTCGGGCATGCATTAGCGGTGAGTGCTCGCAATCAGCGCATGGGCGCGTTACTGTTTATCGACCTCGATAACTTCAAGCTGCTGAATGATACGCTGGGGCATGACATGGGTGACCTGCTGCTTCGGCAGGTCGCGCCGCGCCTGTCCTCTTGCGTACGCGAAAGCGATACGGTAGCTCGCTTGGGCGGAGATGAGTTTGTGGTGATATTGATGGGTGACTTTGGCGAAGATCATGATGAGGCTCTTACCCAGATAAGCACCATTTGCGAAAGGATACGCAGCGCCTTCATTCAGCCGTTTAATCTCGATCCATACATCCATCACATTACACCCAGCATCGGTATTGCACTGTTTAACGATCAGTCCCAAACAACAAACGAACTCCTGAAGCGGGCAGACCTCGCTATGTATCAGGCAAAAGCATCGGGCCGCAATGCCATGCGTTTTTTCGATCCGGACATGCAAGCAGCAATGAATGCCCGAGCCATTCTCGAGTCGGAGTTATACAAAAGCTGGGAGAGAAACGAGTTCATTCTCCATTATCAGCTGCAGGTGGACAGCCGGGGGATTATCGGTGCTGAAGCGCTGGTGCGATGGCAGCACCCGCGCCGGGGTCTTTTGCCCCCCTCCGAATTCATTCCACAGGCAGAGGAAACCGGTCTGATTCTTCCTTTGGGCGAGTGGGTGCTGGAAACCGCATGCAACC
The DNA here is from genome assembly GCF_000196355.1 of Nitrosospira multiformis ATCC 25196. NCBI lineage: Bacteria > Pseudomonadati > Pseudomonadota > Betaproteobacteria > Nitrosomonadales > Nitrosomonadaceae > Nitrosospira > Nitrosospira multiformis. The sequence goes on from NC_007614.1 coordinate 213,499, forward strand.
AACTGGCAAGCTGGGCACTTCAACCGGAGACAGTACAGCTCAATCTCTCTGTGAATGTCAGTTCCCTCCAGTTTTGCCAGCCCGATTTTGTCGAGCAAGTAATTTCAATACTCGACCGCACAGGCGCCAATCCACAAAGACTCAAGCTTGAGCTTACCGAAAGCATTCTGGTCCATGATATGGACGATACCATTGCAAAAATGATGACACTCAAAGCCCGAGGGGTGGGCTTTGCGCTGGATGACTTTGGCATCGGCTATTCCTCACTCTACTATCTGAAACGTCTGCCGCTGGATTGGGTAAAAATTGATCGGTCATTTGTGAGAGACGTGCTGACCGATAATAATGATGCAACGATCGTTCGAACGATCCTGCTCCTTGCTAAAAGCATGGGGTTGGCGGTAATTGCCGAAGGAGTGGAAACCGGAGCACAAAAAGATTTTCTTGCTAGCCACGGTTGTACTGCTTATCAGGGGTACCTGTTCAGCCGGCCTCTGCCTTTAGAGCAGTTTGAGCGGTTTGTGCAGCCGGCTGCGGGAGGGGCTGTGTAAGTTAGAAAGCTGGTTAAGTTAGAATCCAGGGATCGGTGAACCGATACCCGGGGTTTGAACACGCACAACCAGCAGAATTACCAGCAGAACTACCTGAGTCAGGAGAGATCTTCTGGCCGATATGATGAGACTCAAAAATTAGCGGGAGGAATACATGGAATGCTTCGTCCCTTCGGCCGCTGGATAACAGGATGAAACTCTTCCATACCTCCGACTGGCACATCGGCCGGACCCTATATGGCAGAAAGCGGTACGAGGAATTCGAGGCATTTCTGACGTGGCTGGCAGAAACGATTCAGAGGAACGAAATCGATGTCCTCCTGGTAGCCGGTGATATCTTTGATACCAGTGCTCCAAGCAATCGTGCCCAGGAGCTCTACTACCGCTTTCTCTGGAAGATAGCAGCTTCACCCTGCCGCCATGTGGTCATCGTCGCGGGTAATCACGATTCCCCTTCATTTCTGAATGCACCCAGGGCGCTGCTCAAAGCCCTTGATGTCCATGTGATCGGTAGCCCCTCAGCATCCCTTGAAGATGAAGTACTGGTACTCCGAAATGAGCAAGGGGTGCCCGAGCTAATTGTTTGCGCCGTGCCGTATCTTCGTGACAAAGACATCCGCGTGGCGGAAGCCGGCGAGAGTGTCGAGGATAAGGAACGGAAGCTGCTCGTCGGTATTCGCGATCACTACGCTGCCATAGCCGCCCTGGCTGAACAGAAGCGTGTGGAACTCGGGGTGGATATTCCCATCGTTGCCACGGGCCACCTTTTCGCCGCCGGAGGGCAAACTATCGAGGGTGACGGCGTGCGGGACCTGTATGTCGGTTCGCTGGCTCAGGTGAGTGCGGGGATTTTTCCTGAATGCTTCAACTACCTTGCGCTGGGCCACCTCCATGTCCCGCAGAAGGTAAACGGTTCCGAGATCATGCGATACAGTGGCTCTCCTCTCCCCATGGGGTTCGGGGAGGCCAGACAACAGAAGAGCGTTTGCCAGGTTGAATTCCACAGTACCGCCGCGTCTGTTCAATTGATCGATGTGCCGGTGTTTCAGAAGCTCGAACGTATCAAGGGAGACTGGGACAGCATCTCCACTCAGATTCGTAAACTGTCAGAGACCGGCTCTCAAGCATGGCTCGAAGTCATCTACGAAGGTGAAGAAGTAATCGGCGACCTGCGCGAGCGCCTGGAAATCGCCATTACCGACACCCAAATGGAAATTCTGCGGGTGAAGAACAACCCTGTTATCGATCGCGTCCTTGGAAAAATCCATGAAGAAGAAACACTGGACGATCTCAGTGTGAATGACGTATTCGAGCGATGCCTGACCGTACATGAAGTGCCTGAAGACCAGCGGCCAGAATTACTTCGTGCTTATCAGGAAGCGCTTTCGTCTCTCTATGAGGACGACATGCAAGCGGAATAGAGAGGCTGTCGATGAAGATATTGCAGGTACGATTCAAGAATCTGAACTCGCTGATGGGTGAATGGGAAATCGACCTGACGCATCCCGCCTTTACCTCCGACGGTATTTTTGCCATCACCGGTCCGACCGGTGCCGGGAAGACAACCATCCTCGATGCCATCTGCCTCGCTCTCTACGGGCGGACCCCTCGGTTGAGCAAGGTCACCAAAAGCGGAAACGAGATAATGTCCCGTCAGATCGGCGAATGTTTTGCTGAAGTGACGTTTGAGACACAGGCCGGTCGTTTCCGTTGCCACTGGAGCCAGCACCGGGCACGTAAAAAACCGGATGGAGAACTACAGGCTCCGAAACATGAGATTGCTCATGCCGATTCGGGGAAGATTTTCGAATCCAAAATCAAGGGAGTTGCTGACCGGATCGAGGCGGCTACCGGTATGGATTTCGACCAATTCACCCGCTCCATGTTGCTGGCTCAGGGAGGCTTTGCCGCATTCCTGCAGGCTTTACCCGATGAGCGAGCGCCGATCCTGGAGCAGATAACGGGCACGGAGATTTATAGCAAAATATCGATCCGCGTCCATGAGCGCCAGCGTGAAGAGCGGGAGAAACTGAACCTGCTTCAGGCTGAAACAGCCGGTATCGTGATTCTGGAGCAGGAACAGGAAAAAGATATTCAACAAGAACTCGAGTTAAAACAGAAAGAAGAGTCCGCTCTGACCAGAAAATTAATGGATACGGATAAAGCCATCACGTGGCTGAAGGCCGTAGATGGACTGAGGAGGGAAATCGAGGATCTGACAGCAGAAGCGAGCAAACTGCAAGCCGACATCGACATTTTTAAACCAGAGCGTGACAAACTCAGCCGGGCAATTCAGGCAGCGTCACTGGAAGGTTCCTACGCGACGTTGACAGCAATCCGAACACAACATGCGGATGAGCAGAAGGCAGTGAAAACTGAGGAAGCAGTCCTTCCTCAACTGGCATCCTCTGCAAAGGAACAGGCTGAATCCCTGAAATTGGCTGAGCAGCAGTCCACCAGAGCCAAAGCGGAGCTGGAAGCTGCTTTACCGCTCATCAGGAAGGTCCGTTCGCTCGATCAGACGCTTGCCGATCAGAAAAAGGCTATTTCGAAAGATGAAGACAGCTGCAGGAAAGACACGAAACAGATCGATGCTGACAGAGAGGTCAAGCTGAAAGAACAGGTGAAACGCGCCGATGCTGAAAAGAATCTGAAGGTTGCTGAAGATTATCTCAAGGAGAACGCTCGGGATGAGTGGCTGATAAGCGGTCTGGCCGGTGTTGAGGAACAACTGGAAAATTTGCTCTCCAGGCAAAAGGAAATAGCAAAAAAAGAGGTCGATAAAGAGAAGGCAGTGACGGCTCTGGAACAGGCAACAAGAAAACTAGCTGCCTGCCGGAAGCAATGCGAGGCTCGGAAACAGGAGCTGGAGAACGTCTCAAAGAATCTCCAACAAGGCAAAGATAAATTAAACCAGTTATTGGGTGACCGGCTGTTGCGTGAATACCGTGCAGAAAAGGAAACCCTGCTTCGAGAAATGGTTTTTCTGAAAAAAATAGCGGAACTTGAAGATCACCGAGCCAGATTGGAAGATGGCAAACCCTGTCCGCTTTGTGGCGCAACGGAGCATCCCTTTGCGGAAGGCAACGTCCCTATTCCCGATGAAATCGAACGGAAGATTGGGGCGCTCACTGAACTGATAAGCAAGGCTGAGGATCATGAAACCGCTATCAGACATTTTGAGGAAGACGAAGGCACAGCCCGTAAAAATTTGATGGACGGTGAAAAGCAGGAAATAACAGCAGTTAATGACAAAAAAACTGCCGGGCAAGTCCTGGCCGGGCTGCAGGAATATCTGGAAAAACTCCAAACTGATATTACCGGACTGAAGCAGACTGTATCAGCCAAACTCCAACCGCTCGGCATTGAGGAAATTCTGGATTCCAATGTTTCAGCACTGCTGGAATCCTTGCGAGAACGCGTTAAAGCATGGCAGATACAGATCAAGAGAAAGACTGATATCGAGAAACAGATCGGAGATTTCGATAGCGAGTTGAAAAGGTTGGACGCAGTCATTGAAACTCAAAGCAATGCATTGAATGAAAAACGGGAATGTCTGCAGTCCCTCAAAGAGGATTGCGCCGCTGGATGCAAAGAGCGGAAAGAATTGTACGGTGATAAAGATCCTGATGATGAAGAACGGCGTTTGAACAAGAGTATTTCCGTTTCAGAGGAGGCTGAAAGGAAGGCCAGAGTCCTGCATCATGATCTTCAGCAGAAATTGAATGCTGCCAAGACTCAAATTGAATCTCTGAAAAAGCGCATTGGTCAAAGAGACCCGGAGCTGAAGGAACTGGAAGCCGGATTTACAGAAGCATTGGGATTAGCTGGTTTTTCGGGTGAAAAACAGTTTCTTGAAGCCAGGCTCCCGATTGGGCAAAGGGATGCGCTATCTGCAAGGGCAAAAAATCTGGACGGTCACCAAATAGATCTCAAGGCCAGACAAAAGGATCGGGAAGCGCGCTTGGCTACGGAAGCTGCCAGGAAGATTACCGACAAATCTCTTGAGGAACTGGAACCGCAATTCAAGGATTCCGAGGAGTCCCTGAAACAGCTGCGGGATACTACTATTCGACTTAAACACAAACTGAACGAGAATGCTGCTGCCAAGGAACGGCTGGAGGCAAAGCAAACGGCTATCGGGGCTCAAAAGATAGAGTGCCGCCGATGGGAAAATCTACACGAATTGATTGGCTCGGCGGACGGAAAGAAATACCGGAATTTTGCCCAGGGACTGACCTTCGAGATGATGATCGGTCATGCCAACCGGCAGTTGCAGAAAATGACCGATCGCTATCTGCTGGTTCGCGATGATACTGAGCCTCTGGAACTCAACGTTGTCGACAACTATCAGGCGGGTGAGATTCGGTCCACGAAAAACCTTTCAGGTGGCGAGAGTTTCATCGTCAGCTTGTCGCTGGCGTTGGGACTGTCTCACATGGCCAGCAAAAACGTTCGCGTGGATTCGCTTTTTCTGGATGAAGGCTTCGGCACGCTGGATGAAGAAGCATTGGATACCGCTCTGGAAACTCTTGCGAGCCTGCAGCAGGAGGGTAAGTTGATCGGCGTGATCTCGCATGTCCCAATGCTCAAGGAGCGCATCAGCACACAGATTCTGGTAATTCCTCAAACCGGTGGAAGGAGCGAGATATCTGGACCGGGCTGCAGAAGAAACATAACCGGCCAGATTTCCATTTAACCGTAAAGCTTGCGTATTTCACATAGCGGTTGGTGAGAGTACGTGGCCTGATGAATCTTTGCTTCAGGTTATAGCCTTCCGCAGGTACGGTTGAAGATCAAGTTCATTGCTTTATCTTCCAATTACTTGGAGTATTTTCCAAGGGTGAACAAGAATGGCGCGCCCAACACGATTCGAACGTGTGACCCCCGCCTTCGGAGGGCGGTACTCTATCCAGCTGAGCTATGGGCGCGGATGGAAGGCATTTTTGAATCGGGCGCATAGGATAACGCTTTTTAACCCCTCCGTCCAACCTGAATAAAACCGCTTTTGCTTGAATACATGAACCTATACAATAAACATTCTTAACGTTTATTACTGGGGAGTTATTGTGAGCGACGTTGAAGACGAAGGGCATTCCACGCCTATCCAGACACCGGGTCAGTTGATTGTTGTTGTCCTGGCCGCTTTCATAGTTCCAGTCGTTGTCTTATCATTGATCGGGCGGTTTGCCATCGGTGAAAGCTCCATGGATCCAAGCAGTCCCGCTTTTTCGGAAGAAGCCGTAGCGAGGCGTCTTCATCCGGTAGGCAAGCTGGTGATTGCAGGCGATTCCACCCAGTCCGCAGCGCAAACAGGGGAAGGCACAGTCGTGGCTGCGGCCCCTCCCGCAACTGCCAGCGCCGCTCCTGCGGCGGAAGACCCGGCGGAAAAAGCCAAGAAAATTTACACCGCCAGTTGCTCCGCCTGTCATGCCACCGGCGCCGCCGGCGCACCCAAAGTGGGAGACAATGCAGCGTGGGCGCCCCGCATCAAGGCAGGTACGGAGACGCTTTATACCAGCGCATTGAAAGGCAAGAATGCCATGCCGCCCAAAGGTGGAAACGCGGGGCTGTCTGATGACGACGTCAAGGCGGTGGTCGACTACATGGTCAGCCAGTCCAAATGACCTGTTGGGAAGTTGAAGCCGGAGCGGGATGCGGCGGGCGATGGGGAGAATTTCATATCGCCCTTGTTTTTTCAAGATAACCGGTTCATTTCGTTGCCTTCAGCCTGTTGGTAATCGTTTTTCCATCTCATGGCCATTTACGCAGTCGGTGACTTGCAAGGTTGCTATCGCGAGTTCCGGGAACTCCTCGACCTGGTTCGTTTCGACGAGACGAAAGACAAGCTGTGGCTGGTGGGAGACCTGGTCAACCGGGGACCGGACTCGCTCTCGGTATTGCGCTTCGTAAAAGAGTTGAACGACTCTGCAATAATGGTACTGGGCAATCATGATCTGCATCTGCTCCTGGTTGCGGAAGGGTGCGCGGAGCTAAGCCGGAGCGATACCTTGCAGAACATCCTCGATGCACCCGATCGGGATGAATTGCTCGATTGGCTGCGGCGACAGAAGCTGTTGCATGTGGACGGAAACTACGTCATGGTGCACGCCGGCCTGTTGCCTTCCTGGAGTATCGAACAGGCGCAAGTGCTTGCTGCGCTGGTAGAGAGCGCCTTACGGGGAAGCGAATTCCATGAATTCTGCCGTCAGATGTACGGGAACCGGCCGGACCACTGGAATGAAACCCTCCACGGATATGAACGCCTGCGTGTAATCGTCAATGCCATGACGCGGATGCGCGTGTGCACTCCCCATGGAAGAATGGATTTTGCCCACAAGGGTTCGGTCAAGGACATTCCTCCCGGCTATTTGCCCTGGTTCGACGTGCCGGAGCGAGCCAGCCGGAAGGCAACCGTCATCTGCGGTCATTGGTCAGCTCTGGGTCTAGAGATCAGGGCCAATCTGATGGCGCTCGATACCGGGTGCTTATGGGGAGGCAGTCTTACGGCTGTTCGTCTGGAGGATCGGAAGGTTTTCCAGACGGAGTGTGGGGCAGGGGGAGCGACAAGGCATTGGCAATAGCGTGCTCCGCGCTTCTTGCAAGCTCGCGGCGATTTTTCCCATGACTATCGATCGCCTCCGTAAAGACGAGTTCGACATCGATATGTGGCTGGCTCAATACTTGTCTTACCGATTCAAGTAATGAGATACGAAAGTATGCCGCAGCCTTGCTGATGTTACCCGCCGTGTCGGTGTAGCGGATTGCCACCGGATGCAGCATCGCCGACACGGTCACGGCGGGTTGCAGCAACGAGGCATGGAAATGATGGAGTACGGTGCCATCGCTGGTACCGCCCTCGGGAAATACCGCTACCCGGTCGCCGTTGTTGAGCGCCTCTGAAATGTGGTCGTTTATTCTGGCCGTGTCTCTGCGCTTCGTGCGCTCGATGAACAAGGTGCCCACATTATTGCTCAGCCAACCAAACAGGGGCCAGCCCCGGATTTCAGATTTTGCGACAAACCGGGCGGGGCATACGCTGATAATCGAATACACGTCCAGCCAGGATACATGATTAGCCGCCAGCATTACGCGCTGGGTTCCCGCGGCAGGCAATATTCCTTGATGGCGCACCCTGACTCCCAGAATTGAAAGAAGCCGCACTGACCATTTTTGCGCCATGCGTCTCTGGGTCCTTTGACCGACATGCGGATAGATCGCGGATTGAATCAATCCGGAAGCGATGTGAAGCAGAAGACGAGTCCAGCGTACTGCTCTTGTCAGCGGGCTGGCGGTGAGACTGGTTGTAACGTTGGGCATGCCGTAATATTAGCGCATTCCGGACGCGGGAATCGATGCAACCGGAAGCTGAAATTCACATCCTGCCTGATGCTGAAGGTCATCTAAGGGGTGCCTGATTGATAACGGGGCCTAATGGGTAACGCGCGAGACTCCGCCACCCGATAAAATCCTTACCCGGTCGCCGGGCCTGAATTCTTCATCGGCCGCCTGCGTGATGGCAACAAGGGAACCGTTGTCGAGTCTCACCGTAATTTCAACGCCCTTCCGGCCGGTTACACCTTCCTCTGCCACCTGGCCGAGCAGACCTCCGCCCACTGCTCCGGCAAGGGCTCCCAGGGCGCCGAGCCACCCATGGGCAATCTGAGCGCCACCGATTCCACCGGCGACCCCCCCTGCTACTGTCCCGATACCACTGCGCGTGCCTTCCAGTCTTACTTCACGCACGCTTTCGATCACCCCCGTTCGCACGCTCTGCTCCTGCCGCGCCTCGCCGCGAGCATAGTCGCCCCCCCCTTGTCCTGCTACGCAGCCGTTCAAAAGCAGCGCACCTGAGCAGAGGAAGGTTATGGCTAGAATGTGCTGTTTCATTGCCCTCTCATTCTATAGAATGCGGTTTCCGAAAACCTCATAGTAGCGCTGGTCGATCTCATCCCGGCTGAAGCGGTGGTTCTGTCCACCACGCTGGCCGATTTTCAGTGCCCCCATGAGCGAACCGAGGCGTCCGGCGCTTTGCCAATCCATTCCCTTGGCAATTCCATAAAGCAAGCCTGCCCGATATGCATCGCCACACCCCGTGGGATCAGCCACCCTGTCCGGCTTAACGCACGGAATCTCGATCTGTTGACCATCCGCATAAACCGTCGATCCTTGTGCCCCCTTTGTGACAATCAATCCCTTTACAAGTTTCGCCAGCGCCTCCAGCGTAAGACCGGTTCGTTCCTGCAGCAACTGCGCCTCATAATCGTTGGCGGCGACATAGTCCGCCTTGCGGATGAAATCGAGCAACTCTTCGCCATTGAACATGGGCAGCCCCTGGCCCGGGTCGAACATGAAGGGAATACCTGCTTCATGAAATTCGCGCGCATGCTGCAACATGCCGTCGCGCCCATCGGGCGCTACAATGCCGAGGCTCACGTTTTCCGCAGCAGCGATGTGATTTTCATGCGAACTGTTCATTGCTCCCGGATGAAAAGCGGTTATCTGGTTGTCGGCCAGATCCGTAGTGATGAACGCCTGGGCAGTGAACGAGCCTTGGATGTGCCGTATATGTGTTTGCACCAGATTCAGATCTGAAAGGCGTTTCGCATATGGCTCATAGTCATCCCCCACCGTCGCCATAATGAGGGGGGAGCCTCCCATCATCTGTAAATTGTAGGCAATATTGCCGGCACAGCCGCCAAATTCCCTGCGCATATCCGGTACCAGGAAAGCAACGTTCAGTATGTGAATTTTCTCCGGCAGGATATGGTTCCTGAAATGATCGCCGAAAACCATAATGGTGTCATAGGCGATGGAGCCGCAAATGAGTGTATGCATGGGAGGCGCCCGGAAAGTCTGAATCGTTAAGCTACGCTTACGGTTGGGATCGGGGTGAGGGTTTCAGTCCTGGTTATGTTGCGCGTGGGTGCTTTCCAGGCCAGATCCAGCTCGCGTGCGGCCTTTACGTCATCCAGCCGGCGGACGGGCGTGGTATGAGGCGCGCTTTTCACCAGGTCCGGCTGCGTACGGGTTTCCTCCAGGATTTCCTTCATTGCTGTTACGAAGGCGTCCAGCGTCTCCTTTGATTCGGTTTCAGCGGGTTCAATCAGCAGGCATTCCGGCACGAGGAGCGGAAAATAGGTCGTTGGAGCATGGTAACCCTTATCCAGCAGACGCTTGGCGAGATTCATCGCGGTGACGCCAGTTTTTTCCTTCAGGTCCTTCAGGGTAACGATAAATTCATGACTGGCCCTGCGGTTGGGATAGGCGATCTCGAAACCCGCCTTTCGCAGTTCAGCCATCAGGTAGTTGGCGTTAAGCGCCGCAAACTCGGCCACTCGATGCATGCCTTCCGCCCCCAGCAGACGCACGTACACATAGGCGCGCAACAGAACGCCTGCGTTACCCATGTGCGCCGAAAGCCTTCCGATCGATTGCGGTATATCCTTCTCCGTCTGCCAGCGATAGGTTCCGTTTTCAAATGCCACTATAGGTACAGGCATAAACGGCAACAGCCTCGGTGCGACGCCCACCGGGGCCGAGCCCGGGCCTCCACCGCCGTGCGGAGTGGAAAACGTCTTGTGAAGATTGATGTGAATGACGTCAAAGCCCATGTCGCCTGGCTTGACCTTACCAAGTATGGCGTTCAGGTTTGCGCCATCGTAATAGAGCAATCCGCCTGCCTGGTGGACAATCCTGCTCATCTCGGCGACGTTCTCTTCAAATACACCGAGCGTGGAAGGATTGGTCAGCATCAGCCCAGCCGTTTTCGGGCCGACCGCGGCTTTCAGGGCAGCCATGTCCACATTACCTTCCTTGTCGGTGGCGATCTCGACGACTTTGTAGCCGCACATGACCGCTGTAGCAGGGTTGGTGCCATGCGCCGCATCGGGAACGATGATTTCGGTTCGGGCCGTGTCCCCCCGCGACTCGTGATAGGCGCGTATCATTGCGATGCCGATCAGCTCGCCCTGTGCTCCCGCCATGGGCGTAAGGCTTACCCCGGCCATACCGGTTACATCTTTCAGAATTTCCTGCAGCTCGTACATGCACGCAAGAAATCCCTGGCCGGTGCTTTCCGGCGATCTGGGATGGCGCGCCAGAAACTGGGGCAGCATCGCGAGGGAGTTGCACGCCCTTGGGTTGTACTTCATCGTGCAGGAACCCAACGGATAAAAATGCGTGTCTATCGAAAAATTCTTTTGCGACAGCCGGGTGTAGTGGCGCACTGCGTCCATCTCCGACACTTCAGGCAGCAGCGGCAGGGTCTTGCGCAACAGCTTCTCCGGAATATCCGTTGCTTCCGCAGCTTTCGGAGATTGGGAATAATTGCGCCGGCCAGGGCGAGAATGTTCAAATATCAGCATGGGTTCAATCCGGTGTTTGCTAAGTGAATGTGTTGAAAGATATTGACAGGCAGGAGTCCGACTTCCTCTGCCTCAGAGCCGCGAGTAGGAGGGCGCGTATTCCGCAGGCGCCGGATACCCCCTCATCGACCAAAGGCGATGCATTCCACATGTCGGTCCTGTTCAGGATTCCAGTGCCTTCAGCGCCGCCTCATAATCCGGCTCTTCCTTGATTTCCGGGACAAGTTGCGCATGGGTGACCTTGTCGTTTTCATCCAGGACCACGACAGCCCGGGCCGTGATCCCCGCAAGAGGACTGTCCGTAATCGCCACCCCGTAGTTTTTCATGAATTCCGCCCCGCGCATCGTGGAAAGCGGTACCACCTTGTCGAGTCCTTCCATGTCGCAAAAGCGGCTCATTGCGAAGGGCAGATCGGCAGCAATGATCAACACCACCGTGTTTTCCATATTGCTGGCCTGCTCGTTGAACTTGCGGGTGGACATGGCGCAGACCGGGGTATCAAGGCTGGGAACAATGTTGAGCACTTTTTTCTTGCCCGCAAAATCGGCCAGGGTGACATCTTTCAAATCCCTGTTTACCAGAGAGAAATCGGGTGCCTTGTCGCCTACCTTGGGGAAGGTGCCTTCAACTTTGATGGGATTGCCGGCTAGGGTAACCATACTGTTTCTCCTTTAAGATGTGGGATGGCTGCTAAACGTCCAATGCGATATCGGTGCTATGAATTCCTGATGACTTCGCCCAGTTGCGTGACATAATTTTCCATGTCCCCGGACGTTTTCGTTTCGGTTGCGCACACCAGCACGGCATCTCCAAGTTCCGGATAGTACTCCTTGAGATTGAGTCCACCCAATATCCGTCGGGCTTCGAGTGCCTGCAATACACTGGCAGAGGGACGAGGCAGGGAGATAACCGCTTCATGGAACACGGGCCCGCTGAATACTCTTTTCACGCCCTTCAGCTTTTCCAGTTTTTCCAGTAATGCTGCCGTATTTGCATGCGACTGGGCAGCAGTCCGGCGCAAGCCTTCCGGGCCCAGCAAGGCCAGGTAGATGGTTGCGGCCGTAACCATGAGTCCCTGATTGGTACAAATATTGGAGGTGGCCTTGGATCGCCGGATGTGCTGTTCCCGCGCCTGGAGCGTAAGAACGAAGCCATCGCTACCTTCCTGATCCGTCGTGCGACCGATAATGCGGCCGGGCATCTGGCGCACCAGGGGCTGTTTGCAGGCCATAAAACCGAAATACGGTCCTCCACTGGACAAGGGAATGCCCAATGGCTGCCCTTCACCGACGGCAATGTCTGCCCCTTTCTCGCCCCACTCGCCGGGTGGAGTCAGCATTGCCAGTGCCATGGGATTCACGACGGCGATGGCAAAAGCATCTCTGCTCTGAGCCCAGTCGGTCAGCGTATCGACATCCTCAAGCACGCCGAAAAAGTTCGGCTGGGGAATCACGAGCGCTGCGAATTCTTCGCTGCCAAAGTTTTTCAGCCCGTCCAGCGAAGTCTGCCCGGAAAGTTTGTCGTAGGGAACCTCCACCACCTCAATTCCCTGGTTTTTGACAATGGCGCGTACCACACTGCGATAGACGGGATGCACGGTCTGCGGGATCAAAATCCGGCGCGAGGTCCGATGCGAACGCACCGCCATCAGGGCGGCTTCCGCCAGGGCCGAGGCACCGTCGTACATGCTGGCGTTGGAAACATCCATTCCCGTCAGCGACGCCATCATGGTCTGGTACTCATAGAGCAATTGCAGGGTGCCCTGGCTGGCCTCCGCCTGATAAGGCGTATAGGAGGAGTAGAATTCCCCCCGCGTGGCAATCTGCCAGACAGCCGCCGGAATATGGTGCTCATAAGCACCCGCACCGATGAAATTCAGGTAGCGTCCATCCTGCTCGGCGCGCTCCAGCATCAAACGCGATATTTCCATTTCGCTCAAGCCGGGCGGCACCCGCTTCAGGCTTCCGGTCTTCAGCGCGGGTGGAATTTCATCGAACAGCTCATCAATGCTGTTTGCGCCAATGCTCGCGAGCATGGCTTGTATATCTTCTTCAGTATGTGGAATGAACGGCATGATTTGTTCCGTGAATCATCGGTGAGGCGTAAAAGGCAGGGAAATGACAGCGGGAGCAAGGCCCCGTTCCATTTCCCTCAAGTGATTTGATTAATGGTCTTCGCTTTCGAGCAGTTTCTGGTATCCGGCAGAATCGAGCAATTTTTCCAGATCAGCGGTGTTTGCCGGTTTCAGTCTGAAAAGCCAGGCCGCATACGCGTCCTGGTTGATTTTTTCCGGAGCGGAGGCGAGTTCCGGATTAGCGGCGGTGACTTCTCCCGTAATCGGCGCGTAAACATCGGCTGCCGCCTTTACCGATTCAACTACGGCACATTCATCCCCTTGCTTGAGCTGGCGGCCCACTGCGGGGGTTTCAACGAATACCATGTCCCCGAGCAACTCCTGAGCATGCTGGGTAATACCGATAGTTGCCGTGCCGTCATCTTCGAGACGCACCCATTCATGGGATTTCGTGTATTTCAGATCATTCGGAATACTCATGTCTTTGCTCCAGAATTAAATGATAGTGCTTTGCCGTTTCATCAAACGAGAATCTTGCCATTGCGGACGAAAGGATATTTCACGACCTTCGCTTTCAGCCGTTTATCCCGAACAACGACCTGAACTTCGTCTCCGGGAGAGACGTCCAGAGGCAGGCGCGCCAGAGCAATAGACTGATTGAGTGTGGGCGAGAAGCCTCCGCTGGTAATTTCACCCTCGCCCCCGTCGTTTTGTGTAACCACCTTCTGATGGCTGCGCAATACTCCGCGATCCAACAACACCAGCCCAGTCAGTTGCTGGGTGACGGGCCTGTCCAGAAGCGCCTGCTTCCCGATGAAGTCGCGATCGCTCTTCAAATCCACCGTCCAGCCCAGCCCCGCTTCCAGGGGGTTGATGGTTTCATCCATATCCTGCCCGTAAAGGTTCATGCCCGCTTCGAGCCGGAGCGTATCTCTTGCCCCCAAGCCGGCGGGGGCCACTCCCGCGGCGTGAAGTTTATTCCAGAAATTCGTGGCATCGGCTGCGGGAAGCGTAATCTCGAAACCGTCTTCTCCGGTGTAACCTGTGCGGGCGATAAAGTACTTGTCAAAAAAGGCTGCCTGGAACAGCTTCAGATTCTCCGTGTCCGTCTGAGAGCCCGGAAGTACCTGCCACACCTTGGCGCGGGCGTTGGGGCCTTGCACTGCGATCATCGCTAGATCCCTGCGGGGCGTGATTTCAAGACCGGGGGCAATACGGTCGCGTTGCGAAAGCATCCATGCCATATCCTTATCGGCGGTCCCTGCATTGACCACCATCCGGAAATGCGATTCCGTCAGAAAATAGATGATAAGATCATCTATTACTCCGCCGTCGGGGTTGAGCATGCAGGAGTAAAGCGCCTTGCCTAGCTGCGTCAGTTTGTCTATATTGTTGGCAACCAGTTGCCGCAGGAACGCGCGCGCGCTCTCTCCCTCGATGTCGACGGCGAGCATATGGGACACATCGAACATGCCCGCATCGCTGCGCACCTTGTGGTGCTCATCAAGCTGCGAACCGTAATGCAGGGGCATGTCCCAGCCGCCAAAATCCACCATCTTGGCGTTCATATCGCGGTGGGTTTGATTTAGAGGAGTTGTTTTCACAGATCGATATCCCAAAAAAAAGGTGAGGTCATGCCTGATGACCTCACCCCTCTGTCCTTTTTACCTGAGAGATTACGGGCAGGATTTTCCCTGCTCCGTCTGCCCCTTCGGTGGCCAGCCCAATGCCGGCACTCTCCAGATTGCCTTTTCGCAAGCGGTTATCAGGGATCAAGATCGACATGATCTGCGCCTGAGCGATTCCGGGGGGTTGCGCCTTCGGCGGCGATGATGAGTTCGCGCTCTTCCGCTTGGATATAAATGGCGAAATTCGAACTATACCCTAGCATGCGGGATCAATACAAGGTTTAAAGCTCCTTTGGAACTCCTTTAGAAGATAAGCTCCCGGATGTCCCCCCGTTCCGTTTTGTATAGATGGTTTTGTATAGATGGTTTTGTATAGATGGGATATAAGGTTCATCGAGGAATTTTATGTTCCATAGTGTATCTTATTCAGAATTCCTGATTAGAGTTCTTGACAGCTGCCAAGCGGCCCTAATACTACGGAACACACCCTCCAGGCGGATCGGACAACGAGGCGGCAATGTATCTTGATCATTTCGGTTTATCCAGGCAGCCATTTTCTCAATCGCCAGCCATTGATCGTAACTGTTTCTATGAAGGAGGAGGGCGGGGCGCAACTCTGGATGCCCTTATTTATGTATTGACGCACGGCGAAGGCGAAGAGGGCATGATTACTCTCACCGGCGAATCGGGTAGCGGCAAAACCGTGCTATGCCAGGCGTTGATTAAATGGCTGTCCGACAGCATGCGGGTTATTTATTCTGCAAAGAAAAACCCGTCGCAGGAAGCTTTACTGAATTCCATAATGGACGAATTGAAGTTTCAATCGGAGAAAGAAGGTCTGCTTCTTCCACCCTCGCCAACTGATGGCGATGAACTGCAGGAGATTCTTGCCGCCGTGCAGGCGGGCGACAGGCAAGTCGTGTTGCTGATAGATGAGGCGCATACTCTGCCGGCAGAAACGCTGGAAGCGCTGGGGCTGTTATACGAGCGGGCATCGTCCCACCATAAATTGTTGCAGATCGTTCTGGTGGGTGAGCCGGGGCTGGAACGCACCCTGGCTTCACAGCAGCTTACCAAAATCAGAAAAGCAATTCGCCATCAGTATGTTTTGCAGCTACTGGATCGCGAAGCCGCCCGCGAATATCTGCTCTACCGGATGAGCACGATCGCAGGTTATGAAGGGCCCGACATTTTTTCACCCGCTGCGCTGCGGTTGATCGACGTTGCCGCCGGCGGATTGTTGCGCCAGCTGAATGTGATCGCCGACAAGTCGCTGATGGCAGCGTTTCTGGCGCAAGCTTCGAGCGTGGAGGCGGTTCATGTCAGAAAAGTGATAACCGATCTCGGGCTCAAACCCCCTCTCGATTGGAGGGACAAGCGCAATCGTCCCAATTTCGTGGGACATCTTATAGCCGGAGCGGGTGCCACATCCTGTGCGGCAGTCGTAATAGTGCTGGGTGTCGCGGGTTGGCAAGCCTCGCATCCTCAACCGGCAGGCATCGGCAACACCTCTGCTTCCTTGCCGTTTGAAGCGGCGGCGCCGTCAACATTGTCTGCCCCCACTGTCACGATTTCTCCCACAACGATCGCGACCACTCGCTCAAACGTTCTCGCAAACACTCCATCTTCTTCTTCCATTTCCGCCGCCACTTCGCTTCCTTCCAGCGGGAGTAACAAGGAGTCCGGGGGAAAGATGACATCTGCCAGCACCACCCCCGGCAAGATTGCTACGGATAAGGCCGGTACGGACAAGGCAAATAAGGAAACTGCCGCCAGGATCGGAACTGATAAAACGCTTCCCGGAAGCGGAAAGGCCGCGGCGACAGGCGCGGCTCCACAAAGCGGGCTTGCTGCCGAAGGTCAGCCCGCCGGAGATGCAGCAAACACTATTGCAGGAGTCGATCTGGCGGGGTACAGGCTGCTGAAGCAACGGGTTGAGGCGACCCTCGGAGCTTTCTCCAAGGCGGACCGGAATCTGTACACTATCGTGCTGTACACCACCAGCAATGCCCAGCCTGATCGCATAGAGCGCTTTCTGGCGCGCGCCCGCGCGCTGGTCGAATTGTCGAATGTTTATGTTTACCCCCTTTCCAGGAACAGGAGCGGGTTTATTGTCACCTATGGCCTTTACCCGGACGAGTATGAAGCGAGCATGGCGGTGGCTGGGCTTCCCGAGAAATACCAGACCGCTTTCGATCCGGAATTGCGTACCCTGGGTGAACTGAAATAATCTGCATCAGACCAGACATTGCCCGCGTGCCCCAGCTTTATGGCTTTATGGAAGGGGCGGCTTATTCCCTGCTTTCCTGATGTTACAATCGCCGTTTCCTGTTGATACCCGCTTCCTTCATGCCTACGCCCCACCTTGATACTGCCTTGAGCGGCCCCATTCTTGATCTTGAAAGATGCATCCTCAATGCCATGCCTTCGATCGAGCAATGGTTGCGCAATGAATGGCAGACGCATGCTGCGCCTTTTTACTGCTCCGTGGATTTGCGCAATAGCGGGTTCAAGCTGGCGCCCGTCGATACCAACCTGTTTCCAGGCGGCTTCAATAATCTAAACCGCGAATTCATGCCCTTGTGCGTCCAGGCGATGATGGCGGCAATCGATAAAATCTGTACCGGCGCGCGCAGCGTACTGCTGATTCCGGAAAGCCACACGCGCAATATTTTTTATTTGCAAAATCTGGCGGCCTTGCACGCAATCATGCGGCATGCCGGCATTCATGTCCGTATCGGAACGCTGCTCCCTGAGATCACCGCACCCACTGCGCTCGACCTGCCCGGTGGAAACAAGCTCACGCTCGAACCCATTCAGCGGAAGGGCAATCGGGTCGTTCTGGAAGATTTCGATCCTTGCGTCGTGCTTCTCAATAACGACCTTTCCACCGGCACCCCGGCCGTCCTGCAGAATCTCGAGCAGACGGTCATTCCTCCCCTGCATGCGGGATGGACCAGCCGGCGGAAATCCCATCATTTCACTGCCTATGATAACGTTTCGCAGCAGTTTGCGAGCCTGATCGGTATTGACCCGTGGCTTATCAATCCTTATTTCGCTTCCTGCGGAAAAATCAATTTTCGCGAGAAAAAGGGTGAAGACTGCGTGGCCAATACGGTGGATGAAATCCTGCACCAGATCCGGGAGAAATATGCCGAGTATGGAGTCAGGAAAGATCCCTTCGTGATCGTAAAGGCCGACGCCGGTACGTACGGAATGGGGATAATGACTGTAAAAGATGGCGCGCAAGTACGTACACTCAGCCGGAAACAGCGCAACAAGATGGCGGTCGTAAAAGAAGGATTGGAGGTGACCGACATCATGGTGCAGGAAGGGGTTTATACGTTTGAGAATGTCGACGATGCGGTGGCGGAGCCCGTCATCTATATGATCGATCGCTATGTCGTCGGTGGTTTCTACCGGGTGCATACCGAGCGGGGCGTTGACGAGAATCTCAACGCCCCCGGTATGCATTTTGTACCCCTGGCATTCGAAGATACCTGTCTGCTACCGGATCGGGAAGCGCAGCCGGGTTGCAGCGCCAACCGGTTTTATGCTTATGGCGTCATAGCCAGGCTCGCTTTACTGGCGGCTGCACAAGAACTGGAAAAAAGTGAGGCGAGAATCGAAGCGATCATGGCTTAGCCCAGTCTCATTCATTCATTTTCTCGGGATTTTCCTTTGGGAAGTTCCTCTGAAAAAGAATCCCAAAAATGGACAGCGGCTTATCTGCAGGGGGAGTTCGTTAAAACCGCACCGGTTTGATGAAAGGGGCAAGCAATCTGCCCAGATGCTATGCTGATAACAGCCTCTCGCACATTTTGGTTTGATAACGCACGTTTTGCTCACTCTCCCGCCCCTGATGGCTCTTCTTCATCCCATTCTCATATAATTCCCCTGCTGACTCATGAGATTTGCCTTTGTTCTTGATCACCTCGATTCAATCAAAACGCGCAAGGATTCGAGCGTGGCCATCATGCGCGAGGCGGCAGCAAGGGGCCACACTTTATTCTCCATGCAACAGGGAGATCTCGCCTGGCAGCGAGGGAATACGGTCGGTTTCGCGCGCCCGCTCGAATTGACCGGGGAGGACTCTCAGGGACGGCTGTGGTACCGGGTGGATGAGCCGGAAGAAATACCGCTCCAGGAATTCGATGCCGTACTGATGCGCAAGGATCCGCCATTTGATATGGAGTATATCTACAGCACTTACTTGCTGGAACTGGCTGAAACGCGCGGTGCGCATGTCATCAACAGCGCGCGCGCAATCCGTGACCATAACGAGAAGCTTGCGGTGGCCAAGTTTTCCGAATATGCCGTGGAAACGCTGGTAACGCGAAGCGAAAGCCTGCTTCGCCATTTTCTTGCGGAGCACGATGACATCATTCTCAAGCCGCTTGACGGCATGGGGGGTGCAAGCGTGTTTCGTGTTCACCGGGAGGATCACAATATCGGGGTGATAATAGAAACATTGACGCACTACGGTACAAAGACCATCATGGCTCAACGGTATATCCACGAAATCACCGATGGAGACAAGCGCATCCTGTTGATCGCGGGCGAGCCCGTCCCTTATACACTTGCCCGTATCCCGAAGCCCGGAGAATTCCGGGGTAATCTGAATGTGGGGGCTACCGGCATCGCTCAGCCACTCAGCCCGCGGGATCGTGAGATTGCCGAAGCACTTGGTCCCGTGTTGTTCAATGAAGGTTTGATGCTGGTGGGACTGGATGTCATCGGGGATTATCTTACCGAGATCAATGTCACCAGTCCTACGGGTATGAGGGAAATTTCAGACCAGACCGGCTTCAATGTGGCTGCAATGATGGTGGACGCCCTCGAAATGATGCCGCGTTGATCCATTCCATTGTCTTCTTGTTGCCCGAGCTGACAATACCATGATCGGAATTCTGATTATTTCCCACGGTAATCTGGGAGAAAGCCTTGTTGAGAGCGCCAACCACGTGATGGGAAAGAAATTGCCAAACCTGGCGCATATCGGCATTCATCCTGAGGATGATCCCGACGTTATCCTTTCAAAAGCAGTGGGATCGATAAGAGAACTAGATAGCGGTGAGGGCGTGCTGGTATTGAGCGACATCTGCGGCGCAACCCCATGCAATATAGCCACCCGGCTCGTTGCTTCCACAGAACGGGTGATATGTCTTGCGGGAGTGAATCTGCCCATGCTGGTGCGGGCCCTTACCTATCGGGCCGAGCCGTTGGAAGGGGTGGCGGAGAAGGCGCTGGCAGGCGGACGGGACGGTGTTTTTCGTATAAACCCAAGTTGATAAATGCAATATAAAGAGATCAAGATCCTGAACAAACTGGGGATGCACGCCCGTGCCTCCGCCAAATTCACCCAGTTGGCCAGCCGATACCGGAGCGATGTGTGGTTGTCACGAAACGATCGCAAAGTCAATGCAAAAAGCATCATGGGCGTCATGATGCTGGCTGCGAACCAGGGCGCGACCCTGATCATCGAAACTGCGGGTGAGGACGAGATTGAGGCAATGCAGGCCTTGGTACAGCTGATCGAGGATCGCTTCGGAGAAAGCGAATGAGCTTTGTACTGCATGGGGTGGGCGTTTCGGAAGGTATCGCCATAGGCCATGCTCATCTTGCGTCTCATGCCGCGCTGGAAGTCGCCCACCACGTCGTGCCCGAGGATCAGGTCACCAATGAAATCTCCCGGCTGGACACCGCTTTCACAACCGTTCGCAAAGAGCTTCAGGCATTGCACGACACGGTCGTCAGCGGTCCGGCGGCTGCCGAATACGAAGCATTTCTCGATCTGCACCGGATGATTCTGGATGATCCCACGCTCTCGACTGCGGCAAAAGCGTATATTGCCCAGAATCAGTGCAATGCCGAATGGGCCATTACCCAGCAGATGGGGGTATTGATGGCGCAGTTCGAGGAAATAGAAGATCCCTATCTGCGCGAACGTAAAACGGACGTCATCCAGGTGGTGGAGCGCGTTCTCAAGGTATTGCTGGGGCATCCCGGATATATTCCCCCTTCGCAAAAGCGGGATGGCGACAGTGTCCTGGTAGCGCACGACTTGAGTCCGGCCGATGTGCTTCAATATAAGCAGTATTCGTTTACTGCATTCCTGACGGATCTTGGCGGCCTGACTTCGCATACCGCCATTGTCGCCCGCAGCCTGAACATCCCCTCCGTCGTCGCGCTTCACCATGCCCGCCGCCTCATCCGGGAAAATGACATTCTGATCGTGGATGGCAACCAGGGTGTGGTCATCGTGGACCCGGACGAGCATGTGCTCGCGGAATATCGGCTGCGCCAGAGCGAGCTGGAGCTGGAAAAACAGAAACTCAAGCGCTTGAGGACGACGGTCGCGGCGACGCTGGATGGCACGGTAGTGGAACTGTATGCAAATATCGAGTTGCCGCAGGACGTCGATCAGGTCAAAGAAAATGGAGCGACCGGCGTCGGCCTCTTTCGGAGCGAATTCCTGTTCCTCAATCGGGACAGCTTGCCTGATGAGGAAGAGCAATTCGAAGCTTATCGAACCGTGGCGCGAAAAATGCGGGGAATGCCGGTAACGGTGCGCACGTTCGATCTTGGCGCGGACAAGAACCTGGATCATGCCAAACGGGTGGCTGCGAATCCCGCCCTGGGCCTGCGAGCCATCCGGCTGAGCCTGGCCGAACCCCAGATGTTCAATATCCAGTTGCGCGCTATTTTACGTGCTTCGCGCTATGGGCAGATCCGGATTCTGGTGCCGATGCTTTCCAATGTTGCTGAGATAACGCAGACGCTGCATTTGATCCAAAGCGCCAAACAAAGCCTGCGTAACGAAAAGATTCCTTTTGACGAAAAAGTGCAGGTGGGAGGAATGATAGAAATTCCAGCCGCTGCGCTGAGTCTTGACATTTTCATGCGCAAGCTCGATTTCCTGTCAATCGGCACCAATGATCTCATCCAGTATACGCTGGCGATAGACCGCGCCGATGACACTGTCGCGCACCTCTATGATTCGCTGCACCCGGCGGTGCTGCGGTTGGTCGCGCATGTCATACGCAGCGCGAACCGTGCAAGCATACCGGTGTCCGTGTGCGGCGAGATCGCAGGGGATGTGGTGTTTACCCGTCTGCTGCTCGGTTTCGGCTTACGCGTGTTTTCCATGCACCCCGTCCAACTGCTGACCGTAAAACGTGAAGTCTTGCGGGCAAATCTGCCCGACCTCATTCCGATCACTCAAAAAATACTGAAAACCGCTGATCCGGAGAAAATTCACGCACTGCTGGCGAAGCTCAACGCTTGAACGATCGTTCCCTGTTCCATTTCACCGAATGCCGATGCATATGAGCAGCGTGTACGACTATAATTGCCGGTTACAATCAGGCGATGCGATTATTTGAAAGGGGAATTCCTGCGCCTGCGTAAAACCGGTTTTAATTTTCTGGAGACCGGGCTCGGGAACGAACAAATAGTGACGTCAGCCTCCTGACCTTTTTTATGCTCATGCAAGATTCGAATTCATTCAGTACTGTTACTCCACAGGTGGCGCGTTTTGACACGCCTTTGCATTTGAAAAGCGGCGCGGTGCTCGACAGCTACGAGCTGGTGTACGAAACATACGGGGAGCTCAACGCGGCGCGGTCGAACGCCGTACTGGTATGCCACGCCCTTTCAGGGAATCATCATCTCGCAGGCCTTTACGACGATAACCCCAAGAGTGCCGGCTGGTGGAACAACATGATCGGGCCGGGCAAATCGATCGATACCCAGAAATTTTTCTTAATCGGGGTAAACAACCTGGGCGGTTGTCATGGATCCACCGGACCGGCGAGTATTGATGTCAGGACTGGAAAGTGTTACGGCCCGAATTTTCCGGTTGTGACAGTGGAAGACTGGGTTCAGACACAAGTCCGCCTTGCCGATTATCTGGGTATCGATCAGTTTGCCGCCGTGGCTGGCGGTAGTCTTGGCGGAATGCAGGCTTTGCAGTGGACACTTGATTTTCCCGAGAGGGTGCGCCACGCGCTGGTTATCGCCGCGGCTGCAAAGTTGACTGCGCAGAACATCGCATTCAACGATGTGGCACGCCAAGCTATCATTACCGATCCTGATTTCCATGGCGGCGACTATTATTCACACGGTGTCATTCCGCGGAGAGGATTACGCCTGGCGCGCATGCTGGGACATATCACCTACCTCTCGGACGACTCGATGGCGGCTAAATTCGGCCGGGAACTGCGGAATGGAGCGCTTGCCTTCGGTTACGACGTGGAGTTCGAAATAGAATCGTATCTTCGTTATCAGGGAGATAAATTCGCTAGCCAGTTCGATGCGAACACGTATCTGCTGATGACAAAGGCATTGGACTATTTTGATCCTGCCTTTCCGCACAACAACGACCTCAGCGCCGCATTCCGATTCGCCAGGGCTAATTTCCTGGTGCTGTCGTTTACTACCGACTGGCGTTTTTCCCCGGAGCGCTCGCGCGCCATCGTAAGGGCGCTGCTGGACAACGAACTGAACGTCAGTTATGCCGAAATTACATCCAGTCATGGCCACGACTCGTTCCTCATGGAGGATCGGCATTATCACAGGCTGGTGCGGGCTTACATGGATAACGTGGTCGTATGAAGAAATCCCTTGGCATGAATTCATCGCTTAATGCTGCCCGGCCCGATTTTGCCCTCATTGCAGCATGGGTCAAACCGGGGGCCAAGGTACTCGATCTGGGTTGCGGCGACGGCTCCCTCATCCGTTTTCTGCGGGACTCCCGTGGCTCGCGCGGCTACGGGGTGGAAATTGATGATGCTAATGTCCTGGCCTGCTTCAACAACGGGGTGAATGTGATCCAGAGCGACCTGGAGTCCGGCTTGCAGAGTTTTGAATCGGGGTCGTTTGACTACGTGGTGCTCTCGCAAACCCTGCAGGCTGTAAAAAATACCGAGAACATCATCAAGGAAATGCTCCGTGTAAGCAAGGAAGGCATCGTGTCATTCCCCAATTTCGGTTATTGGAAAAACCGTTTGCAGGTGCTTTCCGGTCATATGCCGGTTTCCGAAGCACTACCCTATCAATGGTTCGATACTCCCAATATTCATAACTGCACGCTGGGTGATTTCGAGGAATTCTGCGGCCAGCACGGCGCACGCATTCTCGAACGCAGGGTAATGAGCGGAAACCGCCAGATCACTTTCATGCCCAACTTGCTGGGAATGTTAGCCTTTTACCGGTTCGAACAGCAGAAATAGGTACTTCGTGAAAGCTGTTTTCCGGAAAAGCTTCAATTCTCCGGAGATTCTGCACGCTTGAATCTTGCACGTCCCGCCAGCCAGACCAGAACCAGCACCGGCAGGCCGAGCAGCGCCGTGCCGGTAAAGAAGCTGGCATAACCGTAAGCATCCACGAAGTCTCCGCTGAATCCGGCGATAAATTTCGGCAATAGCAGCATCACTGAGCTGAACAGGGCGTATTGGGTAGCGGAATAGGCGGAATTGGTCAGCCCGGAAAGATAAGCGATAAAAGCGGAGGATGCTATGCCGGCGGAGAGATTGTCCGCCGATACGGTGAAGATCAGGCCGGTCAAGTCATGCCCGCGCGCCGCCAGCCAGACAAACAGCAGATTGGTGGTCGCGGACAAAATCGCTCCCAGAAACAGTGTGCGCATGATGCCGATTTTTGCTGTCAGAACGCCACCCAGCGCTGCGCCCGCGATAGTCATGAGGACGCCATAGACCTTGGAAACCGTCGCCACCTCATCTTTCGTATACCCCATGTCGACGTAGAAAGGGTTGCTCATGACGCCCATTACCACGTCGGAAATGCGGTAGACCGCGATCAGGGCGAGAATCAGCAGGGCCTGCCCCCCATAGCGGACAATAAAGTCTCGGAAGGGGGCGATCACGGCTCCATACAGCCAGGCCAGCATCTGCTTGAGTGCCGCGCTGATCCGCCAATGCGCAATGGCGGCTCGCGCGCGATCTTCATTTTCTGAAATCAGGCGGGTGAAAGGAACCTCCGGCTCGCGGATGATGAGGGTAGTGATGATCCCCACCGACATGCAGGCGGCCATGCTCAGGTAAGCGATACGCCAGGTCGCGTAGTCGTAGATATCCGCTGATGAGCCTGCGGCGGCGGCTATCCACAGCGCGCCGGCGGAAGCCAGAATCATTGCCAGCCGATACCCTGCTTGGTAGGTCGCGGCCATTGCCCCCTGGAGCCTGGGTGCCACCGCCTCGATCCGGTATGCATCCAGGGCAATATCCTGGGTTGCGGAGGCGAAGGCCGCCGCCAGGGCAAAAAAGACTGTATGCGAAAGGTTTCGGAGTGGATCGGTAAGCGCGATGCCGATGAGGGCAAGCGCGATAACGATTTGTGACAATAAAAGCCATGCGCGGCGCCGGCCCAGCCATTGTGTCAGTAATGGCAAAGGCAGGCGATCCACGAGTGGGGACCACATCCATTTGAAGCCGTAAGCCAGCCCGATCCAGCTCAGATGGCCGATGGTGGAACGGTCGATTCCCGCTTCCCGCAGCCAGAAGGAAAGCGTGCCCATCACCAGGAGCAGGGGCAATCCCGCCGAGAAGCCGAGAGACAGCATTCCCAGCACGCGGGGGTGGGTATAGATGCGAAAAGCGTGCAGCCAGCTCGAAAGGGTAGCTGGCATCATTCTGGGGCAGTCATTCTGACGGGATTTCCGGCATTATCAGTGGTTCGCGGCAAGGCGTCGGATCAGGCGGATAAGCTGTAATCGTAATCAATGATCAGCGGGGAATGATCGGAGAAACGCTCGGTCTTGTAAATCGAAACCGCGTTGGCCTTGCCCGCGATCCCGGGGGTGGCGATCTGATAATCGATGCGCCAGCCGACGTTCTTCGCCCAGGCCTGCCCGCGGTTGGACCACCAGGTATACTGGTCCGGCTCCGGATTTATCCGGCGGAAGACATCAACGAATCCAAGCTCCTGAAACACATCGGTGAGCCAGGCGCGCTCCTGTGGCAGGAAGCCGGAATTCTTCTGATTGGAACGCCAATTCCTGAGATCGATTTCCTTGTGGGCGATGTTCCAGTCTCCGCACAAAATAATCTCGCTGCCGCATGCTGCCAGTTTCTCCAGCATGGGAAAAAATTGCTCCATGAAGAAATATTTGACGGCCTGCCGATGTTCACCCGCCGAACCGGACGGAAAATAGATCGAGATGATGCTCAACTGCCCGAAATCGACGCGCAGGTAACGCCCCTCCGCATCGATCTCCGGTACACCGAGGCCCTCGGTCACGCCCCCCGGTTTCTGGCGTGTGTAAATGCCCACTCCGCTATATCCTCTTTTTTCAGCGCAGTGGAAGTAGCCGTGGTAGCCATCGGGGGAGACCACTTCTCCGGTAATATCGCCCACCTGAGCCTTGAGTTCCTGTACGCAGACGATATCCGCATCCTGCAAAGGCAGCCATCGGAAAAAACCCTTGTTGGCAGCAGAGCGTATTCCGTTGAGGTTAAGCGTTATAATTCGCACGTCGATTTCCCGAAGCCATTATCATGTCCGATTTTCGAAAGGAGTTCATCGAGTTCGCCATCGGCCGGAATGTTCTGTGCTTTGGCGAATTCCAAACCAAAGCAGGACGTATTTCGCCGTATTTTTTTAATGCGGGACTGTTCAACGATGGGGAATCTCTCGGAAAGCTGGGGCAATTTTACGCCAAAGCCATCCTTGCTGCCCAGCTTCCGTTTGACATGCTTTTCGGTCCCGCCTATAAGGGCATTCCACTCGTAAGTTCCATTGCCATCGCCCTGGCCGACGGGGGCAACAACTACCCCTTCTGTTTCAACCGCAAAGAGGCGAAAGACCACGGAGAAGGAGGAAATCTCGTGGGCGCTCCTCTCGCCGGGCGGGTGCTGATCGTGGATGATGTGATTTCCGCCGGCACATCGGTGCGGGAATCGGTCGAGTATATTCATGCCGCAGGTGCCACCCCCGCAGGGGTGGCCATCGCCCTGGACCGCATGGAGCGGGGCAAAGGCGAGCTTTCCGCCGTGCAGGAAGTGCGCTGCATGTATGGAATTCCCGTCACGAGCATCGTCAATCTGGAAAACATTGTCGATTACCTGCGTGAGCAGGGGAATCTGGCGCATCACCTGCCGGCTGTGGAGGAATATCGCGCCCGGTATTCCTCCAGAATGGTAGAACCGATTGAATGCGGAGGCGGCACTCCACGCGCGGGCTGAGGGTTTTTTACCGGGCCCCCTCCGCCGGCAGGGCGGGGAGTGTGATTTCACCCTTTACATCAAAATGGCGGCCGATGGCAAAGCCCGGCGCACCCAGCTGGCCCCGCAATTCGTAATCGGTCTTTCGGTGATCCCCCGCAGTCAGACGGAATGCATGACGAATGATAGCGGTGGCAGGAACCGTTACCGGAACAATGATGACCGTTTCGCCAAAGCGGGGAATCGTGCCCTGCTGATCGCTTACTCCGCTGGCAAACCTCATTCCACGCACATCCAGGTCGAGCGCAACGCCATCATAGTCCAGCGGAACCGCGCCATGGTTCTGGATTCTCAGGCTGACTGCAAAGCGCGCTTCCATGCCTTTTCCTTCAAGAGGCTCAAGCCCGGCCACGGAGATTCGCAACGGCTCCTGCGGCCTGAGACCCGCACACGCGGAAAGGCAAAAAATCAGGGCTGATATGACCAGTACGCTTCGTCTCATGGTTCCACCCGTTTGGCAACGGGAAGATCATACCGAATATTTCATTTTGCGAGTTCACTGCCTGCACGCATTTTTATTCTGTTGAGCGTGCTCATCGGAGATTGGAGACAGGGGAAGGGGGAGGTTTGCGGTGCATACGGGCTTTAGGCTATCATTGCACCGAAGCTGGCCAGACAGTCGCTGCCTGTCCTCGGTGACGAGTGCAGGGAGAGGAAAGTCCGGGCTCCGCAGAGCAGGATGCCGGTTAACGGCCGGCCGCCGTAAGGTGAGGAACAGGGCCACAGAGACGAGCGTATTAAGTTACGGTGAAACGCGGTAACCTCCATCCGGAGCAAGACCAAATAGGCAGGCGATGATGCTGCTCGCTGAGCCTGCGGGTAGGTTGCTTGAGCGTGCGGGTGACTGCACGCCTAGAGGAATGACTGTCCTTGACAGAACCCGGCTTATCGGCCAGCTTCTTTCCTCAATTTCTGATAGTTCTCACTCCATGAAGGCGAAAGCGACGACCCGCCGATTGGAGGTTCCCTGCATGTTCCAGGTAGCAGAAAACAGCAAAAATATCTCCCTCGCCATCCTTCCGCAGCTTGTTATGTGAACATTCTCTGTTTCCTTTTCCGGACAGGTTTGTTATACAATCGGCGATTGCTCCCGCTTGCGCGGGGCGTCAGATTAAATTGCGGACACAAAACCGGAGATATTATGAAGAAAATTTTTGAGTGGGCTGCCGGGCTGGCAGGGGCTATGATGATAGCTCTCGTCGTTGTTCCCGCCCATGCACAACTCATGCTTGCGCATGAAGGCCACCATTCAGGCGATTGTGCCATCAAATCGGGCGCCTTTCCTGTATCCTTCAGCGCCTATGAGAAGCCCAAGGGCGAGCTTCCGCCCACTCATGCCTATTGCGACCATGTTCCCGAAACCGGGGAGTTGTATTTCACCGTGGACCTGACCGATCCCGAATCCCGCGAAATTCCCATCGCGATGCGCCTGGTAATGGAAGGGCATGGAGAGGGGGGGCATGAAATCATGTCGATACCTGCCAAACCCTACCCTTCCGGAAGCATTACGTTTACCGTAAACCTGGAAGAACTGGGGCAGTACGCGTTGCTGCTGGAAACCGAGAAGGACGGTAAGATGACTCCCGCGGTACGCATTCCCGTACATGTAGGGGGAGGTGGCGGCCATGATGGACACGGCGGGGGTATCGGCATGACAGAGATTGCACTGATAGTGGGTGTGGCTGGCGTAGCAGCCTTCTTTCTGCTGCGTCGGCGGACGAGCGCCAAAATGTCCTGAGCAGGCGGAATCAGCGAGCGCTATTCAATCCACGATCCGCGAAATTAAAAGCACACTTCCGCGGATCCTCCTGAAAGAGCGGCGACGGGTTTTTAAGGGATTATCTATTTTCCCTTCTTGACCTCGGCGCCGTTTTTTTATTCATCATCGGGCCTATTCCGGATCTTACAGCCTACTCGGGTGATTAACGTGGGGGGCGGTGTAAGGTAGGATAGTAAGGACGAGATCTTCCTTTCAGGCCGGCTTTCAATGCGAATGCGCCTGAAAAACGAAAGGTCCTTACTGGAAAATAGTCTCGCGCAACATGGCGAAAGTTTTGCCGACATGATCCATCTGCTCGCTGGTATGAACGGCACTTACACTGCAACGCACCAGCGAATTGCCCTCCGGCGTTGCGGGCGGCAAGACCAGATTCACATAGATACCCTGTTCAAGCAGTCCTTTCCACAGTGCCAGCGCCTGTTGCGGCGTTTCAAGGATTGTTGCGATAACAGGGCTGGGTTCCGGTCCCAGGCGATAACCCAGTTCCTTGAGTTGCGAGTAGAGCTGGTGCACATTCTTCCAGAGCTGTCGGCGTAATTCGACCCCCTCCCTCAGCAGCTTGAGAGCTGCACGGGTTGAGGCGATGGTGGCAGGCGTAGGCGACGCAGTGAAAATATAAGGCCGGCTCACATAGCGCAACTGATCCAGTTGCGGATGATTGCTCACACAGTAGCCGCCGATCCCCCCCAAGCTTTTACTGAAGGTGCCTGTGATGAAGTCTACTCTATCGAGGAGGCCTGTTTCTTCTACCAGACCCTGTCCGGTCTCACCCAGTACCCCCAGGGAATGCGCTTCATCAAGAAGAAGCGTGCTGTTATACGCATCCTTTACCTTGACGATATCCGCCAGCGGCGCGCGGTCTCCCAGCATACTGTAGATGCCCTCGGCAATGATGAGGGTGGAGCGCGATCTTTCTCCCAGGCGGCGGAGACGCTTCTCCAGATCGGCCGCATCGTTGTGTCTGAAGCGGATTATTTCGGCGCCGCTCAAACGGCAACCATCGTAGATGCTTGCGTGGGAATCGCCATCGATAAGAACGATGTCGCCGGCCCCGGCCAGCCCTGAGATGGTTGCAAGGTTGGCCTGATATCCCGTGGTAAATACGATGCAGGACCCGCATTGATAAAACTCGGCAAACTCGCGCTCGAGGGCACGATGGCCGCTGTAACTGCCATTGGCCATGCGCGAGCCGGTTGTACCCGTGCCTTCATTGTGAATCGCTTCCTGCGCTGCGTCCCGGCATTCCTGAGCGAAGGTAAGGCCCAGATAATTATTTGTTCCCAGAAACAATATCCGGTGATCCCCGATCCTGGCCTCGGTCGAGGAATAAACTTCTTCTATGGGTGTTCCAAAAACCTCAACACCCTCAGGCAGCAGGGCTTTTCTCGCTGCCGCCACGGCATCCAGTTTATCTAGCAAACTCATTGTTTTTGAGACTTTATTCGGTAGATCAAGTTGGCGAGCTCATGAACGGTCTGTACATCCGCAAGAGCATTGATCGGTACGGAAATGTCGAACTCGTCCTCGATTTCCATGATCAGGTTCAGCAATTTTACAGAATCGATTGCCAGCTCGTTAATAAGATCGCTCTGCGGTGTGATTTCCACCTCTGGACCGGCAAGCTGCTCAAGGTGATGGCAAAGTTTTTGCAGAACGTCGTTATAATCGTTCAACATCTGGATTCAAAATGATTCGGTGATTGAAATTAGACTGCTTGTGGTAAAGCGTCGCGAAGGTGGATGCAGGGTCGCCACCCTGGGAGTGCCCGAGTCAGGGGATCAATATCACAAACCCAGTCGGGGTGGCGCAATTCTCTCACTTTTCCCGGGGTCAGCATAGGTGAATAGCTTAGCATTCTGGCAGACCACAAGTTGATATTTGCGATCAATGAAACCAGTGGTGCGGGGAAAAAGACGCAGCGTACAGGGCGTTTCCACACTTCCTGTGCAATAGTGGCTACCGCCTGGCTGTCGTAACCTCCCGGCATACCGTCATCAAGCTCGTAGGTACCTTGTACAGGCACCGCAGTCGAAAGCCAGCAGGTGATTGCCGCTACCAGATCGGCGACATGCAGTAGTCCAAACCGCATCTCAGGTTGCCCCACCATTGGCAAGATACCGCGGCGCGTTATCCTGAACAGCGGGCTCATTTCCTTATCTCCGGGACCATAAACAGCCGTTGGACGAAAAATGGCACAGGCCATACCCGCCGAGCGCTCGTCTATCAGACGTTCAGCCATGTGCTTGCTCGTGGCGTACCAGGAAAGCTCGGGTTGCCGGGCGGCCAGAGAAGAAACCAGCAGGAAACGTGGAGGCGGGTTTTGTTCCAGAGAAGCCTGCATCAGGTTGGCCGTGCCTTCCACATTGGTACGGACAAAGCTCTCGAGAGAGCTTCCCCGAACCTGACCTGCGCAATGCACAACGGCCGAGACACCTGTTACGAGTTTTCGCAATGCATCGCGGTCATGTAAATCGCCTTCTATCCATTGCGTGGACTCGTCATCGACGCGCGCACGTCTTGTCAGAGCCCTGACTTTCCATCCTTCCTTTATCAGGGACTGCAGCAGAGCATTTCCGATAAAGCCAGTGGCGCCGGTAACGGCAACCCAGGACTCCGACATACCCCGATTATTTGTCCCCGGATTCGGCAGACAACTGGTCTGTCATCTGCGTTCGCTGGATAAAGCCCTGGCGGGCCGCAAAACGGGACAGTTTTCCAGAGGAAGTACGCGGCAGGGTGTGCGGTGGAACCAGTTCCACCAGACAATTCACGCCAAACGCCATGTAGACCAGACGTTGCAGACGGCTGGTAAGGGACTGGCGATCCGTTATCGAGGTAAGTCGGCATTCGATGACCAGGACAATGGTCGTGACGTCATTGGCGTCAGTAATGCCGAAGGCGGACGCTTCGCGCGTTCTCACTTCAGGTTGCTGTTCGGCAAGCTCCTCGATATCCTGCGCGCGGATGTTACGCCCATTGACGATGATTACATCGGTGCGGCGCCCGGTGATGTAAAGATCCCCTTCGAAGAGGAACCCCAGATCACCGGTATCCAGCCAGTTTCCGGGTTTGAGTGTTTTGCCGGTATCTTCCGGATTGTTGAAATAACCTGTCATGATACTGCTGCCCTGCACGAGTACGCTGCCTACTCGCAAATCCGGGAGTTGCTGGCCGGCCTCGTCGATCACTTTGACGATATGTCCCGGCAAGGCGCGGCCGCAATTGACAAATTCACTATACTTCCGGCCTTCCACCTGTAACCGTACCGCCATTTTCCTGTCAACGAGGGTTGCCGCGTCGACGCGCAAACTCTGAAAACCTTGGCCAACTTCGGAGAAGGTAACGGCGAGCGTCGATTCAGCCAGCCCGTAGCAGGGGAGGAATGCGCGCGCGTCAAAACCGGCAGGCGCAAATTTTTCCGCAAAATTCCTCAAAGTGTCCGGACGGATCATTTCCGCGCCGACTCCCGCTGCACGCCAACTGCTGAGGTCAAGATCTTCCAAGTCGGAATCGCGCACGCGAAGCGTGCAGAGCTTGAGTCCAAAAGGTTGGCTGAATGCGACGGTAGCGCGATTTCTGCTGATCAGCCGCAGCCATTGCAGCGGCCTGATTGCAAAATCACGGGTAGCCAGATAATCAACGGAAACTTGCGCCACCATGGGGGCCATTACCATGCCAACCAAGCCCATGTCATGATAAAACGGCAACCAGGATGCGCAGCGGTCTCCTGCCCGGATATTCAGACCGTGACGGACAATGCCCTGAAGGTTGCTCATTAGTGCACCTTCGGTAATTACTACTCCACGGGGCATGCGCGTGCTTCCCGAAGTAAATTGCAGATATGCGATTTCATCCGGACTATTTGGCGCAAGCTCGGTGATCGACGCCGGCAGTTCCCCGAGTTGCTCCGGCGTTCCCACCCAACGCAGATATTGGGACCCCTCGGCCGCTTCTTTCAAGAAATCGACATAGTCGGCGTTCGCCAGAGCGGCGCTTGCCTGGCCCGCTTCCAGCATTCCGCGCAACTGCCGAACATAAACCGCATGGCTGCCGAGGTTGACAGGAACAGGCATTGCATAAGGTACCAGCCCTGCATAGCGGCATGCATAAAAGATCTCCACGAACTCCGGCGTCGTGTCGGCAATAATCGCAACACGGTCTCCTCTCGCCAACCCAAGCCGCAGCAACTGCCGCGCCGCTGTTTGGGCATTTTGCCTTAATGCCTGATAGGGAAGAACAGAGCGGAGATTACCCTTGGCATCGTAAAAGTTATATCCGGCTGTACCTGCCGCCGCATACTCGAGCGCAGCGATCAAGGTGTCGAAGTCGGCTAATCTCTGAGCTTGAGTGTTGTAGGTGGGTGTGGGGATCGCAGCTGCCGGCTGCTCGCTTGATAATTGAGGGTTAAACGCTTGCGTCAGCGGAGCGTTCAACTTTGCTATTGTTGAACTCAAGGTCTTCCCCTCCAAGTTAATCGTACTAGTCATCTTTTTATAATATAAAGGATTCCAGTCGGGCAATCGTGTTTTTGGCCATCATCCGCTGTCGCGTCGTCCGAGTTCGAGATGCTGCTTGAAAATATCGGCCTTACCTGGCTCCCGGTAAAGGCAGTAGCTCCAAAAACAAAAAATAAATGCGTTAATCTGTGAAATCAACGAACCTTCTTATACTCAGCTCTTATTATCGTAATAGAACAGCTTTATCATGCACTTCCGGCATTACCGGAGCATGCTCCTTCACGCGCAAGGGGCTGTCTCTAACACGCGGTCCGCTTTCGATTATTTACAGAATAGGCGATAAGCTCCATTCTGTACGAGTTGGCAGACGATATAAAGAGGTTTTGGAGAATGGAAGGGAAATGTGTGTCTTTTTTGCAACACTTGCCGGAATCGGACCCTTCAGCTTCGCGTTAGATCTGATCTCAATCTCTTTCGCAGCCGGACGGCATTTTACAGGATCCAGCTATCGATGGATCAACTCTTCTTTTATTTTCGAGGCGGATTATTGCAAGCCCCGGCGCGGTCTTGCGGAATCACTATACGCAAGGAATCTATACGGAATCCTGGGAAAATTCCTCGCCTGGAATGGGTCTTCCCGCTGATTTCAAGTGCAAAGCTGGATTTACGCTCGCTCAGTAGCGGGTCGACTCATCCTTCGAGCCATGTCTTTGCTGCGGCATAATCCCGGAATACCCGTATGTCGGCATCGACAAATAGATTGGATACCCAGGCCGCCCAGGCGCGCCACTGGTTTTCAGTAATTATCGCGATGCGGTTGAATTCGCTGCCGTGTTCTCGCACGAATTTGATGTCCTCCCAAGCGACATCGATGGTGTAGCTCAGCATATCCCGCCAATCGAACAATACATTCACCTTGCCCTCGCGGCCAGCCTTGCGGAGGACCTTGTCCTCGAATTCTTGGTAATCGGCCAAGGTGAATTCGCCGAAAACAGCGATACTGATCAGATTTTCCGTTTCCTCAATGGTTATCATGTCTTACCCACAATATAAAATTGCGCGGCCAGAGAAAAATCCGTCCAAAAAATTCGGGCTATCGAAGAAAAATCCGCCCAGCAAGAGGATATCACTTATTGCTCAGATGTGCGGTTCAATTTCTCGCCGCAGAAACTTGTGGAAGTGCACCATGCCATCTTCCATCGGCGATTGGTACGGTCCGACCTCGCTCACGCCTTGTTTGTACAGCGCACGGCGCCCTTCCGTCATCAGCCTGCAGATTTCATCATCCTCGGCAGCGGTTTCGCGATAGGCGGCCTGTTCTGCTTCAATGAATTCACGCTCAAACAAAGCGATATCTTCAGGATAATAGAACTCCACCACATTGGTGCAACGCTCTGTTCCGGTAGGAAGCACCGTGCTGACGACCAATACATGGGGATACCATTCCATCATGACATTGGGATAATACAGCATCCAGATTGCGCCATGCCTCGGTATTTCGCCCGCTGTCTGCAGCAACAGTTGCTCGTGCCATTTTGCATAGACGGGCGTTCCCGGACGGGTCAGGGCGTTATTGATCCCCACAGTCTGCACGTTGTACCACTCCCCGAACTCCCATTCCAGCGCAGCCGTGTCAACAAAGTTGCCCAGGCCCGGATGGTATGGCTCGACGTGGTAGTCCTCCAGATAAACTTCTATGAAGGTTTTCCAGTTGCAGGCGTATTCATCTATCTGGAGGCGTTCCAGCACATGGCCCGAGAAGTCGAAATTCTTCAGGACTTGCAAGTTGCCCAGATCGCGGGCAACATTCCGCCTGCCTTGAAACAGGAGTCCGTTCCAGTTCTGCAAAGGTGAATTGGAAAGATTGAGGCAAGGGTTTTCGGGGAAATGGGGCGCCCCGAGCAACGTGCCCTTCAAGTCATACGTCCAGCGATGCACCGGGCAAACGATGTTTCTGGTGTTGCCACTCCCTTTGAGCAGCAGTGACTGCCTGTGGCGGCAGACGTTGGACAGCAGCTCGATACCATCCTTATTACGCACCAGCATTTTCGCGTTATCCATCCATTCGGGCACATAATAGTCACCAATGTTGGGCACCATGATCTCATGACCGACATAGCCCGGTCCCTGGTCGAAAAGAATGCGTTTTTCCAGTTCAAGGATTTGAGAGTCGAGATACCAGTCAACCGGCAGTTGCGTTGGAGCCAATTGGCAAACATCAATCAGATCGACCATATGCTACTTTTCACCTTTCAAATAAAGATGGCTGGATTATCAAAACCAGGAACGGCAGGAAAGATCAGGAAGAGAATGAGCATGCTCACCTGCTCTCATGCCCTTGCCCTGAAACGCTTATAATCCGACTAAGAAACTTCTTTCGTGGGAAAGTTTCGTGTATTTAATTGACCTGACACCACTTATTGCGTTATTTTTGCCGTTTGCCCGCGATACACCCATTCTGACAGCGTGTTTATCATGACAAAGCCCGTCGACCCCGTCAAATTTTCCCCTCCGGAAGGTTTTGAAGCTGCGCTGGCTGAGCTGGAAAGCATCGTTCTGGAAATGGAAGCAGGGCAGATGCCGCTTGAAGAATCCCTCGAAGCTCACAAACGTGGGACGGAATTGCTACAATATTGCCACTCCAAGTTGCAGGATGCTCAGCAGCAGGTACGCCTCCTTGAAGCCAACACACTGAAAAATTTCTCCCCTTCCGGTATTGATGACCGCTGATTTCCAGGATTGGGCGAGAAGCCACCAGGTACGCATCGAAAATTCCCTGCAGACCCTGCTTCCCGCCGCAGACGTCGCGCCTGAGCGCTTGCATGAAGCGATGCGCTACACCGTTCTGGGTGGGGGCAAGCGCGTCCGGCCTTTACTCGCTTTTGCAGCCGGCGAACTGAACAAGGCGAATGAGGAGAGGGTAACGATTGCTGCTATCGCAGTGGAACTCATTCATGTCTATTCACTCGTGCACGACGATTTGCCCTGCATGGATGACGATGTATTGCGCCGGGGCAAGCCCACCTGCCATATCGAATATGGGGAAGCAATAGCGCTATTGACGGGTGACAGCTTGCAGAGCCTCGCTTTTCAGTTGCTGGCCGAATATTCCCTGGCCGACACCCCGAAGATGCAACTTGAAATGATCAGGCGCCTGGCGCAAGCGGCGGGTTCGCGCGGCATGGCGGGAGGGCAGGCTGTCGATCTTGCCAGCGTGGGCAGGACACTAAGCCTCCCCGAACTGGAATTCATGCATATTCACAAGACAGGCGCACTTATTCGAGCCGCGGTAATGCTGGGTGCCTATTGTGGGAGCAGGTTGGACGAAGCCCAGTTGGCAGCCCTTGATCATTTTGCCAAATGCATCGGTCTTGCATTTCAAGTTGTCGACGACGTTCTCGACGCCGAGGCAACCACTGCCGCCCTCGGCAAGACTGCCGGCAAGGATGCCGAAAACAATAAGCCTACCTATGTGAGTATTCTGGGGAGCAAACGGGCCCGTGAACTCGCGGAGGAGTTGCGGCGGGAAGCCTATGCATCCCTGGAGATGTTTGAGGCAGCTGCGGGGCGGTTGAGGCAGGTAACCGACTTTATCATTCACCGGGAATTTTGAAGAATTTTGACGACCAGCGTGTTTCCCGGAAAAAGGATTTTGTAATTTTCAAGGTTTAAATGCACCCATTGCTCAATACCATTACCGATCCTGTCAAGCTGCGGGCACTGGACCGCAAGTTGCTGCCACAGCTTGCAGACGAGTTACGCCAATTCCTGGTTGAATCGGTAGCCAAAACTGGCGGTCATCTATCCTCCAATCTGGGTACGGTCGAACTGACCATCGCGCTGCACTACGTTTTCAATACACCCTATGACCGCCTGGTCTGGGATGTGGGCCACCAGACTTATGTCCATAAAATTCTGACGGGACGGCGCGAAGGCATGAGCAAATTGCGCATGCGCGGCGGTATCGCCGGCTTTCCCCGCCGGGATGAAAGTGAATATGACGCTTTCGGCACCGCTCACTCGAGTACCTCCATCAGCGCCGCGCTCGGGATGGCAGTAGCGTCGCAGTGGGAAGGCAAGAAGCGGTCCGTAGTCGCGGTGATCGGTGATGGCGCGATGAGTGCCGGCATGGCGTTCGAGGCTTTGAATAATGCCGGCGCCATGGATACCAACCTGCTGGTCATTCTGAACGACAACGATATGTCGATTTCCCGGCCAGTGGGAGCGCTCAACAATTATCTGGCGCGGCTCATGTCCGGCCAGTTTTATGCAACCGCGCGGCGCGCGGGCGAGAAAATGCTGGGGGTGGTTCCACACGTGCTGGAACTTGCCAAGCGTGCCGAGGAGCATGTAAAAGGCATGGTGACGCCAAGCACGCTGTTTGAAGAGTTCGGTTTCAATTATATCGGGCCTATTGATGGCCATGATCTTGACGTGCTTGTCAGCACGCTCAACAACATCCGGAATCTTCGCGGTCCCCAGTTTCTGCACGTGGTAACCCGTAAAGGGGCGGGGTACAAGGCGGCGGAAGATGACCCGATTCTTTATCACGGCGTGACCAGGTTCAATCCCGACGCGGGCATCATTCCCAAGGCTTCAGTCAAGCCGTCCTATACCCAGGTTTTCGGGGATTGGCTGTGTGACATGGCGGCATTGGACCAGCGTCTGGTAGGGATTACTCCGGCCATGCGAGAGGGATCGGGTATGGTGAGATTTTCCCACGAATATGCCGATCGTTATTTTGACGTGGGTATCGCCGAGCAGCATGCCGTCACCTTTGCAGCCGGGCTCGCGTGCGATGGGTTGAAGCCGGTGGTGGCGATCTATTCGACATTTCTCCAGCGCGCATATGACCAGCTGATTCATGATGTCGCCATTCAGAATCTTCCTGTCGTGTTTGCCATAGACCGTGCCGGACTGGTGGGAGCAGACGGACCTACCCATGCGGGGAGTTTCGATCTGACTTACCTGCGCTGTATTCCGAACATTACCGTAATGGCTCCTTCGGATGAGAACGAATGTCGCCAGATGCTGTACACCGCTTTTCAGATGAATACCCCCGCTGCTGTGCGCTATCCCCGAGGTTCAGGTAGCGGGGTGGCTCAGCAGAAAGAGATGCAGATGCTGCCGCTCGGGCGAGGTGAAATACGGCGGGAGGGAGCGGAAATTGCATTGCTCGCGTTCGGCAGCATGCTCCAGCCTTGCCTTGAGGCAGCGGAAGAATTGAATGCGACAGTCGCCAATATGCGTTTTGTCAAACCCCTGGACGATGATCTCGTTGCATCGCTGGCGGCCAATCACGAATTGCTCGTTACGGTGGAGGAAAACACTGTCATGGGTGGCGCAGGCAGCGCGGTTCTGGAATCACTATCTGCCCGAGGTCGTACAGTTCCGGTATTGCAGCTGGGTCTGCCGGACACTTTCCTCGACCAGGGCGACCCTTCTCAGATGTTGAGCGAGTGCGGGCTGGATAGGGAAGGGATCGTACACGCCATAAGAGCGAGATTCCCGAAGTAAACCGCCCGCTTTTGCATCGCATGCCTTTGATATGCGATGTTCTTCCTTGCAATGGTACACGATGAACAAAATGCTCATTGCAGATGTGCAAAGTGTGGCCGATACGAGACGCATTGCCATCGACAAGGCGGGGATCAGGGCCATCCGCCATCCGGTAAGGATAATGGATAAGGCGGGCGTTCAGCATACAGTGGCCGTATTCAACATGTATGTAAACCTGGCGCATCACCTCAAAGGCGTGCACATGTCTCGTTTTGTCGAGATGTTGAATGAGCATGATTCGGTAATCTCGGTGGAAACGTTTGAAAAGCTGCTGATTTCGATGGTGAAGAAGCTCGAGGCGGAATCCGGCGATATCGAAATGCGCTTTCCGTATTTCATCGGCAAAACCGCTCCGGTTTCCGGCATAAAGAGTCTGATGGACTATGACGTTACCTTCATCGGACAAACCAGGAACGGAGAATCCCGCTTCACTTTGAAAGTGGTCGTGCCCGTAACCAGCCTTTGCCCATGCTCCAAAGAGGTATCGGACGATGGAGCGCACAACCAGCGATCCCATATATCCATATCAATCCGGGCGAATCATTTCGTATGGATAGAAGATCTGATCCGCATCGCGGAAGACCAGGCCTCCTGTGAGCTCTATGGATTGCTCAAACGCTCGGACGAAAAGTATGTCACCGAGAAGGCCTACGGTAATCCCAAGTTCGTCGAGGATGCAGTGCGGGATATCGCATCAGTGCTCGATCGGGACGAGCGGATAGACGCTTATACAGTGGAAGCGGAAAATTTCGAATCCATTCATAATCATTCCGCATATGCGCTGATCGAGTGCGACAAATTGAAGAATTGACTCCCTCCCGTCTCGATCTGTTTCCCTGCCTCCGGCTGCTTCCCGTTCCCCCTTTCCGGGATAAGATGGAGTAATAAGCGCAATCCTGCGCTCAAACTGATTTTCTCCACGGAACCAAAATTGACCTTTTAGCGGCGGAAAGGTATATTATCGCCCTTTCCGGGGTGTAGCGTAGCCTGGTAGCGCGCCTGGTTTGGGACCAGGATGTCGGGAGTTCAAATCTCTCCACCCCGACCATTCATGCTAATTCGAGGCGAAATCCGATTTGAGTGGTGCCCGTAGCTCAACCGGATAGAGCACCAGCCTTCTAAGCTGGGGGTTACAGGTTCGATTCCTGTCGGGCACGCCATAAGCTATCTCGTCGTAGCCCTGCGGCGGTTTCGGAATTGTATTGCGATTTTCTCGGATGGTGGCTGTAGCTCAGCGGTAGAGTCCCGGATTGTGATTCCGGTTGTCGTGGGTTCGATCCCCATCAGCCACCCCAAAACATCTGCCCATCCATTACATTCAATGCGAGCCTTTGCGCACCGCAGATCCTCGCTATTTGAACTTACCCTGCCCAGCGTGAAGTAAATGGCATACCCATTCTAATCAGTCGTGCAGAGCATGACGTACACAACCTTTCAGTTTGAAATCTTTTGTAGTAGAGTCTTAAAAGCGGGGAAGACTATGGGTAAAGTGTGACGAAACAACGAACTTTATCAGTCAGGATTTCACTCTTTTCCTGCTTGGGAGGCGAAAGCAATAACTCCTATACGTAACTCTCCATAAATTCAGATCATGATTCCTTCACGACTGGCCGAGGCTGCTTCTATTGTCAGCAATTTGCATAACCCGTTTACGTACGCTGGCAGCGCAAGAAGGCTCTCTCTAGCCGGTACCCTGGTTTTTATCCAGTTGTCAGGCTTTACACTTGCGAAGCACGTGGCTCTGCTAGTCGCCCCTGAACAGCCCCTTGTCCAAGCATCCAATATGTCCTTCGTAATACCTGCTTCGAATCTTGACCCCGATTAGCAAACTTCCTCCCAAGCGGCAAATTTATATTTATATTGAGGTTATGTGAATTAACGAACAGACAGTCTTTTTATTACCGGTAATATTTGACCCCTGCCCTAGTGCTGTTCTCGCTCTTGCTCTTTTGCAGTAGCGCCGTGAGCAGGAAGGACTTTTCCCCTGCTCTCCCTGATGTTGATGGTAGCGGCCGGAAATACTTTGGTAACAGTAGTGAGTCATTATTTCAAATACTCCCGATAAAGCGGAAGCCAAAAATGAAGCACAATGTCGAGCAGAACTCACAGCGTCCAACATTGGAAAGACCGAGGGGGAGACTAGCGACGTTTGTGCTGTATCAGAGAAAGAACAACTCCCTGCTGAATGTAACGGCAGCGCCCGCCCACAATTTACATTCGTTTTATCGCAGTATTAAAGCCTGAGTTATTAACCCATTCAATAAACCAATTACTCACAAAATAAAATGGGTTTCTTCCCTCCGTTCACTGATGATCATCTTCAGCGTTACTTTCGCATCCTTCAGGAAGGGACAGCAGTTCGCCGCCATTTTGACCTATTGAAGTGGCTGCAAGGGGAAGTGCAGCATTATTTGCCCCACGAGATCCTGCTTGCGGCGTGGGGCGATTTCGGTTCGAACAATGTCCAATACGACATCATTTCTCCGCTGCCGGGTCTCAGGACGGCGCAATTGCAGTTGGCCCGGCTTTCTCCATTGCTGCGCGTATCCTACAACCGGTGGATTGAGGTGGGACGCATTCCTTGTGTATCCAGGGTTTGCGAGGCCCAGCTGGACGTGTCGGGGATTCTCCAGGGGGATGGGGCGGCGCACTGCCCTTTCGGAAGAGCGTTACGCAACATGCGTTCGTCACTGTTTCATGGTATCAGCGACGAGCGCGGGCACCATGATTGCCTTTACGTCGTCTTCAGTTCAAAGGATAAGCTTGACGATTCAACATTAATTGCAATGGAAATTCTGCTGCCCTACCTTGATACGGCTTTGCGCCGCGTGACACCCCTGCCGCAGCACTCCTGCCGGCCCTCCCTCCTCGCAGATGCACCGGAGTATGATCTCCATGGCCTGAGCGAGCGAGAGGTCGAAATAATGACCTGGGTAAGAAAGGGCAAAACAAATGCCGAAATCGGCAGTATCCTGCGCATCAGTTCTTACACTGTCAAAAACCACCTGCACCAGATATTCCGGAAACTCGATGTCTACAATCGGGTGCAAGCCATTTCCAAAATTGAACAGCGTGTTGGTCATGGCTGAGGCAAATCCTACATTTTCCGCTTCAACCGTTACCGCCCGCCAGGTGAAAGGCCCGCTGGCTAATAATATGCTGAGCGCGGTCGAGTCGGTACTTGATCCGGCAGTACTGACACTTTCGTTATGGCTGATAAGCACCAGTTTTGAAGGCGAATTGCTCCCGCCTTATTTGATCCTGTCGGTGATCGTATTCTCTATCTCCTTTCCAGGTGCGTCACATCTCCGGTCATCCGTCAAGGTTCTCATCTTCGACGTGCTCTACACCTGGTTCTGGATGGCTTTGCTACTGTTTTTTCTCGGTTTTGCGACCGGCTATATCGCCCAATTCTCCAGCCAGGTGCTCATTACATGGCTATGGGCTGCCCCCCTAAGTCAAATCGGCGTCCATCTGCTGTTTCGTATCGCCGCACCCTATCTTCTCATGCTCCAGGGTCCGCCACAGCGCGCCATCATCGTCGGCATGAACGAGCAGGGGGTCGCCCTCGCCCGTCGTATTCATGAGACGCGTTATTCGAATATGGAACTGTCCGGTTTTTTTGATGATCGGAATGAGAGCCGACTTTCGCATGCGCGGAATAATCCCTTGCTCGGAAGGCTTCGAGAGCTTCCCGAATTTGTCAAGGAGCATCGCATCCAGTTCATTTATCTGTCGTTGCCGATGGCTTCCCAGCCACGCATCCTGCATGTTCTCGAAGAACTGAAAGATACGACGGCCTCCATCTATTTCGTACCCGACATGTTTATTACGGATCTTATTCAGGCGCGAAGTGGCACAGTGTGTGGTACGCCGGTTATCGCTGTCTGCGAATCGCCTTTTACGGGCTCCAATGGGATGGTCAAGCGCGCAAGCGACATTATCCTCTCCCTGCTTATACTGCTACTCATATCACCACTTCTGCTGCTCATCGCGGTTGCCATCCGGCTGGATTCGCCAGGGCCCATTATTTTCAAGCAGCGACGCTATGGGCTGGACGGAGAGGAAATCCTTGTTTACAAGTTTAGATCGATGAGCGTCTGCGAAGATGGGAATACCATCCGGCAAGCACAAAGGAATGATAACCGCATAACCCGCGTCGGGGCTTTCCTGCGAAGCAATTCCCTGGATGAATTGCCGCAGTTCATCAATGTATTGCAGGGGCGCATGAGCATCGTGGGCCCCAGGCCTCATGCAGTAGCGCACAACGAGATATATCGCAACCTTATAAAAGGCTACATGATCCGGCACAAGGTAAAGCCGGGAATTACAGGTTGGGCGCAGGTGAACGGCTACCGTGGGGAGACGCGGACCCTGGACAAGATGCAGGCGCGTATCGATCATGATCTCGATTATTTACGCAACTGGTCGTTGCGGCTCGATTTGCACATCATCTGCAAGACTATCCTGGTAGTACTGAAAGATCGGGCTGCATATTAAATGCTCTCTCATGCGCCGTAAAGCCTCCCAGCAGTCATTAACACGAATAACACTTCCGCTATCCTCTCGTTAATCAAGGTGATACTCTTGCAGTCTCCTTTGTATCGGAAAGATAGAGATATCTAAAATGAAAAAAAGATTGCCGTTAAATCTTTTCCTTGATTGCCGTCGCTGGATTGCAGTAATTGCCTCTTTGGGTTTTTTTTTGTTGGACATGCAACAGGCAATGGCTCAACAGACGACGCCCCATCCCCCCAGGATGGTGCCCGACAAGACTTTCAGCGTGACCGCGGGCACCACATTTACGTATGACAGCAATGTCTTTCGTTTGTCTCCCCTCGTTAATCCGATTGCATTAACCGGCCAACCGCGGAGAGCCGATCAGATCATCATCACGTCTGCAACTCTTGGGTTTAATAAAAGATATTCCATGCAACGCTTCGAGGTAACAGGCACCCTGGTTGATAATCGTTACATGAATTTTGATTTCCTTGATTTTCTCGGAAAAAATTACAACGCGGCCTGGCACTGGTATGTAACCCCTTACCTTCATGGCAGATTGACTAGCCGCCACAGTGAGGCGCTTAACAATTTTGCAAACCTCTCCGGTTTTCTGAATGGCACGAATCGCAACCTACGCACCCTTGACAACTATCATTTCGATGGAGTTCTTGAGCTTAACCGGGCGTGGCATCTCATTGGAGGGCTTGACCATAGCATCATGAAGAACAGCCGCTTAACCATTCAGGATTTCAACAACAAGGTTACCTCGGTGGAGGGGGGAATACGCTATGTCTCCAGTTCCGGCGGCTCGCTCACTTACAGAGTGAGAAGCGGGCGCGGGGAGTTCATCAATCGACCCGCGCCTCTTCCCGAGTTTCTCTTTGATACCCGTTTCGATGAAATGGAGCACGATCTCCGCATGCATTGGCCCGTCACGGTCAAGACCTCCATAGAAGGACGAATCGGCTACCTCGACCGCAAACATGCTCATTTTTCCCAGCGGGACTTCGCCGGCTTCGTGGGCGATCTCAATATAAGTTGGATGCCGACCAGCAAAGTGCAAGTGATGGGAGGATGGTCCAGACAATTATCCAATTATCAGACTGCACCATTTGCCTTTCAGCATTCTATCTTTGAGCGTTTCTCGAGTAGTTACATTGCCACCAATCGCTTCTCGATTGCCCCGACCTGGCAAATCACGGAAAAGACTGCATTGAGGGTGCGCTATGATTATGTTCTCAGTGATTTTCATGGCGCTGTTGTTCCTCTTCCTACAGAGAGCCGGAGCGATCAGATGCATTCCGGTCTGGTTGCTCTCGATTGGCGGCCACTTAACACACTCTACTTAAGCGCCGCTTTTCATCGGGATCATCGCAGTTCCAACCATCGCGGCTTTGGTTTTGACAGCACCGCAGGAAGTGTGTCGGCCACGCTTAATTTTTGATGATCAAGCAATCCATGTTCGCTATTATTACTATTGAGAGGAGTTG
This sequence comes from Nitrosospira multiformis ATCC 25196, assembly GCF_000196355.1. Taxonomy (NCBI): domain Bacteria; kingdom Pseudomonadati; phylum Pseudomonadota; class Betaproteobacteria; order Nitrosomonadales; family Nitrosomonadaceae; genus Nitrosospira; species Nitrosospira multiformis. The sequence goes on from NC_007614.1 coordinate 258,151, forward strand.
GGAAAAGGTGATTTACAATGGGAGTCTGGTAGTACGAACGGACTATTGCAGCCAAATACCACCTCGGCTACCGTGGTTGTCAGCTACCTGAATTACACGCCGGTATTGACGAGAATCTGTACTGGCAGGAAGAGTGAACTGCTTGAAAAAAAGGATTGTTTTAAATTATTGTCCTATTCTTTAACCGAAAAGCCAATGGCTCAACAAATTGATCATATGAAAATGAATCGTCAGAAATTCATAACGCCACTATTACTTCCGTTGCTTGTTTTAGGACTCGCAGCCTGCGACAAAAAAGAATCCTCACAACCGGCCAGCCAGGTAGCGGCCAAAGTAAATTCCGGCGAAATATCCGTGCATCAACTCAATTATGTTCTGGCCAGAGCCACGCGCAATAGCGCAAATTCTCCGGAAAATGCATCCAGGATTCGCCGGGAAGTTCTTGATCGCCTGGTCGATCAGGAACTTGCGGTAGAACAGGCTATCAATAAAAAACTTGACCGTTCGCCGGAAGTTCTCATGGCCCTGGATAATGCACGTAGAGAGATTCTTGCACGTGCCTATCTCGAGCAGATCACTGCGGCTACTCCAAAGCCAACCGTCGAAGAAGCAAAAACCTACTATTCGGAACATCCACAGCTTTTCGCGGAACGGCGCATTTATAACATACAGGAAATTGTGCTTCCTTCATCAGCCGGCGTCGCGGACGAGCTGCGGGAAATGCTCGACTCAGGCAAACCCATGGAAGACATTGCGAAGTGGCTCAAAGGCAAGGACATAAAGTTTGCCGCTGGCAGCGCAACACGTTCCGCCGAGCAGATTCCCCTTGAGATCCTGCCCAAGATACATCCGCTGAAACCCGGCCAGGGCTTGCTCATCCAGGGTCCGCAATCGATTACCCTCATGCGGATCGCTGCCGCACAAACGGCGCCGATTACCGAAGCAGCAGCGTTGCCGCGCATCCAGCAGTTTCTTGGAAATCAGCGCGCGGCGGAAGCCGCCCGGGGGGAAATAAAGGCTCTCAAGGCAAAAGCCAATATCACCTACATGGGCGAATTCGCTGTTCCGGATAAAAATGCATCCGGGGGAGAAAATTCCGTTTCGTCAGTCGCCAGTGCTAGGGATTCAAGTTCGCCCCAAGCCGATAATCCCGGCCTTGAAAAGGGTGCGGCGGGTTTGTTGAGATAACACAATTATCAAGAGGAAGTTCGACAATATGTTCCAAATTTTGGTTCGTACCTTGATTCTTTTATCCATGTTGTTTTCGGTTAAGGTTTTTGCCGAGAGTCCTGACTACCCGCTGGGTCCGGGTGATATCCTGCGCATTCAGGTTTTTCAAAATCCTGACCTTACTACTGAAACCCGGGTTTCCGAAAGTGGTTCCATCACCTTTCCGCTGGTTGGCGCTCTCGAGGTCGGAGGACTTTCTGTTGCTTCCGCCGAAAATAAACTTGCAGCCGCCCTTAAAAAGGGAGGGTTCATAAAGCAACCCCAAGTGACCATTGTCCTCCTGCAGATGAGGGGTAGTCAGGTGAGTGTGCTGGGGCAGGTCAATCGACCGGGACGCTTTCCACTGGAAACCCTGAGCAGGGTGAGTGACATGCTGGCTGCCGCGGGAGGTACCACTCCGCTCGGCGACGATTTTGCAATCGTTACCGGTACACGCAACGGACAGGCCTTCCGAAAGGTGATCGATATTCCCGCACTCTATCTGGAAGAGAGATCCGATGAAGATATCATCCTTGCTGGAGGAGACACGATTTATGTTCACCGGGCTCCCGTTTTCTATATTTACGGCGAGGCCCAGCGGCCTGGTGCTTATCGTATCGAGCGAGGCATGACCGTAATGCAGGCTCTGGCTCAGGGCGGGGGGCCGACTCCGCGTGGTAGCGAATGGTGGTTGCGCCTTCATCGCAGAAACGCGGATGGGGTCGTGGAGAAGCTTTCGCCCGACATGACCGATGCTGTCCAGCCTAATGACATAATTTATGTGCGAGAAAGCATTTTTTAAGAGTCTTCCGGACTATGACACTTCAACAATTTTTACTCATCCTTCGTGCCCGGTATAAGGTAGTCCTCTATATTTTATTGTTTACGGTAATCGCTACCCTTGTAGTCAGTTTGCTATTGCCTAAACAATATACCGCTGGTACAGCTGTAGTGGTTGACATTAAATCGCCCGATCCGGTAGCGGGGATGGTATTGCCCGGTTTGACGTCACCTACTTACATGGCTACCCAGGTCGACGTGATCAATAGCGACCGTGTAGCAGAGCGTGTCGTAAAAATGCTGCGCCTGGATGAAAGCCCTGTCGTAAAGGAGCAGTGGGAGGAGGACGGAAGCAAGGGTGAGCTTACCACCTGGCTGGCCAACTTGCTGAAAAGAAAGCTTGATGTCAAACCTTCCCGGGAAAGCAACGTAATCTACATTGAGTATACCGGGAATGATCCCAATTTTGCCGCCGCTGTTGCAAACGCTTTCGCTCAAGCTTATATCGACGTGAATCTGGATTTGAAGGTCGCCCCTGCCCGCCAGTATGCCCACTGGTTCAAAGGACAAACTGCCGCTGCCAGGGATGAGCTAGAGCGAGCCAAAGCTGCACTTTCCGCGTATCAACAGGAAACCGGTCTCGTCGCTACCGAGGAACGTCTGGATTACGAAGTAGCCAAGCTCAATGAACTTTCAAGTCAACTTACTCTTATCCAAGCCCAGACATCGGACAGTAGCAGTAAACGGAAAGCCGCTGAAGATCCGGACACTTTAGCTGAGGTCATACAGAGCCCGCTAATAAATAGCCTCAAATCGGATATTGCGCGCCTCGACGCAAAGCTTCAGGAAAGCAGCGCCTATCTGGGACCAAATCATCCACAAACCAAACGCACTCAATCTGAACTCGCGTCTCTCAGAGGCAAGCTATCCGCTGAAACACGCAAGATTCATAGCAGTATCGGCACTTCATATGAAGTGGGGAAGCGAAAGGAGCAAGAGTTGCTCGAGGCGATGGAAAGGCAGAAGGGGCGCGTGTTGGAGCTTAACAGACAGCGTGATCAGATGAGTGTTCTTCAAGGGGATGTGGAAGCTGCGCAACGCAATTTCGAAGGCATAAGCCAGCGTAGTGCCCTCACCCGTCTGGAAAGCCTTTCCGTTCAGACTAACATAACCCCGTTGAACCCTGCTTCAGTCCCGAGTGAGCCGTCAAGCCCTAAATTGCTGCTCAATACATTGATCTCCATCTTTCTAGGTACGCTGTTGGGTGTGAGCGCCGCTCTGGTTATGGAATTGATGAATCGACGCGTGCGTTCTGTAGAGGACATCGTGGAAGCCATAGAGATTCCGGTGCTGGCGGTAATGTCCGGCCCGTCTCGCAACAAGCTTTCGAGTCGTCTTCCCAAATTACCCAACCCGGAAACCAGTTAATACTCAAACGGAGCTACATCATGAATCCCGTAAGCGCCAGTTTGCCTGCCATCAAGCGGAGTCAGAATTCCAATTCCCGCGAGTCGTTCTTTGCTGGCCGAACTCAAATCATTGGAAATAGCAGTTCGATCGGAGCTATTCTCGTCAATGCGGGAAGGCTATCCGAGGAGAATGTGACCCGCATACTGGAAGCGCAAGTACAGCAGCAAAACCACTTTGGTGAAGCGGCCATATGCCTCGGCTTGCTCACGGAAGACGATGTGCGCTTTGCTCTTTCGCGCCAGTTTAACAATCTCTATCTGCCAGCAGGGGACAGCAGCCTCAGTCATCATTTAATTGCGGCTTACAAACCGTTCAGTCCTGTCGTCGAACACCTGCGAAGCCTACGCAGCCAGCTCATGCTGCGCTGGTTCGAGCCGGATACTGACCGGAACGTGCTTGCCATTGTCAGCCCAGGGCTGGGAGAAGGTCGAAGCTTCATAGCTGCCAATCTTGCCATCGTTTTTTCGCAGCTTGGCAAAAGTACATTGCTCATCGATGCAAATCTTCGGGCGCCCCGGCAGCAGGAATTCTTTAAAGTGAATACAGGTGGGGGCTTATCCAGCTACCTTGCAGGCCGTGCTGGTTTGGAGAGCATTGTCAGAATTCCTTCATTGCTTGGACTTTCTGTCCTGCCCGCGGGTGCAGTACCGCCAAATCCGCAAGAACTTATCGGTCGACCCGTTTTCGCGGATTTGCTGCAATCGGTTGGCTGCGAGTTTGATGTCGTTATCGTGGATACCCCCTCAGCAAGCGAATACGGGGAAGCGCAAATCATCGCAACCGAGGCCTCTGCTGCCTTGATTGTCCTTCGAAAGAATCATACCTCTCTATCACGCACCGTGGATCTTGCGCGACGTTTCCAGCAGACGGGCGCTGCGGTAGTAGGTTCTGTGCTGAATGATTTTTGAACAATAAAGGCGGTATGGATTTAGGGTAATACCCCATGGATGGTTCGCGTGATCGAAATTCCACGAACATCAGGCGCTAAACGAAAGGGATGGCATATATCTTATATTTTCTTCATTTTCTTGATTCGCTTGGGAAAACAGAGAGGAGGGCTATTGGCCCAGTTGGGAAGGCCGTATTAATTCCGGCGCCGCCACTCTGCCCGGAGCAGGGCAATACCGATAAGGCTACCTGTCACATCAGCGGCAAAATCATCCCACCCCGGCTTGCGGCCGGGCAGATACATCTGGTGACATTCATCAAACAAGCCGATCAGCGTTGCCCCGAGAAATGCGAGGCCCACCCGTCGCCAGCCAGGGATGCCGCTTGCTGCCCCTCCTATAGCCCCAGTAAGCACGGCGAAAATAACAGCGTGGACCAGCTTATCCCAAGGACTGGGTACCAGGTTTACGGCAACAGGGTGCGCTCCACCGGCAAATAGACCCGTCAGAATTCCCAGCACGAGCAACATGGAGGCAGTGCGAAGGTAGCGAGATGACAGATATTGTGAAAACAAAATGATTATAAATTCCTCAATTATCTTCAATAGAAAAAACCCGCCAGCGGAACCCCGCAATCTCATGCTCATCTGGCTACCTATCATTGCCGGGTTAATCGTACTTTATTTACCAAGTCTGGTCGATCTTTTTCGCGGCGTCTGGTCCACAGATCAGCAAGCTCATGGTCCGATTGTGCTGAGTATCGCCTGTTGGCTTATCTACCGGAAGTGGCCGGAAATGTGGCATCAGAGCGAGTCGGAGCCTTCAGCTCCGGCTGCAGGCTGGCCCATCTTTATTTTTGGCCTGATCCTCTATGTGATCGGGCGCTCCCAGGAAATCCTGCTGTTCGAAATCGGCTCGGTAATCTGGCTGCTTGCCGCCATTGTTTTGCTTATGCGCGGCTCCCGCGCGCTCAAGGTGCAATGGTTTCCGCTCTTTTTCATGTTGTTCATGATTCCTCTCCCCTCCGCCTTCGTCGATGCTCTGACAATGCCGATGAAAATGGCAGTTTCATATGTGGCGGAAACCATTCTTTTCTGGTTCAACTACCCCATCGCGCGTACCGGAGTGATCCTGCAAATCGGGCAATACAAGCTGCTGGTAGCAGATGCGTGTGCAGGCCTTCATACTCTCTTTACGCTCGAGGCGCTCGGCCTGCTCTATCTTAATCTGGTTCGTCACGACTCGTTATTCAGAAACGTCGCATTGGCTATCTTCATTGTCCCGATATCCTTCACCGCCAACGTTATACGGGTAATGGTACTGACACTGATTACCTACCATTTCGGCGATGAGGCGGGGCAAGGCTTCCTGCACGGCTTCGCCGGCATGGTGCTGTTCCTCAGTGCCCTCCTGCTGATCATTGGGGTCGATTCACTATTACAAATGGCAGTCAGGTTGCGTGTTAGAAGCAACGCGCTTGGCGACGCATGATGATGAATCCCTGGCTAAGAAACTGCTTACTTCTAGTACTCATGCTCGCTGCCTCAGGCCTCGCGCTTGCATTGAAGCCTACCCAAAAAATCGCCGACCAGGGTCCGGCAGTCGACCTCGAAAAAATAATACCGAAGGAATTCGGAGACTGGAGGGAAGAGCAGCACAACTTCATACAAATGGTCGATCCCCAGCAAAAGGAGCTGATCGAACGTATCTACACCCAGACATTGAGCCGTACGTACGCGAATTCCAACGGCTATCGCATCATGCTGGCAATAGCCTATGGTGACGATCAAAGAGATTCCATGCAAACACACTATCCGGAGGTGTGTTATCCGGCACAAGGTTTTGAACTGATATCGAGAGAGAAAGGAAGCGTTGTCTCGCCAACGGGTTCGATTCCAGTTGTGCAGCTCGTAACCTCGCTGGAAAAACACAGGATTGAACCTGTCACGTATTGGGTAATGATAGGCGACATGCCAATAGTCCAGGGCTGGAAAAAGAAGCTGGCGGAGATGCAATATGGCTTGAGGGGGCTGATTCCCGATGGACTGCTTTTTCGGGTTTCATCCATTGATGAAGATAACCGGCACGCATTTGAAATGCACCAGGCATTCATAAACGATATCCTGGCCGCAATGCCGGTAATACAACGAAAGCGATTTTCAGGAACGTGATGACGCAGGGGTTAGCAGCTTTTTTCTGGTCATCTTCCGGGGCTGTTTGAAACAGCGGATATGAGTTTAGCAGTCAAGAGCTTAAGCGCGGTCAAGAGTAGCTACGCCGGAACGATCATTCGGATCGGCGCGCAGTTTGGTGCTCAGATTTTAATCATGCGTCAACTCGATCCAGAATTAGTCGGCGCATTCGGATATGTGCTGTTGCTCCATGGTATCTTGGCCTTGATTATCGACCAAGGTTATGGATGGTCTCTAATACAAGGACACTTTAACGACAAGCGCGAAATCGCCATTGTTTTTTCCAGAATCATGCTTTTATCATTTATTGGCATGCTCTGTGTTTTCGCAATTTCTTACCCTGCCGCGGATTATCTGGAGAATGAGCTTGTCGGATCTATGTTCAGATATTCGGCCCCATCGTGTCTCTTCATAGGATTCTTCAGTATCTCACAGGCTGCATTGAGAGCAGAGCTCAGGTTTCGGGAGATTCAAATAGCAACTACCGGCGCGTACCTGATCGCGTATCCCATTGTAGGGGTCACGATGGCTCTAGGCGGGTTCGGGGTTTGGTCTCTGGTAGCTGCATGGTATGTACATTATATTCTCCAGGTTGTTATTGGTCACTATTACAGCCCTCATTCTCTAAAGCTTGCAAATCCTTTCCTGCCAACCAAGAGTGGCCCGATGGGTCGTCAGGTGGCTGGAATCAATGTTTTGAACTGGGCTGTAGACAATACCGGAGGCGTGTTCATCGGAGGCCTGGGCGCCTCCGCATTAGGGAATTTCAATGCCGCCATGATGCTGGCGCGCACTCCTGCACTTCATGCAGTCCAAACATTGCAATCGATCCTCTTTTCCACCGCTTCTGCAATCGGTGCTGATCAGCAACGAATAAAGCGCCTTTACCTAGCCGTGCTGGCGGCAGTCAGTTTTATCGTTTTTCCGACATATGGATACACCTTCACACATGCAGAGTTAGTGATCAAGATAGTGTTCGGGAGTAAATGGCTTGATGCCGCAGATATTTTTTCCGCTCTATCCATAGGAATGATTGCATTCTCGTTGAGTTTGCTTTCAGGGGCGATTCTTACCGCAACCGGGGATCAGAAAACGGTACTTTATTCACAGATGGCTTGCTTGATGGTCATGATCTTCGGTTTGTCTCTCACCATAAATGTCAGTCTTGTCTATGTTGGACTTGCCATTACCGTGGCGTATACGGTCAGACTCTCTTTACAGTTGAAAGCAATCGCGGTGAGGGGCGGGATCACGCTGAAAGAATTCCTCGCGACACTAAGAGGGCCCTTTTTTGTCGCTATCATTATGGCTATGCCGGTTACCTTATTCGGTGACTCTACGCTTGAGGTTATTCCAACTGAATTATTGGCGCTTGCCCTCAAAGGTCTCGTACTTTTGGTGCTGTTCAAGGTGTTTCCCAGTTTTTTCTTTAGTCTTGCCTCTATAGATCTGCTGAGCAGATTTCATGCAGGACGGCAAGTTGTCCATATGTTGGGTATCTGAAGCATGCGCCCCCGCCTACAAAATTTAACCGTTTGCGAGGCTTCCTCGTGCTGACAGTCATTATTCTTTCGATAGCTGTCTTTGTTTTTGCGCTTGGTTCAATCGTTGCAATGAGCGCTGTGGCAGGCGCAGCTTCCCGCTGGCCAGGTCAAATGTTCAGCTATCTGATGTGGATGATAGTGATGGCAGGTGTGGGCGGTATCCTCGTTTCAGGGCGTATTCTCAGAATAGACGAAGAAGCTTTGGTTATGGGAGCAGTGGGCGAAGCTGGGGGCACGATAATTGCCAAATTGCTCCTCTCCGCTGTAATCGGGGTTTCCCTCGCTTTATGCGTGACATGGATATTGTTGTCGAGCAAAAGGAAGGCAGGGGGTAACCGTTTTGAACAAAGGAGACTGAATTCGCCAAATGATATCGTGATTGCGTTTATGGTGTTCTATATCGCGTTCAGCATTCTGCCGCTCATCTTTGGAAAGAGCCATCAATTTCACGTATCACTGTTTTATCCATTTTTCGTGTTTATCGCCTTATTTCTGTGGATGCGGTTGTCGAAGGTTGACCCGGTTATCGTGGCGAAGCAGTGCCTGGGATTTATTGTATTGACTAGTTTGGTCATGGCCGTGCTAATTCCCCAGCTGGCCGTTCAGCCCAGCTATGTAGGACTTATCCCCGGATTCAATTCGCGACTTTGGGGGTTAACGGCAGGAGCAAACTCTCTTGGATCAGTCGCTGGCACTCTTCTCGTGCTGGAGGCCGCCGAGCCATCCGCCAGGAGATGGCTCGGCAATGGAATTTTTTTCACTGCTGCCCTAGCCTTGGTTTTAACTCAATCCAAGACCTCCATTCTGGCAGCGTTCCTGGGGCTTTTGATCATTTTTGGATATCGACTGGTGACCGGGCTTCAAGGAAAAAGCTTGAACGGACGTAATGAAAATTTAATTTTAATTATTCTAATAGCGTTTTTTATTTTGTTTATCACGGCAGTCAGTGCGTGGGTGATGTTCTTTGATACAAGCGTCTTTACTTCACTTGAACGCAGCCTGGATTCGCGAGCGGTTAGCAAATTGGCAACGGCAAGCGGACGAACCTGGATATGGGAAGTTGCTTTGCGAGGAGGAATGGAGAATCCTCTGTTCGGACAGGGTTTAGGCTTCTGGAGCTTGGAGAATCGGCTTCGGTGGGGGCTGGGGGGTGCCGTACATGCCCATAATTTGTTTCTTGACGTGTTTGCCCGTTCTGGATTTGTGGGCTTGAGCACACTATTGGTTTTTCTCTATTTTGTTTTTCGCTACTCCGTACGCGCGACCCGGTACACGCATGGAGGCAGCATTGCGTTGGCAGTCATCTTTCTCGTTCGAGCGACGTTTGAAGTGCCACTTCAACCAAATGCCATTCTAGGAGCGGAATCCATGGCAATGTTGGCTTTTTTCCTCTATGTAATCGATAGAGGAGCCAAACAGCGCGACAAAGCCAATGAGCCCGTCCAAGTGCGGGCACATTTTTTAAGAGCAGGAAACTTCCGATGAAGAAACCCCGCGTTGTCCTGGTTGCCTTGCACTTTGCCGAATATGCTTTGAATTTGGCGCTCGCAGTAGCTGAAAGTCGAGAGGTGCTCCTTGTTCTGTATCGTGGTAACGCTGATCGCGAACTCGGCCCAGATTGGCTTAAGGGTATCCGTCATCCGTCCTTGATGCTACTGATACTGGATAGGCCGCGCTCCCCTCTGATGATTCTTGGCAACGCAAGACGGCTTGTACGCGCAATCCAGCAATTCAAGCCTGATGTAATTCATTATCAGGAAGATCCTCGCGATGAAGTAATTCTAGGACTGTATTTCCTACGTTCGATACCCATAGTACTTACCGTACACGATCCCACCCCCCATTCAGGGACAGATTCCAATCGTTTGCGCTATTCGCGCTTTAGGTTATACCTGCCCCTGATGAGGCGAGCTGCGGATATCGCCATTACCCACGGTGGTTTGCTTGCTGACAATTTGATCAAAGCGTTTCCTCATTTCAAAGATAAAGTCCAACCCATTCCACACGGTCCGCTAGGGCTTTTCAGCGGTACCCAACCATCACATCCCAGCGGGTTCCGCTTGCTGTTTTTCGGACGTATCTTCGAATATAAGGGGCTCAGTTATTTTGTCGACTCAGTCATAATGCTTCGAGACAAAGGCTACCCGGTGATTGGGGTAGTTGCGGGCTTCGGTACGGATCTAGCGCGGCATAGACAACGCATGGAAGAAGCCGGTTGTTTTGAAATTTTGGATAGATATATTGCCGCGAAAGAAGTCCCCGATCTGTTTCTCGACTCTTTTGCGGTAGTCCTTCCCTATGTTGATGGCACCCAAAGCGGCGTCGCGGCCATGGCATTAGGCTTTGCTCGACCTGTAGTAGCCAGCGCTGTGGGATCCATACCTGAACTAGTCAGAAATGGGGAAAACGGATTGCTTGTCCCCCCGTCGGATTCAATCGCTCTGTCCGAGGCAATCGAAACCCTTCTTAATGATACTCAGCTCTGGGAGCAATTGACCGCAGGAGCTCAGAGGCTAAGAGATCAGGAACTTTCTTGGGAATCCATTGCTGACAAAACAATTCGTGTTTATGAATTGGCTGGAAAAATGCGACTGGCCTCAACATAGTCTACACTGGAATTAGGCTATGCTAAGGGTTAAAGTAGTGAGACATGGTGATGCAGTGATGTCGGGCCGAGCATAAATTGCTGGCAGTGAAATATGTAGGAAACAATGGTTTGAGCGTCGAGATTGCAATCAGCAGATGGAGTATAAAACCGCGCGCAATGTTTGTGCTTTCGGTATCCACGCCTGTGTTGCGGACGGGATTCATCACGGAAACGAAGAATACCTTCGTCACTCACTATCAAATAATTTAATGGCTATCCATTATGTTTAGAAAACCTACATTACAGGCCCTTGCCGTTGCCAGTCTGCTCGCTCACACTCAGGTTGGATGTCAACAGCTACCTCCAGAGAAAATCGACAATCGAATGAGCGATTGGGCAGAGCCGACAGCCGCCGAACAGATTCCCGTCACGCCGGCGAATGGAGCCATAGTGAAACAGAACCCGCCGGATTTTGACTGGCGGCGCATAAACCTTTCCGCAGAGTACGTACTGGTGCTACAGCATGAAGGGGGAAAACGTTATGAGTGGCGGACTCCGCGGAATTGGTACTTGCCCTCCGCCAGTCTGCCGCCAGGTAAATACTCCTGGCAAGTTCGTCCGATTGGACCGGGAAGCGGAGTCGGCGAGAGCGCTTGGCGCCGATTCACAATATCCGAGGATGCGATACCATTCGTTGTACCGGATAACGAAGATTTGTTGCGGGAATTACGAAACAAACCCCGGCCTCGTAGTTTCGTGCGTGGTAAGGATGAAAGCAAGTCGCGTTCACTCGTGCAGAGTGAGCGAAGCAATGTAGTGGCCACCGTGAAAAATCAGGTGAAAAAAAAGATGGCTCAGCCCGCACTTGCCGCACCCCCGAAACTAGTTGACCGCAAAGTCGGCAAGGGGGCAGGCTGGGCGAATTCCTTATTTGCCATCCGAAACTATGTATCAGGAGAAGCGTATCAACTCAGGGCCACGGCTTTCCTCTGGCAGCTTAATCACGATCCGGCGCTGCTGGCAGAGGCATTGAGAACCGGCGATGCACTTGCTGCACTGGACCCGAACGGTCCTACAGGACATAAATCCCAGGATCAGGCATCCCGCGATATCGCAATTGGACTTGCCTCAGCCTTCGATTGGCTGGGAGATGCAGTACCCGCGGAATCCCAGCAGCTATGGCTAAAAGCCATCGCAGCGCGAGGCCAAGCAATCTATGACGACCTTCTGGGCGGGCAAAGGCGCTTCGAGTTGGCACGCTACGATTCGCACGGATGGACAAATCTGGGGTATCTCGCCGATCTTTCCGCGCTAATGGTTGGGACCCTACCGGTGGCTGATAACTGGTTTAATGATTCCTTCCGTTTTTATATTCATACCGTGAGCCCATGGGGGGGCGAGGAAGGAGGGTGGGCGAACAGTTCGGCTTACGCCATATGGTCGCTTAACTTGGGTATCATTCCGCGCTGGGACTCGATTCGGGCCGCGACGGGAATCAATATCTATAAGAAACCCTGGTCTCAGGGACTTCTCAAGTACTTTGTATATTTCGAGCCTCCCTCTTCACCCATCCAGCTTTTTGGGGATGGCGCAGAGATGCCTCCCGACTTCAGCCAGATTAAGGGCTACGCTTCGCGGCAGGATAGTCCGCTGGCCGCGTGGTACTTTCTCAATATTGATAAAAGAGAATATCCCCTACAGGTCTTGGAAGCCCCGATTCCTCTTCCGGTGGAAGGAATCAAACCTGAGCCACCTCGAGCAAATTCAATCGCTTTTCACGATATAGGATGGGTGGCGATGCATAGCGCAATAGTCGATCCATTGAGAACATCCGTTTATTTCCGGTCAAGCCCATACGCGGCGTTTGGCCACAGCCACGCCGATAACAATTCTTTTGTCCTCGTATCCAGAGATGAGCCATTGCTGATCGCTAGCGGATACTACGACTGGGAAGGTTCTCCTCACTGGAAACAATGGTATTGGCAAACCAAGGCTCACAATGCCATCACTTTTGATGGAGGAAAAGGTCAAGCAGAGAAAACAGGTTCGGGAAAGATGACTGCAAAGGGACAATTGACGGAATTCCAGAGTAACGGGAAAGTGGATTTCACGGAAGGAGATGCAACCCCGGCCTATGAGGGTGCCTTGCAACAGGCTAGAAGGCGTCTGTGGTACTTGCGGAATAAAAATGTGCTCATCATCCATGATTCCTTGCGCTCTGCCACTCCACGTCAGTTCGAGTGGAATATACATGCTCTCAACCCATTCGAGATCAAGGAACCGGGATCAATCGAGGTCAAGCAGAAGGCCGCGCGCGCCTGTATCAACATGCTGCAGCCGCACGCCATTGAATTCGCGCAGAACAACAGATTTGACGCTCCTCCTCAAATACCTCCCTCGCGAAATGAAAATGACCAAGGTGGTGCACGCACGACCAATGATCAGTGGCATGGACGTTTCCAGACGAAAGAGCGAATGGCTGCCGTAGAGTTTCTGGCCGTAGTGGATATAGACTGTAAGAATATTCCGATAGAGATGGGAAATTTTGAAAGTAATCGGAAGATCAAGGTGGGGGACGAGAGCATTCATGTTGCCCGATAAAGCAAGCAGTGTGAGCTACTGTTTTATCCCTGAGATAGATATCAAGCCTGTAGAAATGAAATTGCGGCAAACAGTACTGACCTTTCTCCATGTATACATGCCCTATATCCTATCGGGGCTACCTTACTGTTGCAAATACACGAGACTTTGGGTAACGGAAAACCTCCTTAAATAGAGAACTGGTAAGATTTATGCTTGAGAAATAGTGCTCTAATCAAGAGGCAGCATTGAGCAATCCAAAATGGAGGCAAAATGCAGAATCCCCGTAGAATTTGCGTGGCTGATCCTAATCATCGCTTAAGTCAAAAAAGATTTACCAGAAATTCCAGAGACATATTTATTTGTCCTGATTGTGGCTGCATCATGGCTGATGTTGACTTCGATCATGATCAATATGAGTCTGGAGATTACTATACCATGCAGCATAAAACAGTACAAAGTATCGAGGAAGTATGGGGATTCAGATGGCGCTATATTCTAGATCAGATTTTGAAAATTAATGGGCGTTCATCCTTGCTCGATGTGGGTGCGGGCAATGGATATTTTGTGGCTTTAGCTTCGAGAGAATTTTCTTTTGATGCGAGCGGATTAGAAATATCGCAAGAAGAAGTCCAATTTGCTGCGGACGTCTTAAACATCGGGCTTATTAGAGAAGATCTTACTCAACATAATCTCGACTATGACGTAGTTACTTGTCTGAATGTATTGGAACACGTAGTAGATCCTCAACTGTTTTTATCCCATCTGGTAAACCGGGTTAAGCCTGGTGGGCTTCTGGTTATTACTACACCTAATCCCGCTTGTATTCATCGAAAGGTAAAGGGATTAAAAAACTGGAATATGATAGCGCCTCCCCATCATATTAATCTTTTTACAAAAGAATCCCTGTACATTCTCTTGATGCGCTACGGCCTAATACAACTCGATTACCAAACGATAAGTACTTATGTGAACTTTGTAAGAGGATTTGACACCGAGAATCTCCTTCTCAGACGATTATTTTTCAATTTGCTAAAGATATTCGATCTCGGCGCTGATCATTTTTTCATTGTTAAAAAGCCATCTCAATGTTAGCGGAAAGTTAAATTCTATTTGTAAGAATTCTTCTAAGTAGAGGAAGGTATTAATAATTCTAAAAAGAAGCAAATGCGATTGAATCAGATTCGATTGGCCCTCCGCTACAGGATATGTACGTTGTATCGTGATTTCTGGTTATGCCACTTTCGTGCTGAAAACCGCTGAGGCACGAAACAGAAAATGCGCTCATCAGGTGTCCCTCAAAAGGCTCGCCGTCCTCTTCTTCGTGGAGATCATGTGATTTCCCGTAGCGTGATTGCCCACCTTTCTGGTTCTCCAACTTCGCAAACTGTCAGTTTACGGTTGTTCAGACGCTATCTTAACCCGGGATTTTACTATATAGGTGGAATGGAACGATTTGCGTAAGGAGTAATAGAAGTAATCGGGGTGGCATCCCCACTTATTCGCCGATTTCGGAAATTGTTGTACCCAAACTATTCAAAATGTGAATTGGAATAGTTTGACCCCTTGGTGAATCAAAACTTAAGTCTTAAATAAAGAAGATCTCTTAAATGAATAAAGGAAAGATATCTCTTATGCTCGGAACGGACTCAACTGGCAGGGGAGGTATAGCATCTGTCGTTACCTTACTGCAGGAAGAGGGCTTTCTCGATCAGCAAAATGTCAAATACATTACTTCACACCGGGAGGGAACACACTTTAAAAAGTTAGCAATCATGTTTTCCGCTACTGGCAAAGTGCTGTGGTATTGCATGTTTGCCAAACCAGCCATCGTTCACGTCCACTCGGCCTCAGGTGCAAGTTTTATCAGAAAATCGATTTTTCTTGCTGTCGCCAGATTGTTCCGCTGCCAGACAGTTTTTCATTTGCACGGAGGTCGGTTTCCTCATTTTGCTTCAGAGGAATCGGGAGTACTGCTGAAATGGTGGATTCGGCGGACTCTTGAGAGGAGTTCCACAGTTATTGCATTATCAGAAAGCTGGGCAGCTTTTCTCTCAACCTGCGCCCCTGCGGCCGCTATCCAGATTGTTCCCAATTCTGTCAGGCTTGCTAAGATATCTTCAAAACAGAGGGGGGAGGCCGGGCGGATACTGTTCTTGGGGCACGTGGGAAAGGGGAAAGGAATATTCGAACTGTTAAAGGCTTTATCCCTACTGAAGGATTCACTGCCGTATATCAGGTTAGTTGTTTGCGGAG
Organism: Nitrosospira multiformis ATCC 25196; assembly: GCF_000196355.1. NCBI lineage: Bacteria > Pseudomonadati > Pseudomonadota > Betaproteobacteria > Nitrosomonadales > Nitrosomonadaceae > Nitrosospira > Nitrosospira multiformis. The sequence goes on from NC_007614.1 coordinate 273,656, forward strand.
ATGGATGCCTTGATTCTGTGCAAAAGATGGCAGATGAACTGGGCATTGCCTCCAATGTGGAGTTTCGTGGCTGGGTGGATGCAAGTCAAAAAGCGGAAGAACTCGCTCGTGCATCGGTTTTCGTGCTTCCCTCTCATGATGAAGGTCTGCCAATGGCTATGCTTGAAGCAATGGCGGCTGAACGGGCGATTATTGTAACTCCCGTGGGGGGGATACCAGAAGTGATCAGGGATAGAGAAAATGGCTTACTCGTTCCGCCCCGAGATGCCGATGCTCTGGCACAGGCTTTAAAGGAGGTACTGGAAAACCCTCTTCTCCGCCAGATGCTGGCAGAAAATGCGCTTAGAACGATTGAAAGCCGGTTTAGCACTCCTGTTATCCTGGGTCAACTTTCTCTACTTTATGAGCGGTTACGAGGAGGCAGCAGGGGGGAAGTAGTTGCATTCATAAAATGACATCGAGTCTTGGCTTGCCAGAGCGTAGCAGAGGATGTCCTTAGTAAATAAATTCGGTAAGAACAATTCCCGGCGTCTAGCAATGAATCGATTTCAATAGCGGGCTCGTTAACTGCAACCGATCAGGGGAGCGCCGTTTGAATGCTAATCGGCTAGCTTTTGTGAGCATCCAAGGGCTGGCTATCCAAGAGTCTTTTTACATCCATCATGGATTTCAAAATATGGGAGTTTACGCGCAGCCGCTAGAATTTACATGATATGCTTGAAGCATATTGTTTCAAAATAGTTTTATCGATCAAACCGAGAATATACAGAAAGTCTTACTAAAACCTTCTCAATGAAGAACCGAAGTTAATTTGGAAGCTAGCAGATAGAGGTGATCCAACATGAACAAAGTCTTTGCACCGTTGAAGCGAATTTCAGTATCCGTGGGGAAGAGGCTTGCCCCAGATGCTTACGCTCTATTCAAGTTCAAATCCCTGGGTCGTGATTTTCACGAACCTGAACTTCGATTGCTGCCGTATCTTTGTGATTCTCGGAAGACATCGCTCGATATCGGAGCATCTGAAGGCTTATACATGGCGCACCTGCTCAAGCTTTCCGCATACTGTATTGCCTTTGAGGCGCGGCCTGGGCAGGCGGCTCGCTTAAAGTCCATACTTACGCGCGTAACGCATCGTGCATCTGTTGAATCCGTAGCGCTTTCTGATTCGACGGGCGAGACCAAACTCAGGACTCTTGTGGAAGACCCGGGCCGTAGCACGATCGAGATAAGTAATCTCCTTGAAGATGAAGACGGTAGCAATTTGACCGAAGTGACTGTTCCAGTTCGCAGACTGGATGATTATGCGCTCGACAATGTCGGCTTCGCAAAAATTGATGTGGAAGGGCACGAGCTTGCGGTATTGAAGGGGGGTGAGGATACAGTGCGCAGGCATCGTCCCTCACTTCTTATTGAGATTGAGGATCGCCACAGAAAAAACGCGATTAGAGACGTAACCGATTTTCTTGCGGATCTCGATTATTCTGGTTTTTTCATTTTGAATGATCTGGTGCGCCCGTTAAACGAATTTGACAGGGAACTGCATCAAGACAGTAGAAACATCGGCGGCTGGAAGAGTCATTGGGAAAGAAAAGGGGTTTATATTAACAATTTCATTTTCGTGCCTTCAGAAAAGCGACAAGAGTTCACTCGGTTTGTTCTGCGTGAAAAATGGTAAGGAAATGATGAGCGAAGTTTCCTGTCAAGCTCAATTTGCCCCACAGTCCGAAGCTTATGATGGGTGAATCAGCTGTTGAAGTTGAAACTAGTTTGTCCGAGCCTGAAGGCGATGACTCCAAATGAATAAAACATGGTTTAGGATATGCGAATCTGGTTCGAACTCACGAATTCACCTCATGTGAACATGTTCGCGGCAATGATCCGCGACCTTGAACAAGATCATGAAATAATCATCACTTCGCGGCCGCTGGCAAACACGATTGATTTGCTGGACCTTCATGGATTCAAGCATGAAGTGGTGGGACTTCATTACGGTGGCAGATTGACCGCCAAACTGCTGGGCTTCCCAGTGCGGGTGATGCAACTGCGGCAATTTCTGGCCAAACGGCAGATAGACGTTGCTATCTCTCAGAGTTCGTTCCATTCCCCGGGTGTTTCCCGTTTGCTGGGTGTGCCTTCTATTTATATGAATGATAATGAGCATGCGCTGGGAAATATTCCAGCCTTTATCTGCGCAAGCAAGATCATGGTGCCCGAATTCCTGAGCTTAGGGAAATTGAAGAAGCAGGGAGCCAATCCTCGGAAAGTGATCCATTATCCTGGCGTAAAAGAGGGCATCTATCTATGGGAACTGGATGCGCGCTTGTCAAAGGAGGGAGGTTGGCAAAGAAAGGCTAAATCGCGCAAAGTCGTCTATGTCCGCCCCGAGCCCTGGACTGCCCAATATTACAAGGGAAAACGAAATTTTCTCGACGATCTTCTGCTGGGTATGCAGGATCATGTGGACGTTGTGTTGCTGCCACGGGGTAAGGAACAGAGCATTCACTACCAGAAACCTCAGTTCTCGCGCATACGTGTGGTAGCCACCGCGCTTGATATCGCGGATATTGCTCCTGATTGCGACCTTTTCATAGGAGCAGGCGGGACGATGACCCGTGAAATGGCAGTACTTGGCATTCCAACCATTTCTGTCTACCAGGATGAGTTACTGGATGTAGATCGCTATTTGCTGAAGGTGGGAGCATTTGCACACAAACCCGAACTGATGGTTGAGGACGCCTTGCGCTACCTGGAACTGACTGAAAGCCGTCCGCCGAATCGCGAACTGCTTGAAAAAGGGAAAACGGCTTACGATATGATCAAAAATGAAGTTCTGAACAGTTAATTTTTGCTTGGGAGTAATTACTATGGTGCGTCTCGCAGTGGTAGGTTTGGGCAAAATGGGTTTATCGCATTACGCCATGATCAACGCCCATCCGGATGTGAAAGTCGAAGCGGTATGCGACTCGACCGGTTACGTTCTGGATGTTCTCAACAAATACACCGGCGTTCGCACTTATACGGATTTCGATGTCATGTTGCGCGATATCGAGTTGGATGCGGTAATCATCGCTACCCCTTCCCGTTCGCACGGGCAGATGGTCGAGGTGGCGCTCAATGAAAATCTCCACGTTTTTTGCGAGAAGCCCTTTTGCCTCGATATAACAGAAGGTGAGAGACTTGCCCGCATCGCAGCCGAGAGGGGCCTGGTCAATCAGGTGGGTTACCACAACCGCTTTGTAGGGGCCTTTCAGGAAGTGAAGCGCTTGCTCGATGCAGGGGCAATCGGTGCTGTCACGCATGTGCTGGCCGAGGCGTATGGCCCGGTTGTGCTCAAACCCAAGGGTTCCACCTGGCGCACCCAGCGCACCGAGGGGGGCGGATGCCTGTACGATTACGCGGCCCATCCGATCAACCTCGTAAATTGGTACCTCGGCGCGCCTCAAAGCGTGGGGGGGTCGGTATTGAATAAAATTTTCTCCAAAGACACGGAAGATGAGGTATTCAGTACGTTGTATTACGAGGAGGGAAAGAGTGTCCAGATCTCGGTGAACTGGAGCGATGAATCCTACCGCAAGATGACTACAAAAGTGACTATCTGGGGAACTCAGGGGCGCATATACGCTGATCGCCAGGAATGCCAGGTGTATATCCGCGATGGCGTGAATATTCCTGCTGGGTATCAGCGAGGATGGAACGTGCGTTATACGACAGATTTGACTGAAGCGGTATGGTTTTATCTGCGCGGCGAGGAATACTCGGCGCAGCTGGATTACTTTGTGCGCTGTATCGAAGAGAAGGAGGGGGGTGGCAATATCAATTCCTTCGAAGAAGCCGTGATAACGGATCGGGTGATGTCAATGATGGTTGCCGATGCAGAAAAGCGCCCTCCCGTTACATCTGGCATCGCGCCCCGGCAGGCGCCGGGAAAGAAGTTCGGCCTGCTATTTGGCGGTCGCAAGGCAGTGAGCTAACGCAGCCACTCATTTCAGGGAAGAGATAATATGGACCGTTTGTTGTTTGGCGACAATCAGTTTTTTGGGGTCAACCATATGTCGGAAGAGAAGGCGCGCGCGCAGATGATGCGCTTTCAGGATCTGACGGCAGTCATCGATGTACTGGATAACGCATATGATGAAGGCGTCACTTCTTTCATGTGTACTACCCATGATCGCATCGCGATGGTCTGTGATCACATGCGATCGAATCCGCAGCGTTACAAGGACTTCCAGTTTTTGCCGTGCATGCCCTACGCCCACAAATATGCGAATGCAGTCACCGAGGATGGGATGATAGGCGCACTGAAGCGCTTCCTTCCGGAAGAAGGCATCGTCAATGCTGCGCTACGCGGGGGAATGTCTCTGGCAAGAAAGGATATCGAAGGGATTACCACTTTATTGGTGGATGCAGAAATGAAAATGTTTGCGGGTTTGAATACCCCCGTGATCTTCCTCCAGAACGTTGTAGTCGATCTGCTGCTGGGTCTCGACTTCAAAGCAGCTTTTCGTATTTTTGCCGATCATATCAAGTCTCGCTATAACGCCGAACCCGGCTTCATTACAATGAACATGCCGAAGTTGCTGGATGCGCTCGAGGAGGTGGGTATCGAGAATCCGATCGTGTGTGCCAACATCAACAAGATCGGGTTTCGCATGTGCGGCGGTTTCGAGGCTTATGAGCGGGCGCTGGATGAGAAGAAGTTCCGGGCCATTGCAATGTCGGTATTCGCGTCTGGCGCGGTTCCACCCAGGGAGGCAATCGAGTGGGTGTGTCAGCAGCCAAACATACAGGCGATCGTTTTCGGGGCTTCGAGCAAGACAAATATCCGGAATACAAAATCCTTGGTAGAGGAATTCTGGCGTATCAATTAGTTTTTTTTTGGAGCAGGGATGGTCAGGGTTACAACGCTTGTTTTATGTTTTGCTTTAACGTTTCCTTTTAGTTTCGCCTATGCTGATATAGTTTTCGATGGAAGATTAAGTAAAGGGGATTTTTCCGGTTATCGGGCGCTCGAAGCCAATGGAACGCGTTTCGGTGGTGCCTTGGCTTCTAACGGTATTCCATCCCGGCTGGACCGTGTCCGTGATCCAGCGGGTTCCGGTCAGTTGGTAATGCGGGCAACTCATATTGACGGCGATCTGCCTATATATGGAGGTTATCGCTCAGAATTGAGCACCTTCCATGATCCCATTGGTTCCGAACGGTGGTACTCCTGGGGCTACTATCTTCCGGAAACGTTTGCCACAGCGAAAAATAATGTCGTTATAGCGCAGATCCATAATACCCCTGATATTATGGAGACTAATAGTCGGAATCCTACTCTTGCAGTGCTGGTTCAGGGTGAGAGGATAAAGCTCATAAATGTATTCGATTACGACAAGATTACCGCGCCAGCAGGTACTCGCCCAACCGTCGGGGTTGATTATGAACGCCGGGAATTGGCCTCTTGGGATCTTCATCCTGGACGTTGGACGTTTTTAGACTTGCACGTAAAGTGGGCTGGGAACGATACGGGTTTTCTCGAATTCTGGAAAGACGGGACACTGCTTTTCCAGGAGAAAAATCACATCAACACTTTCAATGACGAACGGGGCGTATGGTTCAAGAGCGGGCTATACGATTGGTCACCGAGTCCCGACCCTGTTTCCACCTATTTCTCTGGAGTGATCATCAGGGACGAAAAAGAAATGTTTCAGTCCATGTTAATGTCCCGCATGCTTGAATCAAACATTTCTCTGAATCCACTTCTGCGCTGGAGCGTGGAACAGGACTTAAGAGACATGATAGGGGATGCCATTGCGCGCCGGATGCTCCGGCCAGCGGAGAACCTGATCTACAAGCATAATGAAACGCTTCATGATGCCGTCACCGGAGACGGAAAGGAAATGTTCCAGTCTATGTCAGTGTCCCTCGTGCCTGAGCCCGACATTTATTTGATGATGCTGGTCGGCGGGGCAGCCATCGGTTTCTTCACGTATAAGCGTCGAACGACCTTGCTAACAGAGAATCCTGTGCCAGCATGAAAAAAATTTATCTTGTTGCCGGAGCTCGTCCCAATTTCATGAAAATTGCGCCGGTCGTGCGCGCTTTGCAGACTCGCAAGTGTCTGGAATTTAAGATTATTCATACTGGCCAGCATTACGACAGGGAGATGAATGACGTTTTCTTTGAAGAACTCGGCATCCCCCAGCCGGATGTTTTCATGGCTGCGGGTGGCGGAACTCATGCGCAACAGACCGCAAGGATCATGATGGCATTCGAAGAGTTTTGTGAGGCTGATCCCCCGGATGCTGTGCTGGTGGTAGGGGATGTGAACTCGACACTGGCCTGTTCCATTGTAGCCAAAAAGTTGCATATACCCGTGGCTCACGTGGAGGCAGGTTTAAGGAGCGGCGATATCACGATGCCGGAGGAAGTCAACCGTATCGTTACCGATAGCATTTCCGACTGGTTTTTCGTGACTGAGCCCAGTGGAATAGATCATTTGAAGCGGGAAGGAAAGCCGGATTCCGCCATTCATTACGTTGGCCACGTGATGATCGATAATTTACTGTACCAGCTCGAAAAGCTGGAGGACCATGATATTTCAAGTCTTGAAACAAGCCCCTTCAAGGCGAAGCTTGCGATCAACGGAAGTCGTTATGGAGTCGTGACTCTCCACCGGCCGAGCAATGTGGATAACGTCGAGATGATAACCCGGCTGTGTGGTGCGCTGCGGGAGATTGCCGTGGAATTGCCCCTGATTTTTCCGGTTCATCCCCGGACGCGGGGGAATCTGGAAAAGTTTGGCATTGAGCTGGGGCCGAACATCACGCTGCTGGGACCGCAGGCATACATGCCTTTTCTTAATTTATGGAAAGACGCCGCCGTGGTGCTGACCGACAGTGGAGGATTACAGGAAGAAACCACTGCTCTCGGGGTGCCTTGCGTTACTCTTCGCGATAATACCGAACGTCCCATCACTGTGGAAGAGGGGTCCAACGTTTTGGCTGGTACCGATCCGGTCCGCATCATTGGCGAAGTACGAAAGATATTGCATGGAGAAGGCAAGCGCAGCCAACGGCCCCATCTATGGGATGGAAAAGCGGCTGAACGGATAGTGGATGTGCTGGTGAGGGAAGTAAGTCAGGCGTAAACACCACGCTGTGGCTCAGCACGGCTAATAACGGTTACTGGCGGTGTCATCAGCCCAGAGTAAATCTGGAGGAACGTTCGCGATAAGATGTGGCAATTGATCTCTTCCTTTGATTGTTTCGAATGGAATTGCTTGAGACGTGGGGTATCGTATCCCTCAAGTATTATTGAAAGGAATCGAGAGAGGAAGAAATCGCGGAAAAGCTGATGACGATAAATCGTTTATGCTCTCTCGTCGATGCGTGATTATTGCGAAGGCGCCGAGCCATTATAATTTCTCTTTTTGAAATGAAGCAGGACACTTATGATCCTTGTTACCGGCGGCGCAGGCTATATAGGTTCCCACACCTGCCTGGAATTACTGAACGCAGGTCTTGATGTCACTGTATTCGACAATTTTTGTAATAGCCATCCTGAAGCATTAAGACGGGTTGAGCGCATCACCGGAAAGAAGCTGCGCGTTGTGCAAGGCGACTGCCGTGACCGCTCCTCCGTGACCAAAGCCCTCCATGAGAGTCAGGCGACCGCGGTTATCCACTTCGCCGGTCTTAAAGCGGTGGGAGAGTCGGTGAAGCAGCCCCTGGCTTACTACGATAATAATGTTGTTGGTACGCTCCGCTTGCTGGAGGCGATGAATGAGTGTGGAGTGAAAACTCTGGTATTCAGTTCCTCTGCTACTGTTTACGGTGAGCCAAGGCGGCTACCGTTAACCGAAGATCATCCCCTCTCTGCCACGAATCCCTACGGACGGAGCAAACTGATGATCGAAGAAATTCTGCGCGATGTATATCGCAGTGATTCTTCCTGGCGCTGCGCCATCCTCAGGTATTTCAATCCTGTTGGAGCACATCCCAGCGGTCTGATCGGTGAAGATCCCAGAGGAACTCCTGATAATCTCATGCCCTTTGTGGCCCAGGTTGCCATTGGCCGTCGGGAGTATCTGAACGTGTGGGGCAATGACTATCCGACGCCGGATGGAACGGGCGTACGCGATTACATTCATGTCGTGGACTTGGCGTTAGGTCATCTCAAAGCCCTCGAAGCTCTGGAGAATCCGGAAGTGCGCAATGCAGAGGCCGTTGACAGGCAAGGAGGATGCCTGACGGTAAACCTCGGGACCGGGACGGGCTATAGTGTGCTGGAAATGATAAGGGCTTTTGAAAAGGCGAGTGGGCAAAAGGTATCATACAGAATTGCTTCCCGCCGCCCGGGGGATATTGCCTCATGCTATGCTGAGCCCGGACTCGCATCCGATCTCCTCGGCTGGCGGGCAAAGCGAGGGCTGGAAGAAATGTGCGTTGACACCTGGCACTGGCAGAACCAGAATCCCGAGGGATATGGAAGCGAGAGTTCACATTTGGACTAGAGTGAGTGGGTTCTGATTTCTTTGTCGCTATCACCGCTTTCCTGCCAGGGTTCCCGGTAAATCCGCTCGAGTAGCAACGATTCGTTCTTCGTAAAAACTTTATGCAATCATTGGTTCCCATTGTCCTCTCCGGCGGGTCCGGAACCCGCCTGTGGCCTCTTTCACGCCAGAAATATCCGAAACAGCTCCTGTCTTTTATCGGTGAAGACTCGCTGTTGCAAGCAACCCTCCGCCGCATGGAAGGACTCACCGATGTCGAGCTTGGAGCGCCTCTCGTCATTTGCAACGAGGAGTACCGCTTTGTCATCGCCGAGCAACTGCGGCTCATGGGAACAAAAGGGAATATTCTGCTCGAACCAGTGGGACGTAATACTGCCCCCGCACTTACACTGGCTGCACTTGCGGCAATGCGGGATGGAGGCGATCCGGTTCTGCTGGTGATGCCGGCAGATCATGTGATCGTTGATGTGCCCTGTTTTCAAATGGCCATTCGCGCAGGTATGGGGCTGGCGGCGGGGGGTGCAGTGGTAACATTTGGAATCACGCCGGATTCGCCGGAAACAGGCTATGGCTATATTGAAGCCGGTGAGGCATTGGGAAAGGGTGGAGCAAGCCGGATAGCGCGCTTTGTTGAAAAACCCGATCGTGCCACCGCACAAACATATCTCGAGACTGGCTCCTATTTCTGGAACAGCGGCCTATTCATGATGACGGCTTCGGTATGGCTTGCTGTCATAGACGCCTGTCGTCCCGATATTTCAACCGCTTGTCGTGCAGCCTGGGAGAAGGGGGTGGTCGATGGCGATTTTTTACGTGTCAACAAGGAAGAGTTTCTGCGTTGTCCGAGCGATTCGATTGATTATGCCGTAATGGAGCGCCTCGCCCACGATGACTCTTTGCCGGCCGGCGTATTCATTCCGCTCTCCGCGGGATGGTCCGATGTGGGGTCCTGGGACTCCTTATGGCAGGTTCTGCCCAAGGATCATCAAGGCAACGTGTCTCAAGGCGATGTGCTGTTGAATGATTGCCGCAACGTATTGGCCTTGTCGGAGCATCGGCTCGTGGCCTGCGTGGGGATCGAAGACATGGTGGTGATTGAAACCCCAGATGCCATCCTCGTGGCTCACATGAACAAAACCCAGCATGTAAAGAAAATCGTGGACGACCTCAAACGCAAAGGCCGGCCGGAGAGCGAACTGCACCGAAAGGTATTCCGTCCCTGGGGGTGGTATGACGGAGTCGATTCGGGTGAGCGTTTCCAGGTAAAGCGGATCGTTGTCAAGCCAGGCGCTTCGTTGTCGCTTCAGATGCACCATCATCGTGCCGAGCATTGGATCGTCGTACATGGAACTGCACAGGTAACGCGTGGCGATACGACTTATCTTGTGTCGGAAAATGAATCTACTTTCATACCATTGGGCACGCGGCATCGTTTGCAGAATCCTGGTTGCGTTCCATTGGAGATGATAGAGGTTCAGTCGGGTTCATATTTGGGAGAAGACGACATCGTGCGATTCGAGGATGTTTACGGAAGAAAGGAAAGCTGAAGGCTCGATCAATTTTCCTAGCTAGTCCTATCGGTCTATTGATCATTTTTCCATGGAGTGTAATCTTCCATTATCGAGGCCCGCGAATTTCTTTCGCACCTCGGTACAATAGGTATCACCAACAAAAAAATTGTCAACCACTCTTCCATATATGAAGAGTTATGCAGGACCGGTTGGCTACTTCCATGTACATGACGATTAGGAGGTATAAGATGACTAAATTTCCAGTGAAACACGCTATTGCAGTTGCGGTTCTCGCGGGGGCGAGTATGGGTGCCCAAGCGGATACGATGACGGATCTCGGCACGCTATCCACGTCTACTCCCACGACTTTCTCGGGGATCGTAGGGCCCACTCATGCGGGTTTTAGCGATATCTTCACGTTTACACCGCAGGAGCCCAATTTTGGTGCTGGAGCAACGGTAGTAAACCTTCCGCTCAGCTTTGGCGGATTTAGCTTTGATACAGCCCTTGCCACCATGTCGCTTGTTTCAGCGGGCGCCGATGGGATAGCTGGTAATAGCGACGATAGCGTTCTACAGTCCGTTGTGCTTCCCTCACCCGGCAACAGTCAAGATAGCCTGACCCTGCATTGGGACACTCCCATGTCAGGTTTGCACTATCTTAATATTACCGGTGTGGCAGTTGGCAGCGAGGGTGGTATATATAGTGGCGCAATTGCTGCAGCGATACCTGAACCCGAAACATATGCGATGCTTCTGGCTGGTTTGGGGCTCATGGGCGCCGTCGTTCGTCGCCGGGGAATGCGCAAAACTTCATAAGCGAAGATTCGCAGTCCTTTGCTCTTTTGACGCGGCCCCTTCGGGGGCCGTTCTCATTTCCTGGCTGGAATGTTCTTTTCATTCCGGCGGATTTTTGAGTTTTTGGTTTACCTGCCTCCCCTTTTTGAGTAAGGGGTCTTTCATCCCCTCAAAGGAATGCTTTGAACGCTTTCCTGATCCGGGGTGTTTTGCTCGTAACCCGCGTGTAATCGAAACTTCTTTCGATGCTTCACGAGCGCTGGGTTTTTCCAAAGGCCGGAAAACCTGTTCATCAAACCAGCAGTAGGGCATTCAGATCGGCGGTGGGAAGGGCAGGCTGACTGATTGATTGATTTTTGTTGGCATGACCTGTCCATGCCCGGGCAAGGTGGCATATGCAAAACGGCACTCCTTTGCACATCCTCCAGGAGCTCGGGGGTGGGCATTTATAAAGATGGTGCGGTGGTATGCCCATCTCTCAAGCGAACATCTGCGAGCCTGGGTGGAGAAACCGACGCTGGAACTGATAGTGAACAATGTGCCTCGCACCGGGACGGAAGGCTGTTCCCTCACAGTTTTGACACAGTCACTTCAAGGAAGGGAATAACGCAGTATTGCTACTGAGACAAGTTACCGAAAAGCAACTTTAAACTGGTAGGCGCGATTGGACTCGAACCAACGACCCCCACCATGTCAAGGTGGTGCTCTAACCAGCTGAGCTACGCGCCTGCAAGGCGCAATTTTAGCTGAAACGGTGCGGACGTTCAAACTATAATGTGCAATTCTTGAACGATGTGTCGTTATGTTTCGTGAATCTTTTTCGTTCAGCCGCAGGAAGCAATGGAAAAAATCCGGTTATCCAAGCTTATGTCCCAGAAGGGGTTGTGTTCGCGCCGGGAAGCGGATGATTATATCGAACGCGGCTGGGTATTTGTGGATGGTGAGCGCATCAGTCAATTAGGTATCAAGGTTTTTCCTACGCAGGAAATAAAGCTTGCGCGCATGGCGCAAGCGCAGCAGTGTGATCAAATTACCGTACTGTTGCATAAGCCCGTCGGGTATGTTTCAGGACAACCCGAGCGAGGATACAAGCCCGCGATCAGCCTCATCAATAGAGAATCGGAGTTTCAGGATAGCAAGGCATCATCCAGTTTTAGCCCACTGAATTTGAAAGGCATGGCGCCGGCGGGCCGGTTGGATATCGATTCAAGCGGATTGCTCGTGTTTACCCAGGACGGTCGCATCGCAAGGAAATTGATCGGTGCCGAATCCGAGATTGAAAAGGAGTATCTTGTACGTGCGGAAGGAGAGGTGTCCCAGCGTACCCTGAATCTGTTAAGTCACGGCTTGAGTCTGGATGGGCAGGCACTGAAACGTGCCGTGGTGGTCCAGCAAAATAAGGACCAGTTGAGGTTCATTTTAAAGGAAGGTAGGAAGCGGCAGATTCGTAGAATGTGCGAACTAGTTGGTTTGAAGGTCACAGGACTGAAACGCGTTCGCATCGGCAAGGTAAGGCTGGGCGAGCTTCCCTTGGGAAAGTGGCGTTATTTGCGGCCAGGCGAAGAGTTTTAACCCCGTATTCTGCGTTTTTTCCATTTTGCTATCATCAGGATTTATCGGGAGGACCAGGCGGTAAGGGTGATTAAACAACATAACGATAACTTAATAAGTTCAAGGAAGAGCAAATGATTCTGGTAACAGGAGGCGCCGGATTTATCGGGGCAAATTTCGTATTGGATTGGTTGGAGCGATCTGACGAGGCGATCATCAACCTCGATGTGCTCACCTATGCTGGCAACCTGGAGAACCTGAAAACGCTGGAGGGTGACAAGCGGCATGTTTTTGTACAAGGCGATATTGGTAATTCCGACCTCCTGATTCATCTGCTAAAGGACTATCGGCCGCGGGCCATCCTTAATTTTGCCGCGGAGAGTCATGTCGATCGTTCCATACATGGTCCGGAGGACTTCATACAGACCAACATCGTGGGTACCTTCCGTCTTCTGGAAGCATCTCGCGATTACTGGAGCAGATTGAAGGAAAATGAAAAACAGCAGTTTCGTTTTCTGCACGTCTCAACCGATGAGGTTTATGGCTCGCTGGCAAAAGACGAAATGCCTTTTACCGAGACCCATCGTTACGAACCCAACAGCCCTTACTCGGCAAGCAAGGCAGCAAGCGATCATTTGGTGCGCGCCTATCACCACACCTACGGGTTGCCTGTTCTCACCACAAACTGCTCCAACAATTACGGGCCATATCAATTTCCCGAAAAGCTCATCCCGCTTATGATCGTCAATGCACTGGCGGGAAAGTCATTGCCGGTCTACGGCGATGGCCAGCAAATCCGTGACTGGCTCTACGTAAAAGATCATTGCAGCGCCATTCGCCGTGTGCTGGAGGATGGCATTCCGGGACAGATTTATAATATCGGCGGCTGGAATGAAAAACCCAACATCGAAATTGTGGAAACAATCTGTAGCCTGCTCGACACGTTCCGTCCCCGGGAGGGCCACTCCTATCGCAATCTGATTAAATATGTGGCGGATCGTCCAGGCCATGACCGGCGCTATGCGATCGATGCGAGCAAAATCGAGCGTGAGCTGGGTTGGAGACCTGCTGAAACTTTTGAAACGGGAATCAGCAAAACCGTGCAATGGTATCTCGACAACGCGGCTTGGGTCACCCATGTTCAATCCGGCGCTTACCGGCACTGGGTGGAGAAGAACTACAAAGAGCGCGCTTGATGAAAATTCTGCTGTTCGGAAAAGACGGCCAGGTTGGGTGGGAACTGCAGCGCAGCCTTGCCCCCCTGGGGGAGATAGTGGCTCTGGATTTTGGCAGCCAGGAATACTGCGGTGACTTTACGCGCTGCGATGGAATCGCGGATACCGTTCGGACAGTTGTGCCGGACGTGATCGTGAATGCCGCCGCCTATACAGCGGTGGACAAGGCTGAAAGCGAGCCGGAGCGTGTCCGTATCATCAACGCCCTCGCTCCCGCTATACTCGCCCGCGAGGCCGGCAAGCTGGGTGCCTGGCTGGTACATTATTCCACCGATTATGTATTTGACGGGGGTGGAAGCGCGCCTCGGGTAGAAACCGACCCCCCCGCCCCTTTAAATATGTACGGCATAACCAAGCTGGAAGGCGAGCAAGCGATTCTGACCGCGGATTGCAATCATCTCATCTTTCGCACGAGTTGGGTTTTTGCAGCGCGTGGCAGTAATTTCGCAAAAACCATGCTGCGCCTGGCGCAGCAACGCGATAGTCTCAATGTTATCGATGACCAGGTCGGTGCTCCTACCGGCGCGGAGCTTCTAGCCGACATCACTGCTCACGTCATACGGATAAGCAGGCAGCGCCAGAATATCTCGGGGCTTTATCATCTGGCTGCCGCGGGTGAAACATCGTGGTACGGGTATGCGAATTTTGTATTGAACTTTGCGCGGCAGAGGGGAGTCAAGCTCACGGCCGCGCCGGAAAATGTTTTCCCGATAGCAAGCAACGAATTTCCATCCGCCGCCCGGCGGCCAAAAAACTCGCGCCTCGATACCGCAAAACTGCAAAGCACATTCGATTTAAGCTTGCCGTCATGGGAGACAGGGGTTGCGCGCATGCTCACCGAAATTCTCGAGAAACCACTATGATTCAGCGTAAAGGCATCATTCTTGCCGGCGGCTCCGGCACACGGCTCTATCCGGTGACAAAAGCAGTCTCCAAACAACTGCTGCCTATTTACGACAAGCCCATGATCTACTATCCGCTCAGCACATTGATGCTCGCGGGTATTCGCGACATTCTCATTATTTCCACTCCCCAGGATACCTCGCGTTTCGAGCAGCTTCTGGGCGATGGGGGCGGTTGGGGCTTGAATCTGCAATATGCGGTGCAAAACAGTCCGGATGGGCTCGCTCATGCTTTTATCATTGGCAGGGATTTCATTGGAAGGGATTCAAGCGCGCTTGTGTTGGGTGATAACATTTTCTATGGTCACGATCTGCATCTGCAATTACAGCGTGCCATGGAAAGACAGGAAGGCGCGACGGTCTTTGCCTATCATGTCCAGGATCCGCAGCGCTACGGAGTCGTCGCCTTTGATGCAAATCACCGCGTTTCTTCGCTGGAAGAAAAACCCGCCCAACCCAAAAGCAACTATGCGGTGACCGGCCTGTATTTCTACGATAATCAGGTAGTGGATATTGCCAGTGACCTCAAGCCTTCCGCACGCGGCGAGCTGGAAATCACCGATGTCAATCGCACTTATCTCAAACACAATCAACTCAATGTGGAAATCATGGGGCGCGGCTATGCCTGGCTGGATACCGGCACGCACGAAAGCCTGATAGAAGCGAGCAACTTCATTGAAACCATTGAGCATCGTCAGGGGCTCAAAGTGGCCTGTCCGGAAGAGATCGCCTTTCGCCAGGGTTTCATCAGTAGTGAGCAACTTGAGAAGCTCGCGCAACCTCTGGCCAAGAATGGTTACGGCCAATACTTGAAACGCTTGCTAGAGGAACAGGTGGTTACATGAAGGTTATCGCCACCTCTATCCCGGAGGTCATGATAATCGAGCCTAAAGTATTCGGAGATAGTCGCGGATTTTTCTTCGAAAGCTTCAATCAGGAAAATTTCCGGCAGGCGACCGGACTTGACGTGCGGTTTGTACAGGATAATCATAGCCGCTCTGTCAAGGGTGTACTGCGTGGCCTGCACTATCAGGTTCGTCGGCCGCAGGGAAAGCTGGTACGTGTCGTGCGGGGAGCAGTATTCGACGTAGCAGTGGATATTCGCAGATCATCCCCTACTTTTGGCCATTGGGTCGGGGTCGAATTGACTGAAGACAATTACCGCCAGTTGTGGTTGCCGCCCGGATTCGCGCATGGATTCTATGTCCTCAGTGACATTGCAGATTTCTTATATAAAACCACCGAGTACTATTTTTCTGATTTTGATCGCAGTATTCTGTGGAACGACCCGGGAATTGCCATCGGATGGCCCATCGAGGCAGGTGTAAGCCCTGTCGTTTCCAGCAAAGATGAAAAGGCGGCGAGACTGGTTCATGCCGAGGTGTTCGAATGAAGTCGCGCGGTGTTCCAGGTTCGTGAAATAATGGCCGGATGTGGAAAGGAAGCAGATGGCGCGTCAGATCGAGTCGATACCAGACAAAGAACAGTGAGTATCCGGAAATGATGCAGATACAGCCAGGACAGGAATTTCCATTGCGGGAGGCGCACAACCTGGTCCGCGATCTCATGACGCCCAATCCCTGGATCTACTGGTTGGATTTTCTCTTCCATATCTCGCTTGGCTGGACAGCCTTCCTGATCATCCTGTCCATGCCGCTCTTTTCATTCTGGCAGTTGTTGGCCATGCTCGTTGCCACGTTTGCCTTTTATCGCGCCGCTATCTTTGTACATGAGCTGGCCCACCTCCGAAAGGGGACCTTCGGGTTTTTTCGCATTATCTGGAATGTGACGTGTGGGATACCTTTGCTGGTTCCTTCCTTTACCTATGACGGGGTGCACAACGATCACCACAGGAGGGATGTGTACGGCACTGCCGGAGATGGCGAATATATCCCTTTTGCCACCTTGAAACCGATGGTCATGGTGGGGTATGTACTGCTGTCCTTCATCCTGCCGCTTTTCTTCATCGTTCGTTTCCTGCTTCTCACACCGTTGTCGTATTTCATTCCGCCGCTGCGCCGGATTCTATGGGAGCGCGCCTCCTCGCTCACCATAGACATGAACTATAAGCGCGCACCGAATGCGATCCGCAACGACAGGCATTGGAGAATCCAGGAGTTTGGCGCTTTTTTATTCATCACCGCGGTGGTTACCTGTATTGCACTGGGTATTCTGACCCCTTGGTTCCTGGTCTTCTGGTACGTCATCGCGATGTTCATCTTTTTTATAAACTCCTTGCGTACATTGAGCGCACACGCGTACCGGAATCCCGGAGACGGTCCGATGGGATTTGCCGAACAATATCTCGATTCCATCAATGTGCCAGGGAACTTCCTCACTGGCCTGTGGGCCCCGGTGGGTTTGCGCTATCACGCAACACACCATCTCTTCATGAGCATGCCCTATCATAATCTGGCTGAAGCTCAGCGGCGTCTCGTAAACGGGTTGAGCGATAATACTCTTTATCTGACCACCGTTCGGGCAGGCATGTGGGATGCATTACGGCGGATATGGGAGGAAGCCGTCGCGAATACGCGGCGGAACGCGGCGTCGGCAACCGTGGTTGAGCTGGACGATAGTGTAGGACGGCATAGAAACGCTTAAAAACATCATTTGTTGCAAGCGCCGCTTATCCGGTTCATCAAGCACTCTTTTTGGTTGCGAATCTCCACGGCCTCCAGGTTGGGTGCGGAAACGTGTTCCAAAGCAGTCCGGTGCAGTGAACTTTGCTCCTGATTGAGCCGAGGCAGGTCGGGCTGAGGGCATCCGCCTCGCCCGGCTTCCATATATGTGAGCAAGGGTGTGATCGTTTCTTTGGCTTGCGTGATTCTGTAAGCATCAAGAGGTTCAAGAGGTTTCGCGCTGTAAGCCGGGTAGAGGGGCAGGGCAGGTTGAAAGCGTGTTGGGGCAAGCACAAATCCTGTTTGCAGCCAGCCTTTTCCTTTTTCCTTTGTCATTTCTCGCTATGATATGCTGCCGTGAACAGTCCGGGAACTGACCTTCAGTACAATGGTATTCGAGGTGGTATGGCTGGATGATATTGGATGGAAACGATCTGGTTTTGTGCCGTTATAACGTCTATAAGTATAAAGCGGGAGGTGACTGATGAGTGTGGTGGCAGTGGTTGGGCTAGGCTATGTGGGATTACCTTTGGCGGTGGAGTTCGGAAAAAAAAGGAAAACCATCGGCTACGATCTTTCGAGCAGCAAGATAGCAAGTTACAAGCAATTTATCGATCCGACCGGCGAGGTTTCCTCCGATGACCTGAAAGCCGCGAAGCAGCTTCATGTCACTACTGACCCGGCTGAGTTGTCACAGGCGGATTATATTGTCGTGGCCGTTCCAACACCCGTGGACGCAGCCCATCAGCCCGATTTTCGTCCTCTCATAGGTGCGAGCGAAACCGTGGGAAAACATATGAAGCGGGGAGCAATCGTTATTTACGAATCCACCGTTTACCCGGGAGCAACCGAGGAAGTCTGTATTCCTGTCCTTGAGAAACATTCCGGCATGAAATGGAAAGACGATTTTCATGTCGGCTTCTCGCCCGAACGGATTAACCCCGGCGACAAGCAGCATACGCTCACAAAGATTCTGAAGGTTGTCTCTGGAGACGATGAGGATACGCTGGAAAAAATTGCAGCACTTTATGAGAGCATAATTACCGCCGGCGTGCACCGTGCGTCCAGCATCAAGGTAGCGGAAGCAGCCAAAGTAATCGAAAATACTCAGCGAGACCTGAATATCGCGTTGATGAATGAACTGGCGATTATTTTCGACAAACTGGACATTGACACGCTGGAAGTGCTGCAGGCGGCTGGCACCAAATGGAATTTTTTACCCTTTCGCCCGGGCCTGGTCGGAGGCCATTGTATCGGCGTCGATCCCTACTATCTTACTCACAAGGCGGAAATGGTCGGTTATATTCCCCAGGTTATCCTCGCGGGACGCCGTATCAATGACAGTATGGCCAAATTCGTGGCGGAACAAACGATCAAACATATCATCAAGGCCGATATCAACGTTCGGAGTGCGCGTGTAAATGTTCTCGGCCTGGCCTTCAAGGAAAACTGTCCTGATCTCAGGAATTCCAAGGTTGCCGATCTGATCAGTGAACTTAAAAGCTATGGGATAGAGATTCACGTCCACGATCCTGTAGCCAGTATTGAAGAAGCCCGCCACGAATACGGTGTGGAACTTGAATCATGGGAGGACCTTCCACGCGCGGATGCAATGATTGTTGCCGTTGCCCACCGCCAGTTCACTGAAATGCCCTTGACCCAGTTTCAGACCAAAATCACGGACAAAGGGTGTTTCATCGATGTGAAATCCCAGTTCGATCCTGCCGCGCTGCGAGAGGCTGGCTTAAACGTGTGGAGACTGTGAAGGATAGTACGCCTGGTATGGCTGCTTACCCAAAATGGCTGCGGCATTTGCAGGACCATTCCTACTGCTGGCTGGTCACGGGGGTTGCGGGCTTCATCGGATCCAATCTGCTGGAGGCCTTGCTCAAGCATAATCAGAAAGTAGTCGGATTGGATAATTTTTCCACCGGCTATTTGCGAAACCTCGAGCAGATACGGGACTTGGTCGGGGAGAAGGCTTGGGGTAATTTCAGCTTTATAGAGGGTGATATCTGTCAACTGGAAACTTGCACGAACGCATGCCAAGGTGTGGATTTCGTTTTGCACCAGGCCGCGCTGGGTTCCGTGCCGCGTTCCATTCAAGATCCCATCCGAACCAACGAAGCCAATATTTCCGGATTTCTCAACATGCTGGTGGCGTCAAGGGATGCGCAAGTGAGGCGCTTCATCTACGCTGCCTCCAGTTCCACCTACGGCGACCACCCGGATTTGCCAAAAGTGGAAGCGGTAATTGGACGTCCTCTTTCGCCCTATGCTGTCACCAAATATGTGAACGAACTCTACGCCGAAGTGTTCGCGCGTTGCTATGGACTGGACTCCATTGGGCTGCGCTATTTCAACGTATTCGGTCCAAGGCAGGATCCCAATGGTGCTTATGCCGCAGTTATTCCCCAATGGGTTTCGGCACTGATCAGAAACCAGACGCTGTATATCAATGGGGATGGGGAAACCAGCCGGGATTTCTGTTATATCGACAACGTAGTGCAAGCCAATCTTCTCGCGGCTCTCAGTGATAACACCGGAGCAGTGAACCAGATTTACAATGTGGCAGTAAATGAACGCACCAGTCTGAATCAACTGTATGGCATGATGCGCGAGCTGTTACTGGAGAAGTTTCCGGAGCTGGAGAATCATCGGCCCACGTACGTCGATTTTCGCAAGGGCGATGTGCGGCATTCACAGGCGGATATTACGAAAGCCACCCAATTACTTGGTTTTGAACCCTCCCACCGCATCGGGGAAGGACTGAGGCAGGCAATGGGCTGGTACATCGCGCATTTGGGGGCTATGCAGGAGGCGGCTGGCGTCTAAACGTTCGTCGGAACTTCGATTCGCGCTAATCCCCGCTTTCCGCGCTATTCATCCCATTTTCCCGCTTGTTTCAATTGATTCTTCAAGCCCGGTAACGGAAATCCGAGTTCATACGCTTTCTTCGCATATGTTTTCGCCTGCTCGTAATTTTTCTGTTTCAAGTAGAGCAGGCCAAGATTGTAATTGATAGTAGGATTTTCCGGTTCAAGGTCAATGGCTATTCCCAGTTCCTCAGTCGCCTTGTCAGTTTGTCCAGCTTTCAGCAGATAATCGCCGTATACCATTCTTACTACCGCATCGTTTGGTTTGAATCGAATGGCGCGATCAAAAAAACATCCAACGGAATATTTTGCGCCAGCTGGTTTTAGAGTCTTGTCTCTCAATGAGAGCTTACTGAATGCGGCGAGAGCGCGATGATGGTTGGGGAACAACATAAGGGTATAACTTAAGTCCCCTCCGAGAGTTCCGGTATTTCCATGGCGCAAGCTTTCTATGTTTGAAGTAAAGTGATGTTGCTCAACAGTTCCCAAGAGTTGCTTATCCCCGCCTATATAGTCATGGACATTTATCAATTCTCCACAATAGGCAGAAGAGGTTGCATGAAGATCTGGCGCGATCAATGAAATAACCAATATCGCAATTCCGGGTATGACTTTCATTAGCGTTCCTTGCAATCAAGCTTACCTTGCTCTGTCGACTCTCTACCTCTGTCCAGCCTGTCTTGAGGGAAGGGAGATTCCCTTAATCCCCGGTTCGATTCGAACTTGAGGCCTCTTAAAACGATTTTAAATATTCTCGAGATAGAAGGAAGTGGTTGTCAAGTTCAACCAAGACACGAGGATTTTTTGAAAGTGGTTTTCTCCGAAATCGGTTGGCCGAAATGCCAATTCAAAGCGGTTTTTACCAGGAGTAAAGCCATTCTTTTGTCCAGCGCGCGATCTGATCGCGCCACTCCCGCCGGGAAAAGGTATGGTTGGCTTCTGGCAGGCTGAAGCGCGAAAAGTGTGGAGAAGCCAGCAGTTTTTTCCATTTTTGTGAACCTTTGACCAGCTCGGAAAACTCCTGAGCAGTCAGGTCATTGCCGCAGAGTATCAGGAGCACTCTTCCCTGGAAACGCTCAAGCCCTTGAAACATCCGTTCCGGCAAGGGAGCCGCTTCGCAACCGCTTTTGCAGTTATTCTTTGCAGCGGGAGGTGCAATTTCCCCTCTTTCGGCTACGACTGTACCAATAGTGCCGAAAAGTGATCTTGCAGACGCGGCATAGTTGAAATTTCCGCTCCATATTTTGCCCCAGAGTTCACGATCAAAAATGCGCGAAATGTAATAGTGCTTCAAATACGCTCTGGCAGAGCCTTCCTCCGTTCTTACCCATGGATTCAGCAGGACCAGTCCGGTCACGCGCGGGTCCTGATAAGCATAAAACAATGCAGCCGATGCTGCATCGCATAGTCCCAGAATAACCAGTTCGTTCAGGGAAGGGATTTCTGCGAAGAGACGATCTATTCCAGAGCGGACATCATCTTTCACGTTTTCAAAAGTCCTCGCGTCTCCCTCACTATCACCCATGCCGCGGAAATCAAAACGGAAGACCGGTATGCCATTCGCCGCCAAGTGGCGGGCAAGGAGGGTAAACTGGCGATGGCTTCCTGCGCGATATTGAGGTCCTCCAACGAGAATAAGAATACCCCTTGAAGCAGCCTGTTCAGGCAAGGTTAAAATACCGTAAAGGCAATCGCTCCCACAGCAAAAAACGATGGGACGCTCCTCATAATTCATCATGCGGCCAGTGCAAAAACGCTCGTCGTTGCCGATATCAGTTCGGCACATTCCGAGATTTCCTGGGTCGCCCAGAACGGCTGGCACGGTATGAGATGGACGTGGAGGTCGACACCCTTCTGCTTCCACTTCTCGGTTATCTTTGCCCCGGCAGAAGTCATGGAACGCCCCGGCTCAGGGATGATCTCGAACCAGTGGACGGCGCTTTTTCCAACGGCCAATTCAGCCGCCTTCAAGCCATCGATTGCATTTGCGAGTCCGGGTGCAAGCTCGTATCCCGCTATTTCCAGTGTTTCACCCTCTTCCATTTGCTTGCGCAACATAGCCGTTCCTGTCGATTTTTCCTCGGAGACGGTGGAGAATAGTTCACCTGCCATTCGCAATCGCAAGAACTGACTCAGGAAGGTTTCTCCGCTGATAACGGGTTGCCATAAAATGATGCGGTCAACGGCATTTGCTGCATCTTGTGCGAAGTCCAGGGCCAGCAGCGCGCCCAGGCGTAATCCCCACAAACTTACCGGAACGGCAAGGCGGCTCTCAAGCCAGAGTCGGGCGCGGGCCAGATCCTGCTTCCAGATGTCCCACCGGGCATCGCGAAACTCGCCACTGCTATCGCCACACCCAAAAAGATCCATTTGCAGCACTCCCCATCCAATCGCGGCGAAAGCTCTTGCCTGGACCGCGGCCATCCGCCGCGCTTTGTTCATTTCGTCGCCGAAGGGGTGTACATACAGAATGGTCCCCTGGCATTTCCTGCCTGGATGCGGCTGATGAAAAAGGCAGAAACGCTGTCCCAACTCGGTTTGCAAAAAGAAAGGCTCTGCATGAATCGAGCCGGGATCCATTTTCATTCCGCCAGCTTCTGCTCGACGAATTGGGTCAGGCTGCCGACAGTTTCGAAAGTTTTTGCACTGATCTCATCATCGTCAACCGTGATGTCGAAGTGGTCCTCGAGAGCGGTGATTACATTGACGACAGCCATTGAATCCAGTTCGGGAATGGCCCCAAGCAAGGGGGAATCCGCATTGAGCGAATTTCTTCTTTCCCCGAGGCTCAATACGTCAGATAGGATGTTTCTCACTTCTTCAATATGCTGCATATTTACTCCGCGCTGTTTATTTTTGAGGAGACGTCATTGCTGCAATCCCTGAGTATCAAGATGAAGTTTTCAAAATGAACCGGAGGTGCGAAGGCAAATGAAAATAGGATAAGGGCTGCGAGACGGCGCACTTCATCTTTCCGAAGATGACAACCCGCGGTGGTAGTGCAAGCGTTTATAAAGCGCTGCTCCTTCAGCATAGGCTGGCTGGACAGCGATACAAATTCCCTTCCTGTCACTGTTTTTGCTGCTTCCGCCGGTAATTTTGCCGTCCTGGATAAAAATCCGCTAATGGTACTACAAGTCGCGGGACGTTACTTCCCGAAGGTAAAAATCACTTTACTTTTCAATGGATTTTCTTGTAACCTTCGAACGTCTTGTCTTTTATCAGGGAAACAATAACATGAAAAAACTGAAGGAATTCAGGAAGCTGAAGTCGGGGGAGGATTCAGCGGGCTCGAGCAATGTTCGCCCGGCTGGTCCGATTCTTCCTGTTTTATTCGTCGCCGCTTCTTTCCCGGTTTGTATGGGACAAGTAAACGCCGAAACCTCGTTCGAACGGTTATCGTCCTTGCTGGCAGGAACGCCGCAAGGCGGGTGGGTCAAGGCGAGCACCAACTTATTTTCCGATGCATGGGCAACGGGAGCAGATGCAGCTCCTGGCCCGACGAGCGCGGTTGTTCGTGCATGGAGTTCATTTGCCTGGGATTCCGCTCGCGGAGATCTGCTGTTATGGGGCGGCGGCCACGGGAATTACGTGGGCAACGAAATGTATGTGTGGGACGGCGCTACGGGGAGTTGGGGCCGAGGTTCCTTAGCCAGCAGAATAGATTCGAAGGGTTTTATTGTCGACAATGCTGCGCCTCAATCCGCCCATACCTATGACAATAATGTCTATCTTCCGGCAAATGATATGTTCCTTACATTCGGGGGGGCTGCAGCGCCAGGCGGCGGCGCGTTCCTCCAAACGGATGGAACTAATGTGAGCGTGGCGGGACCTTTTATGTGGGATCCAAGAAAGGCTGATCCGAACAAGGTGGGGGGTACTACCGGCTCGGGCTGGAATACGACCCATATAGCGCAAGGGGGCAATATGTGGCTCGACCGACACGTATCGACGGCGACCCATATTGACGGTACAACGGCTTATCGCATGGAAAACGGTAAAGACGTCGTTTATGTCACAGCGGATATGGCAGCCTCGGGTTTTCCTTCGCTTTACCGCTATACGGCGGGGGACGTGAGGAGTGGCGGCCAGGATACCTGGGAAAGAGTTGGCCGCTCATGGAACACGGTGGGGTACCAGGGCGCTGGAACAATTGATACAGACCACAATCTCTACATCCGAACCGCCAGCCCGCGGCCCAGCTATGCGTCCGATCTGACAATATGGGATCTGGACAATGCCAATCCCGATCACAACTGGGATATCGGAATAAACCTGGTAAAGGCGGATGGCAGCGACTTTGTGATGACGCCGTATTTCGGTATCGATTATGATTCTGCCAACAACTCGATCGTGCTTTGGGATGGCCGCGACGGCGGAGGAACAGTCTGGTCAGCCAATGTCCTTACAGATGCCGATGGCAACATTGGTTCCCATACTACCTGGGTGGTTCATGAGATAGAAAGCGCTACCGGGGATCATCCTCTCGGCAATCATGAGACGGGAGTTCTTGGCAAATGGAAATATGATCCCACGCTTGGGGCATTCATAGCGCTCGATGAGGCCGCAAAAACGGCCGATGGCAAGTGGGATGCCGCTGTGTGGTTATACAAACCGGTTGCGGGGCCCGTTCCTGAACCTCAGGCATACGCACTCTTACTTGCAGGACTCGGACTTATTGGGTGGGCTGTCCGTGGTCGGCGCGCAGGTTGACTGCTGGCATGGCGACAAACAACTACGGATAACGAGTTTTCTCTCCGCACCAGGAACCGCAGTATTTCGAATTCTGGATCCTTCCCCAACTATTCATGGATCATAGGGAAAGAGCATTGGATGGAGCGCTCGCGCCAGCAGTTCCTGGAAATGATGCCCGTCTTTCATGGGCGACTTCGAGGATTAAAGGGCATGCCATTTTCACTTATCCAGGGAAGAGCAGGAAGCCGGGAAGGCTTACTGGCAGGGATACTAATAATTAACTGATCTTCGGGCGTTAGCCCCCGAAACGAACGAAGGCATTCCCCGGTTATTGCGCGCCCGGGGAACTCCGGCCCAGGAACTTCGTTTTTACTGATTGCCTATGGATGATTGTGGATGATCCGCGTTGATAGCACTTGCAATGGAGTTTCCCACACAATCCTGAGAACCTTCAACCAGCCAAAGCCTCATAACTCCCCGCCCTTTTTGCACCAGAACCGCCCACCCAGTTAAGGAATTGTCTCTTTCCGTGGATACTCTATGGCAACTTTAAAAGTTGTAGTGATTTTGCCGACCTACAACGAGCGGGATAACATTGGCATCATGATTGATGCGCTAGAGGTTCAGGCTCGGGAGTTTCTTCATGATATGCACCTCCTTGTGGTGGATGACGATTCGCCCGACGGCACGGCGGAAGTGGTTCGGGCCAAGCAGACGGTATATCCGAATGTGCATTTGCTGAGGGGAAAGAAGGCAGGGTTGGGCGCCGCCTATATCCGCGGTATGATTCATGCCATGGATGAGCTTCATGCCGATGTCGTATTCGAGATGGATGCTGATTTTTCGCATAAACCCGAAGATGTACCTCGGCTTATGGCGGCACTCGATGGAGGCGCGGATTTTGTGATTGGCAGCCGTTATGTGAAGGGCGGCTCCATTCCCCAGGAATGGGGGTTTCTACGCCGCATGAATTCCCTGGGCGGTAATATCGTTGCACGCTACGTTGCCGGAATGTACAGAATTCGAGACTGCACAGCCGGTTTCAGGGCGATCAAAACGAATCTCCTCAGAAAAATCATTTTTGATGATCTTCGTGTTCAGGGATACGCTTTCCAGGTTGCACTGCTGCACAAGGCCGTATCTCTCGGTGCAGTCATAAAAGAAGTTCCCGTCGACTTCGTAGATCGTGCCAAGGGTGAGTCGAAGCTCGGAATTTCCGACATCATCGAGTTTATCCTGAACGCCTGGTGGATACGTCTCCACAGCTCAAAGACTTTTATCAAGTTCGCCATAGTAGGACTGTCCGGCGTTATTGTGAATCTTGGCGTGTTTACACTGCTTCTCCAGGCAAATGTAAATAAATATCTCGCTTCTCCTATCTCAATCGAAATATCGATTATCACGAACTTTCTGTTGAATAACTACTGGACCTTTCGCTGGCGCACGTCTCAAGATCACATCCGTGTCAAGGGTCTGAAGTTCAACATGGTTTCTCTCGTATCTCTGGGGGTGAGTTATTCCACTTTTGTAGTGCTATCCGTTCTGTTTCCTGATGTCTCTCCGGAGATTCACCAGCTTGTCGGTATTGCACCCGCCATGTTCATAAATTACTTTCTGAATTCTTATTGGACGTTCAAAAATACTCCTGCACCCAAGGATTGAGTAAACAGGAAGGGGTACCATTTCACCGCCGCTTGCAATTGTTTTCGGCTCTTTACTCAGGAGGACGTCATTAAGCTGAACGCAACCCGACCGGCTTTGCACCGATTTGTCGACATATCGGGTTTATCCTGGTTAAAAGTAGGCTAATTATCTGAATCTCCCGTTTTGAACACACTTCCAGATCCAGAAAGTAACATTGAGGGCATCCATCGCTTTCGACGCCGCCACAGAATTGCCGCTCCCTTGTTTCAGCTCCTCGATTCGCATGTTTTCCTGCCGGCGTGTTTCATACTTTTCGTGGCATTGCGCGTAGCCCTGATTTTCTTTGTGCCCGTTGAGATGACTTCCGATGCAAGCTGGTACTTCAACAGAGCGGTTGGCATAGCGAGCGGCGGCGGCTATTCGGAAGCGGGGTATCCGACAGCCTATTGGCCGGTTGGCTATCCCGGCTTTCTTGGTATCCTTTTCTATCTTTTCGGTCGGGATCAATTGGTAGGGCAGATAGCTAATTTGGTTATGGCAGCCCTCAGTTTTTTTCTGCAACTGGAGCTGACACGAAGAATTTTCCGGAGCGAAGCCGCTGCCCGCTTGGGCGTCCTCCTGCTTACCCTATATCCGAATCATGTAGCTTATACGTCTTTTATCTTAACCGAGGTTTACTTTACCTTTTTACTGCTTCTTGGCGTATACCTCTACATCACAAGGAGCCGATGGTTATGGATATGGGTTTGCGGCATTGTCTTCGGGCTGGCCGCGCTGACCAAACCGCAAGCAGTGTTCTTGCCTGGTCTGCTGGTGCTTTTTCACGTATTCAGCGCCGAGAGAAAGGATAGGCTGAGGCAGCACCTCATCAAGGGATTTGCAATCTATCTTGCTATGGCTATGGTGCTGGTCCCCTGGGCGGTGCGGAACACGATGATTTTCGGGGAGCTCGTCCTGATTTCCACTAACGGAGGGGCAACGCTCCTGACCGGAAATCATCCCACAGCCAGCGGAGGCTATGAGGAAAACGATCCGCTGGTGGCCCAGCGCAATTTCTCGGTTCAGGATCAGGTGGAATCTGACCGGCGCGCAAAGAAGCTGGCAACCGATTGGATAAGGGAAAACCCCGTGCGGTTTGTAGAGCTTATCCCTCTGAAGATATGGCATCTGTGGTCCAGAAATGGCGAAGCGGAGTGGGCCTATCAGGCGGGGTACCGGTACTATGAGCAGTATAGCGGCGCGTTCCGAACCATGAGGTGGATAAATCAGATCTTTTATGCTCTGCTGCTTGTGGGCTCGTTCGCGGCAGCTTTCCTGTTGATAAGGCATCCCGATAAAGTCGCTTGGCCGTGGGTGCTCGTGGGATACTGCCTGATGATTTACCTGACCTTGATATCGGTGGTCTTTTCCGGGCAACCCAGGTTTCATTTTCCGGCCATGCCATGGGCCATCATGTATGCAGCGTGGGCAGCCGTGATGATCACGGTGAATCAGACCCGGGAACGGTATGACGCCTACGTCTCCAGAACATCGGATTTCTAGAGCTGCAACCGTTTCCAGACGAACAGGCACGTGCTTGACGGATGCGCTCCGTCCGGTAAAGAGGCGGATAATTCCGATCTTTCCAGGTCTTCCCATTGCAATACGTCTTCACCTGGAAAAGTAAATTAAATCATCTCCACTTGAAGCTGTAATTAAGTAGAATTTGACCCGGGGCACCAGAAGATGAAGGAATCGGATCTGATCATATGCCATTGGAAATCAGCATTGTCTCCACCATGTACCGGTCGCGGCCGTTTCTTGACCGGTTCCTTGCCGAATCCCTGCAAGCCTTGTCTGCGATCAAGTGTGACCATTTTGAGATATTGCTCGTCAATGATGGCTCGCCGGATGAGTCCCTGGCTTACGCGCTCGAACGCCGGAGAGACATCCCGCAACTCGTGGTGGTTGATCTTGCGCGGAACTTTGGGCATCACGCTGCTATACAGGCTGGATTACGGCATGCACGGGGAAATCTCGTTTTTCTCATCGACTGCGACCTGGAGGTGTCGCCGCTGGTGCTGGCAGAGTTTTATTCCAAACTACGCGAGACCAAATCCGACGTCGTTTTTGGCTATCAGGACGTACGCAAAGGCGGGCGGTTCGAACAAATCAGCGGCGGTCTGTTCTGGAAGGGATTCAACCTGCTCAGCGATGTAAAGATTCCTGAAAACATTCTTACGGAACGGATCATGACGCGCCGTTACGTGGAAGCGCTACTGCAGATGGGCGACCGGAATCTTTTTCTCGGTGGTATGATGAGCTGGACAGGTTTTCAGCAGATCGGCCTGCCTGTCGTCAAGAAACAGCGTGAAGGCAGAAGCACATATACTCTCCTGCGACGTATCGGATTGATGATCAATGCAGTAAGTTCATTCTCCGCCCAGCCTCTGATCTGGCTGTTCAACATAGGCGTAGTGATTACCCTGCTGAGTTTCTCATTTGCATTCTATCTTGTATTGCGAAAGCTACTGTTTGACGACACCCTCATGGGTTTCACTTCAGTAATGACCATGATGATGCTCAGCCTCGGTATTCTCACCACGGCAATGGGCCTTGTTGGTATCTACCTGGGGAAGGTGTTCAATCAGGTGCAGAACCGTCCCAATTATATCGTGAGAAATATTTTTACCGCTGATGATCAACCTGCAACCGATTGACAGGACAGTAACGCGGCGTCCTTCTGATTTAGAATGAAGAGCAAGGGATAATTAAAAAGCTCGTGCTCCATTTCTGCTTAAATAAAGGAAGATATTCATGAGCCTGGAAAATGAGCAGGATCCAACCGCATATGATCGCACTTATGTCCTGGATAACCGGCTAACCCTACAGTGGTATCCCCAAAGAGTCGTTGCGATGGCGCAAACAGGCAGCATGTTGGAACTGGGCTTGGGGCATGGTTACTCCACCGAATATTTTGCAAAGACTTTTCAGCGCTACCAAGTGATTGAAGGCTCCCAGGAGATGATTGACCGTTTCAGAGAACACTTCGCAATCGAGGGCGTTGATATCGCGCAGGGGTATTTCGAGGATTTCGAGACTGACGAACGCTTTGATGCGATTGGCATGGGTTTTGTTCTGGAGCATGTGGACAATCCGGCTGCGATTATACGACGCTATGCGCAGTTCCTTTCTCCAGGCGGATCCATTTATATTGCCGTCCCGAACGCTGAATCCCTTCACCGGAGGCTGGGGCATGCTGCCGGCCTGCTTCCCGACATGTATGCTTTAAGTTCAGCCGATCTCGAATTCGGCCATAAGCGTTATTTCTCTCTGGAATCGCTGGTTGAAATGGTAGAGGGTGAGGGATTGGAGATACGCAAGGTTGAAGGCCTCTTGCTCAAGCCGATCACGACGCAACAGATACTCGATTTGAATCTCAGCGAAGCAATCTTGCAGGCCATGCTCAAAGTAGGCGTTGATTATCCCGAGCTATGCAACTCTTTACTGATCCAGGCGAGCAAGCTCCGCTAGCACAGGCGTCCAGCGCCATCATAAAAACCTGAACTGGCTGCGTAACAGGAAATGCAATTTTCAATGCAGGCGTTCGCTCTTCGCTTCCACCATTTTGGTCTGGCCAGCAGACGGCCGGAGCAGACGCTTAAGTTCCTCAAGGGGTTGGGCCATGAAGTGGCTAGGCAGGTCTACGACCCGCTGCAAAACGTGAATCTCTGGCTGTGCCCCCATTCTTCCATGCCTACTGTGGAGTTGGTCGCGCCTGCGGAGGGGCAGGGTCCCCTGGATGCAATCCTCACCCAAGCGAGCGAAAGCATTTACCATCTCTGTTATGAAACCGAAAATCTCAAAGCCAGTCTTGAAGCCTTGAAGGCAGGTGGATTCCGCGTAATTTGCGTATCACCTCCAAAACCTGCAATCCTCTTCGATGACAGACGGGTCAGCTTCTATATGATTAAGGATTTTGGCATAATCGAATTGCTGGAATCCCGTTGACGATATCGGAGAAAAGTGTTTACAGCAGTTTCCTCATTCCCCGGGGATATTCCCCCGACCCTGTCGGATCTTATCAGTACCTCCGATACCATGGATGCCGCAATGTCCTCTACGGCTCCCGCATATCGCTTCGGTTTCTTACGCAACGTAACGCTGGAAGGAATTGAGCCTTATCTGCGCTACCACATGTTGAGGATGGGACTGCGGCCTGAGCTGATCTTTGGAGGTTATGGATCCATCCGTCAGGATCTGATATTACCCGACTCACCCTTGGTCAAATATTGTCCAGATCTTCTAGTAACGGCGTTTATGCTTGAGGAATTGGATCCGCATTACGGTCTCCCCGGGTGGAACGCATCCCATTGCCGGGAGGAGTTGAGTACTATTTTTGACGCCTTGGCGGCCAGCGACGCCCCCACCATCAGCCTCAATACGTTCATCGTTCCCTTTCGCTCGGAGACTGGCACACTCATCGCGGCTCAGGACATTGCGAGCGAGGTCATCAGACTTAATGATTTTGTCCGGACCTTTGTCCGTGAGCACAGCCCGCGTTTCTGTATAATGGACTGGGACCGGCTTGCCCACCGTATTGGCGAGGCCGAGGCCATGGACTACCGGTACTGGTATATTTCCAAGGCCCCATTCAAACGATCCTTTCTCGATGCCCTGGCGCGGGAATTAACGAAAGTTGTGCTTGCCCTCAAGGGGCATACCAAGAAATGCCTGGTCCTGGATTGTGATAATACGCTTTGGGGCGGCGTTGTCGGAGAGGATGGCATTGAAGGTATCCATCTGGATGGTCATGATTATCCAGGGCGGGCGTATTACGATTTTCAGAAGACTGTCCTCCAATTGGCCGAACGTGGCGTATTAATAACGCTTTGTTCGAAGAACAACGAACAGGACGTGCTCGATGTCCTCGACAAGCATCCCTGGAGCCTGCTCAAGCGCAACCACCTGTCCGGCTTCCGGATCAACTGGGACGACAAGGCTGCCAACTTGGTCGAGTTGGCAAAGGAGCTGAATCTCGGTCTCGATGCTTTTGTATTCGTGGATGACAATCGGCGAGAGCTGGAATTAATACGACAGGTACTTCCTCAAGTGACAACCTTGCAAGTGCCGGACAGGCTCTATGAATACCCGGCATTGCTACAGCGAGATGGACTGTTCGATACGTTGATAACCAGCCAAGAGGATAAACTGCGAACCAGCCTTTATCAGACCGAAGCGCAGCGCAAAGCCGAACGAAATCAGCATCCGGATTTGGAGAGCTATCTTTTATCGTTGCAATTGGTGGTGAATATTCAAGTTGCAACCGACCGGGAGGCAATGCGGGTTGTACAGCTGACCCAGAAAACGAATCAGTTCAATTTAACGACCCGGCGCTATTCCGACCACGATATTGCACGGTTTCGCTCATCCAAGGACGCCTGTGTCTATACCTTATCCGCCAGCGACCGTTTTGGCTCTCTTGGATTGGTAGGCGTATTTATAGTCCAACGCCGCCAAGAGACCGCCGTGGTCGATTCCCTTTTGATGAGTTGCAGAGCGCTAGGCCGCCGCCTTGAGATAGCCTTTGTTCTGGAGTGCATGCGGCGTGTTGTAGCGGATTGGGGAATCCTCGCCTGGGAAGCAGAATACCTGTCCACAGCAAAGAACAGTCAAGTAGCGGATTTCTGGAGTACCCTTGGTTTTGCTCTGCTGGAACAAGCGGAAGGATACCGGCGCTATCGTTTGCAGGCCGCCATGCCAGAGATCGATCCACCGAGCTTTATTCATATTGAAAGAGAGTAGGCATTGATATGTCTGATATAGAGAATCGCACCCGTGACGTTATGGCGAAAGTCCTGCAAATCGCACCGCAAGATATCTCTCCGGACATTTCACGTAAGAATCTTCCCGCGTGGGACTCACTCAAGCACATGAATCTGATACTGGCCTTGGAGGAGGAATTCGGCATCGAGTTCAGTGACAAGGAAATAGCCGATCTAAACAGCCTGCACCTTTTAGTGGACGCTTTGCGGACCAAGCATTCATGAATGGTCAGTCCGATAGGCCTTTAGTCATCTTCGGCGTGGGAGAACTGGCCCAGCTGGCCTGCTATTACTTTACCCATGATAGCCCCCGCCGCGTCGCTGCTTTTACCGTAGACCGCACCCATTTCCGGGAAAATCAATGCATGGGGCTACCGGTGCTTGCCTTTGATGAGGTAGATACGCGCTATGCGCCCGAGGAATACGATATGTTTGTGGCCTTGGGCTATACCCGACTAAATCGGGCCAGAGCCGAAAAATGCGTGGAAGCCAAATCCCGTGGCTACCGGCTGGCGACATATGTCAGCAGTCGAAGCGTGACTTGGCCCGATCTGATCGTCGGCGAGAACTGTTTCATCATGGAGGGAAACGTAATTCAGCCCTTCGTGCGAATAGGCAACAATGTCATCATCTGGTGCGGCAGTCTTGTCAGTCATCACGTCGAAATTGACGACCATTGCTTCATCGCTGCTCACGCAGTCATCTCGGGTCATGTAAAGATAGGTGCTCACAGCTTCATCGGTGTAAACGCAACCCTACGCGACAAGATAACTCTGGCGGAGCGCACTCTGCTCGGTGCGGGTGCTCTGGTCACCGCCAGTACTGACGAGAATACCGCGTACCTCACTGCACCCAGCCAGGAAGCTGGCGTACCCAGCCATCGGCTGCAATCCTTGCTCTAGCAGAGCCATATCATGCAAGCCAGGCACAATAAAGTTGCCATCCTGCAATCCAATTACATCCCCTGGAAAGGCTACTTCGATCTCATTCACGACGTCGACCTGTTCATTTTCTACGACGACGTGCAGTACACCTTGAGAGACTGGCGCAACCGAAACAGGATCAAAACTCCCCGCGGGGTGGACTGGCTAACGGTGCCTACCAACGGTACCCGGCAGCATTTGATCTGCGAAGTCGAGTTTACCGACCCAAGGTGGCAATCGAAACATTGGGAAACATTGCGGCACAACTATGGAAAGACGCCTTATTTCGAACGCTACCGGCCGTTTTTCGAGGATGTCTATCTGGGCAGGCGATGGGACCATCTCTCTCAGCTGAATCAATATCTCATCGAACAAATTTCGCATCAATTCCTGGGCATTACCACGATTTTTGCAGATTCGCGCCGTTATAGAGCCACAGGGGAAAAACAGGCGCGCATAGTCGATCTGCTAACCAAGGCGGCTGCCTCGCTTTACGTTTCGGGGCCAGCTGCCAGGAGCTATATCGATGAAGCGCATTTTTCCCGGATCGGCATCGAACTGGTGTGGAAGGATTATGGCGGCTACCCGGAATATCCGCAATCTCACCCTCCCTTTGAACATGCCGTTACCATATTGGATTTACTGTTTCATACCGGACCGGAGGCGCCCTATTACATATGGGGATGGCGCGCCAACGTCGACTCAAACAACGATAAATGATAAGTTATTTTTATATTTTTCTTACGATTGTCTTTACCGTTTACGGACAAATCGTGCTTAAGTGGCAGGTCATCGGTGCCGGTGAATTTCCAGCGAGCGCGTCGGACAAGATATTGTTTTTGGCCCGGCTCGTGCTCAATCCCTGGGTCATCAGCGGTTTCCTGGCTGCATTCCTTGCATCGCTGACCTGGATGGCAGCAATGACTAAGCTGGAGCTGAGCCATGGTTACCCTTTCATGAGCCTCAATTTCGTATTTGTAATTGTTTTGAGCAATCTGCTGTTCCATGAAGCGATCACGATGCCGAAAATGCTCGGTCTGGGTTTGATTATCCTCGGCATCGCAGTCGGGAGCCGGGGTTGAAAATCTGCTTGTCATGCAGCGCCAGATTTACCGATTCCGGGTGGCGATGTCCCGTTTGCTTCTCGACCCCCGAGCAGGTGGATGGGTTTCTCAGTTTTGCGCCAGCACAGGCGAAATCTGATGAAGGATTTCAGCCGCATCACTTCAATGAGCTGGCGCAAGCAGAAGCGGAGCACTTCTGGTTTCGTTCGCGCAATCGACTCATCATATGGGCGTTACATCGTTTTTTCCCGGATGCCAGGAAATTTCTTGAAATCGGTTGCGGAACAGGATTTGTGCTGTCGGGCATAGCACAGGACAATCCCCGTCTCGAAATCAGTGGAAGCGAGATTCATTCGGCGGGCTTGAGTCACGCGGCAGATCGCGCAAGGAACGCCACACTGTTTCAAATGGATGCCCGCGATATTCCTTTTGATAGCGAATTCGATGTCATCGGTGCTTTTGATGTGCTTGAACACATTGAGGAAGACTCGCAGGTATTGTTGCAAATGTTTCGCGCCATCTCACCCGGGGGAGGTATGATTGTCACCGTGCCCCAACACCGTTTCCTGTGGAGTCAGCAGGATGAGCATGCGTGTCATGTTCGACGCTATGAAGCTCAGGAACTGCAGGATAAGGTGGAAAAGGCGGGATTTCGGGTGGAAAAGGCGACATCGTTTGTATCGCTGCTGTTACCTCTGATGTTCATATCGCGATTGTCCAAACGCAAACCTGTCGAGAACTATGACCCGACACAGGAGTTCAGGATCAAAAAATGGGTAAACACGATTCTCGAGGGAATCCTTGATCTGGAACGTCTGATGATTCGCGGGCGAGTCTCATTTCCGATGGGCGGGTCGCGATTGCTGATTGCCCGAAAACCAGCAGGGGCGTAATCACCATATGCAAATACCGTTCAACAAACCCTATATGACCGGGAAGGAGCTATGGTATGTCAGCCAGGCTCATGCGAACGGACATCTGGCCGGCGACGGGGTTTTCACGAAGAAATGCAATGCGTGGCTGGAACGCCGGATCGGGTGTAAAAAAGCGTTGCTGACGCATTCCTGCACGGCTGCGCTGGAGATGGCGGCCATTCTTGCGCAGATCGGACCCGGCGATGAGGTCATCATGCCTTCCTATACTTTCGTCTCCACCGCCAATGCGTTCGCATTGAGAGGGGGCGTGCCTGTATTCGTGGACATCCGGCCTGATACATTCAATATCGACGAAACCCTGATCGAGGCTGCCATCACCCCGAAAACCAAAGCGATCGTTGCTGTTCACTACGCGGGAGTGGGATGCGAGATGGATGCCATCATGTCCATCGCCGAACGGTATGGTTTGTTCGTGATCGAGGATGCAGCCCAGGGTCTTATGTCAACCTACAAGGGCAGACCGCTGGGCAGTATCGGCCATCTCGCAGCGCTGAGCTTCCACGAGACCAAGAACATCATTTCCGGGGAAGGGGGAGCTCTGCTGGTGAACGACGCACGCTTTGCGGAGCAAGCGGAAATAATCAGGGAAAAAGGTACCAATCGCAGTCAGTTTTTTCGTGGGCAGGTGGATAAGTATACCTGGGTGGATTTCGGCTCATCCTATCTTCCCAGTGAACTCATTGCTGCCTTTCTCTGGGCTCAGATAGAGGAGGCGGATGCAATCACGCAACGCCGTCTCGATATCTGGGACGTCTACCACGCTAATTTCGAACTTTTGGAAAAACAGGGGAAGATCCATCGTCCGACCATTCCTTCTGATTGCATGCACAACGCCCATATGTACTATCTCCTGTTGCCCGACCTGGACAGGCGCACCGCTTTCATCAACGCTCTCCGGCAGAAGGGAATAGGAACAGTTTTTCATTACGTTCCTCTTGACAGCTCTCCCATGGGGGAAAAGTGGGGCCGCAAGTCAGGCGCATTAACGCGGACACGAGAGTTGAGCGACCGGCTGGTCAGGCTGCCGCTATGGCTGGGCCTGGAGGAATACCAGAACGAAGTCATTCAGCATGTCGCGGCCGAGTTATGAAAAAGTCACGTTCCAGTTTCCATATTCTTTGCATAAGTCATCTGGCGCGGCTTCCTATATGTTCCTGACTGGAGTTTCGCGTAAATCTTCCGTTAAGCCATGCTGGACCTGACCGCACTGCAAAAAATTGATGCGAATTCTGCATATCCTTGATCACTCCATTCCCCTGCACAGCGGCTACACTTTCCGAACGCTTTCGATTCTGAATGAACAACGGAACCTGGGGTGGGAAACCTTTCATCTGACCGGATCGAAGCAGGAAAATTGCAGTGTGCTGGAAGAGTGCGTGGAAGGATGGCATTTTTATCGTACCCCAGCCCCGTCAGGACTGAGGGCACGGCTGCCCGTCTTGAATCAGCTGGCTGTCATGGAGGCTCTTACCCATCGCCTGACTGAGGTGGTCAAGATTGTCGAACCGGATATCCTGCACGCGCATTCTCCAGTCCTGAACGCTTTGCCTGCCTTGCGCGTGGGGCGGAGATCGGGTATTCCTGTCGTCTACGAAGTCCGGGCATTCTGGGAAGATGCGGCCGTAGATCACGGCACTCATCGCGAATGGGGCGCACGATATCGTCTCACCCGTGAGCTGGAGAGTTACGCGTTAAGGCATGTTGATGCAGTAACCACGATTTGTGAGGGGCTGCGCGGCGACATCCTCAAGCGGGGTATTCCGTCAGAAAAGGTAACTGTCATTCCCAATGCGGTCAATCTCGAAACTTTCAGGATGAGCGAGCGCGGGGATTTGCAACTTGCAAACGCACTCGGGATGGAGGGCAAGGTGTTGCTCGGCTTCATCGGCTCGTTTTACGCGTATGAAGGATTGACTGTACTGCTCAACGCACTGCCCCGTATGTTAGCGGCAAATCCCGACATCCGCATTCTTCTGGTGGGAGGAGGGCCTCAGGAAGACGAATTAAAATCTCTTACAGCCCGGAGGGGTCTGCAAGGCAAGGTTATTTTCACGGGCCGCGTTCCCCATGATCAGGTTCGGCGCTATTACAATCTGATCGATATTCTCGTTTATCCGAGATTGCCCATGCGCCTTACAGACCTGGTCACGCCCCTCAAGCCGCTGGAGGCCATGGCGCAAGGAAGGCTCGTTGCCGCTTCAGATGTAGGCGGACATCTCGAGCTCATCCAGGATGGAAAAACCGGAGTGCTTTTCAAGGCTGGCGATTCCGACGCCTTGGCAGCCCGGATATTGAATCTCATATCCAGCACCGATACCTGGGATACCCTTCGGGCCGGGGCGCGCGATTTTGTCGAAACCCAGCGCAACTGGGCTGGCAGCGTGGCCGGCTATAAGGAGATCTATCGCACTCTCCTTTCAAGGAAAGCATCGTCATGAAAGCTGGCTTGCGCATTGGATTGGTCGGGCCTCTGCCTCCTCCTTCAGGGGGAATGGCCAACCAGACGTTGCAGTTGGCAGGACTCCTGCGAGAAGAGCATGTTGAGGTGGAGCTGATTCAGGTCAATCGTCCCTACCGGCCTGGCTGGATTGGAAGATTCAAGGGGATCAGGGCGGGCTTCCGCCTGCTGTCCTATGTCAGCCAACTGTGGCTTTCCGCCGGCAGAGTTCAATTATTTCACGTGATGGCCAATTCCGGCTGGTCGTGGCACTTGTTTGCTGCTCCCGCCATCTGGATTGCACGGCTCAGGGGTAAGCCGGTGATTATCAATTATCGGGGAGGCGAGGCGGACTCCTTCTTTGATAAAGCCTTTTCGTGGGTAAAGCCGAGCTTGTCAAGAGCAAATGCAATTATCGTTCCTTCCGGGTTTCTGGAAGGGGTTTTCGGCAAACGCGGCTTTTCGGCCAGTATCGTTCCCAATATCATCGACCTGAGCCGCTTCGGAGCAGGAATGCGGTCCGATACCTCCACGGTGGAAGCCGGACCTGACTCTCCCCATATCATCGTCACCCGCAATCTGGAGCCGATTTACGACAATGAGACTGCACTGCGCGCCTTTCACATCGTAAGACGCTCCTTCCCCGCTGCGAAGCTCACCTTGGCCGGATCCGGCCCGGAGCGGCACACGTTGGAGCAACTTGCCTTCGCATTGGGCATAGGGGGGGCCGTGACATTCACCGGGCGCGTGGACAACGAAGGCATGGCTGCAATCTATCGCAGCGCGAGTGTGATGCTCAATCCGAGCCTCGCCGATAATATGCCTATATCGATACTTGAAGCTTTGGCAAGCGGCGTCCCGGTGGTGAGTACGAACGTGGGGGGTGTCCCCTATCTCGTTGAGCATGAAAAGAACGCCTTGCTCGTACCCGCGCGCGACCCCCAGGCGATGGCCAATGCAGTTCTGCGGCTGCTCAATGATGCAGCCAGGACCCGGCGTCTGATCGAGGCGGGTATGGAATGCGTGCAGCGCTACACCTGGCCGAACGTGCGCGTCCCCCTGTTCCGTGTCTATGAGCAGGTTCTTGCCGCACCAGACAGATCCTGTTGAGTGACGCTGAAAGCTTTGATAAATGAAAAACAGGGACTGGTATACATCGCTTGTATCGGGTCTTCTCTTTCCGCTGCAAGAGCGCCTCAAGGATCACTCCACGGTATCGGTACGCAAGGCGCTGGAGCTGTCTCAATGGTGGAATCGGGAGCGCCTGGAGAACTTGCAGCTGTTGAAGTTGCGCCATCTGCTGGCTGAAGCAGA
The DNA here is from genome assembly GCF_000196355.1 of Nitrosospira multiformis ATCC 25196. Taxonomy (NCBI): domain Bacteria; kingdom Pseudomonadati; phylum Pseudomonadota; class Betaproteobacteria; order Nitrosomonadales; family Nitrosomonadaceae; genus Nitrosospira; species Nitrosospira multiformis. The sequence goes on from NC_007614.1 coordinate 312,462, forward strand.
AGCGCACGTACCTTATTACCGCCGAATATTTGCGGAGATTGGCTTCAAGGCAGCCGAGGTGTCCAGCCTTGCCGATCTGGCGCGCTTGCCGCTTCTCGATAAACCTGCGATCCGCGCCGATACGGAGGCATTGAAGTCCCAAAAAGCCAGAAGCCTGCGCTCTTTCAACACTGGAGGGTCGAGCGGAGAACCGCTCACCTTTTATATCGGCAGGGAGCGCGTCAGCCATGATGTGGCGGCAAAGTGGCGTGCCACACGCTGGTGGGACGTGGATATCGGCGATCCTGAGATGGTGGTCTGGGGCTCTCCCATCGAACTCGGGGCGCAGGATCGTCTTCGCATGCTTCGTGATCGGCTGCTCAGAACAAGGTTGTTTCCGGCGTTCGAAATGTCGGAGCAAAAGCTCGATCGCTTCCTGGGCGAACTGCGCGCCGCGCCCCCCAGAATGTTTTTCGGCTACCCTTCGGCCTTGTCCCATATTGCCCGCCATGCGCAGGCAAGAGGACAGCGAATGGACGACCTGGGTATCAACGTGGCATTCGTTACTTCGGAACGACTTTACGATGAACAGCGACAGCAGATCAGTAAAACCTTTGGATGTCCTGTTGCCAATGGCTATGGAGGACGCGATGCGGGTTTCATCGCCCATGAATGCCCGGAGGGTGGCATGCACATAACGGCAGAGGATATTATCGTGGAGATCGTGGATCGACAGGGGGTCCCGCTACCCTGTGGCGAAGCAGGAGAAATCATAGTCACTCATCTCTCTACCGCAGAATTTCCGTTCATTCGCTATCGCACGGGGGATATAGGAATACTGGATGATCGAATCTGTCGCTGCGGGCGAGGCCTTCCCCTTCTCCGCGAAATTCAGGGTCGCAGCACGGATTTTGTCGTCGCCCAGGATGGGACGGTCATGCATGGTCTGGCCTTGATATACATCCTGCGAGAATTGCCGCAGATCAGTCATTTCAAAATCATCCAGGAGAGTCTGAACCTTATCCATATATGGGTGGTTTCCGGGGCAAAGCTCGATCGGGAGATCACTGCAAAAATCGAGGAAGAATTCAAGGCGCGGCTTGGGCAATCCGTTGAGGTTCTGATCGAGGAGACAACTGAAATTCCAGCAGAAAAATCCGGCAAGTTTCGTTATGTGATAAGTAAAATCGCCGGGGCTTGAAAAACATTGCAATAAGTTTCACTTCTCTACAGATATTTCGCATATCGCTACCGTCAATTCCTCCGCCTGATGAGACTTCAGTTCGATTACTTGGAATGATGGCAGGAAACACTCTTTCAGCAGTGCAAACCGATGGATAAGCAGCAACATCAGTCCGATATTACCGCCAAGGTGTTATACGGCGCCCGCTGGTCGGCCATGCTCCGGGTGACCGGCCAAATGGTCAGCTGGCTCAGTACCATCATCGTCGTGCGCTTCATCCGCCCGGAGGATTACGGACTCAATGCCATGTTGGAAGCGCCACTCGAACTCCTCATGCTACTCAGCACGTTTGGCCTCGACTTGGCCCTGGTCCGGTGGAAAACGATCGAGCAGGAGGAATTGCGCAGTGTCTTCGGCTCGCTGCTGATCATCAACGGACTCCTTTTTCTCGTCTATTTCTTTGGCGGCAGTCTGATGGCTGCTTATTTTGATGAACCTCGTCTTGAATCGCTGGCTCAGGTGCTGGCCTTCGTTTTTATCCTGGCACCGTTTCGGGTCATTCCCAACGCACTGCTGGATCGTAATCTGAAATTCAAGCTGCGCGCTTTGGCCGAGTTTATTGCAAACATAAGCGCCGCTGTAGCGACACTGGTGCTTGCAATTCTCGGCTGGGGAGTCTGGGCCTTGGTATCGGGGGTGCTGATCAACCGGATTCTTCTCGCAATTATATTGATGGTCCTGCAGCCCTGGTTCATCATGCCCTCTTTGAACTTCCCGGCTGTACGCGCCATGATGGTCTTCGGCGGCGTTTTGTCCTTGGGCGGGGCAGTCGTGCTCGTCACTGACAAGCTTGCCACCCTGATTGCCGGTCCTGTTCTGGGCGCGGAATTACTCGGTATTTTTGCCGTTACCTTTCAGTTTGCGCTGTTGCCGCTCGCCAAGATAATGCCGGTAATTAATCCCATTATCTTTCCCGCATTTTCCAAATTCCAGGATCAGCCCGGGGTGGCAACGTACTATTTGAGTAAATCTCTTGGTATTGTTTCGCTGGCCTTGTTTCCTGTCATGATAGGGCTGGCCTGCATCGCACAGGAATTCGTGGCTACGGTGCTGGGTAACAAATGGGCGGCAGTGGCTTTGCCGCTCGCATTATTGTCCACCGTGATGCCATTCAGGATGACGACATCTTTTCTCCGGCCGGTACTGGCAAGCATGGGACGAGCCGATCTTTCGTTGAAGTCTGCTGTTTTCGCCTTGATTATCTTATTGCCGCTGATATTGGTGGGTGCTCATTACGGAGTGATGGGGCTGGTGATGGCCATGGTGGTGACCGAACTGATCGTCGTCTTTCTGACTATCGGCATGAGCAAGGCAGTTCTGCACACGTCCTTTACAGGGATTGCGCTGAGCCTTCGCCCCGCCATAGCCGCTTCTACAGTGATGGCGGCGTGCCTGATGGGCGCAAAAATAGCCTTGGGCGACGCATTTGGCAGTAGTGCCAACCTTATCACATTACTTATCGAAATCAGTTTTGGCGCACTTGTTTATTTCTTGACGTTGCGGATCTTCTACGGAAAACTGCTGGATGACACCATACGGTTGTTTCTGGGCCGTAATGGGGGACTTGCTCATCTGCCAAATGAGTCGTGAGCTTCGCCCCTGTCATCAGTTATCGGTGCGTTATATCGGGGAGTTATCTCCAATAGACCAGCAGATCTCCGATTTCCTTGGAATTTGCAAAGCCATTCCGGGTCAAGGCGTTCTGCACCCTGGGATCAGCGGCGGTGTTTTTAGCAATAACGACGGAACGAAGATTTTCATACTCGAGCAGAGTCTGAAATGCGGGTAAGCAATCCGGTTCATCGCCATTCACAAATTCGGATGCGCAGATTCGCTGGTCGATTTCTGTACCAAGACCCCGTTCCCTAAACCATACCCTCTCTGCGTCAGTGAAAACACGCATTTGCGGATAGTTTCCGCTTAGCATGGTAATAATGCCGTTGACAGGCAGTGGGGCGAGCATGGGTCCCGGCGGTACAACTGCAATCACGTCTGACGCCGCCTTTTCGAACCGTGCAGGCAGTTTATAACGTGGCCATCCGAATTCGGTTCTCAAGTACAGGACAGAGGTGGTAAAGGGGACGAAATGAGCGATGAAAAGCAGGAAAACTGTGCCCGAGATGAAAGCAAGCCGGACTGTTCTGGAATATTTTTCCACGTATTCATACAGTCCGGCTCCGGTCAGACCCAACAGGAGTGGCAATGGATAGACATAAAACACTCGCCAGTAAATGTTGGGGGTCGTCAGGTATTTGATAATGAAGGGGGAAACAATCGGATTCAGGAATAGGACAAGGGCGGCCCCAATCCACGCCAGCAGGAAGCGGCGGGTCTTGCCCGAAGTCATCAATAGTCCCAATACCGTTGCGCCAAGTAAGGCAAGCGGTGTCGCCGGGCCTGATTTTTCAAAAAAGAACCCCGCATGCCCCAGAAAAGTGACAGGAAAATCTTCATTGACGGGACTGTTTGCACTTAAATCGGAGTGGAAGTTTAAAAACATCAGCAAGGTATAGAGGACCAGATAACTCAAGCTGAATGCATACGTTATCGCGTTTTTCAGGAATTGTTTATAGCTCCCTTCGTTTGCCGCAGCACAGGCGATAACAACCGCTATGGTCAGGACTGGAAGAAGCGCCATGCTGGAACTCGTCGCGCCGACCATGGCGGTGGTAACCGCAAAAGTCAGCATCCAGTCGGATAGGGAGTAAGTTCGAAAGAAATTGATAGTGGCGGCCGCAAACAGGGGTATTCCTGTCGAAAGGAAAAAAACCTTTCCGATAAAAACATTGGGAAATGACCAGGTACCCGGTGTTCGAGGCGTTTCCCCGAGAAGAAGAATGATGGCAACCGCGAACAGAGCGCCCACCGCCGCCGGCTTTGGATCAACAAATTGAGCGACAAGATAAAACAGGGTTAATGGAATGAGAAAGCCGAGCAGAGCGGGGGAAACCAGGAAAAAAGCCGACAGGTAAGGAATGTTCAGGAAGTATGCTAATACCCCGAGAGTGTATTCATACGGAAGGGAAGTGGCGCCGAAATAGGAGGTGATGGGCTCGCTCCCTGCCTCCATAAAGTGAATTGCAAAACCCATCGGTAAATCCGGGTTTTGGAGATAGTAAACAGCGTTGGGAACGTAATAAAAAAGATCGAAGCTGACTTTTCCGGCCCCCGTGTGAAAGAAGCTGGAGATAAAAGCGCCGCCGAGACCCGTGAGGATCAGAAACGATAAAGTTCCGAGATCCTGCAGAACCCTCTGCCCGTACTGGCGCCGAAAAAAATTCCATGCCAGCAGGGACATTCCGAGCGTTAGGAAAAGACCCAGCCTCGCATATATCTTGAAAGTGATACCGGAAACCTGGGCAATATGGGTCAGGATCGTCATACTGGCGAGTATGGCGACCAGCCAGAACAGAACGGATTTCACGACCAGGAAACTGAGGTACGATTCGGGGTTGTTTTTAGTGAAATTCAATATCATCTCCACAAAGTGGTAACCAACCGGCGTCCTCCGATTGATATCTGCGCCTGCCTCATCAATCCATTTATTGCCGCATGGATTCCGGGATCACTCCGGATAGAGCCCGTCAGCTAACCCGCATGGTCAGCGAGCGCGCAAGGGTCTCATAAGTGGGGGTATGCCCCGAAGCGTAGCCGGATAAATAATACCGTGCAGGTTCAAAGTGGTTTTCGGCTGTGAAAGGTTCCAGAAACTTATTGGTAACCAGTTCTCTCCTGATAAAAAAAGCGTTTGCTCCGGTCAAGTTGCAACCTACAAGGCAATATCCCATTTTATTCAGATTTGTTTCGAGAAATTTCAAGGAGGCGCCGAAACAGTCGTCCCCCGTCCACATATGGGTTTCGGTGTAATCCATGCAAAACAGGACGGGCGGCGCGAACTTGGCGTTATATTCAATCACGATCACCCGTGGGGTGATACAGGAGATGGCCTGAAGAACATGATAATCATTCCCATCGATGTCCACCGATAGCAGATCAATTTCGCGGTGTTTTACGTTCGTTGCAATGAGGTTATCAATATTTGCTTTCGTGATAAAAGACTCGACGACAGCCAATTTGCCGCTTCCTATGATTTCTGAAAAATGATTGCGTATGCTGGTTATCGAATCGGACGAGGCATCGATCCACAAACCTTGCCAGTCTTCAAAAAGGAGGGCAAGCGTATTGTTTTCAAGGCCATTTCCGATCCCGAATTCCACAAAAACCTTATTGGTTGTACCAATTCTGTTGAATATTTCCCGAATGATGCCGTCTTCATCATTTTGCGAATATATTTTCCCCCCGAAAGGAATCAGGCTTTTTGGCTCCTTGTAACGCTCATTGCTTCGCAGACGATCGATCTCGGTGCGAATGGAAAGCTGACGGGCGCGGCTTGTTTCGACGCTGATGTCATCCAGGGAGAGAGTGAAGTGATGCATCAGTTTTTTCAGTTTCTCCAGCATTGTTTTTTTCTCTGTCATAAGAAATCGTGGTGAGAGGCAAGGGCCCCTCTCAGACCGCTAAAAGGGACGGCATTGCAGGTTCTGGTGTAATCCAAATTCTTTCGGGCTTGTGACCGGCACGGTTTCTCCTGTCAGGAGAATGATGGAAACCTCATAGTTCAAGGACTTCCAGTACTGGAGAACCTCTTCAGGAGAGCGTTCCGCACGCTCCAGATTGTCCAGGTCAAGCTCCATGAAAACGAGGGGACGAAAGCGTGCTATCGTTTCCCTGGCACCCTCCA